>NZ_LT607756.1:1820000-2130000 GCF_900095295.1 Methanobacterium congolense
GAAATTCTTGTAATTCGAAGATACTTTTTTTTGAAGATACTTTTTTGATCACATCTCAAGGGATCCAAACGTTATGAAATTAGTAAAAATATCCGAATATTTCCCATAATTTTTAAACCCCAAAAATGGCTTAAAATGAGTTAAGTAGAGTTGAATAGGACTGTATAATTATAACTGTATAAGGGAACTCCCCCATCCCCATGAGACTACTATTTAAATCTTTCGTTTACGATTAAATGGCAAAATATTTTTATACTCCTGATAAATCTAGAGATGGTGATAAATCATGAAGTTTGGTATCGAATTTGTTCCAAATGAACCTATAGACAAGATTGTAAAGCTTGTCAAACTCGCAGAAGACGTAGGATTTGAATACGCATGGATTACAGACCACTACAACAACAAGAACGTATATGAAACCCTTGCATTAATTGCAGCAGGAACCGAAACCATAAAAATGGGTCCTGGTGTAACCAACCCCTACGTAAGAAGCCCAGCAATAACAGCATCTGCTATTGCAACCCTCGACGAATTATCAAACGGAAGGGCAACCCTAGGTATTGGACCTGGTGACAAAGCAACCTTCGATGCATTAGGAATCGAATGGACAAAGCCTGTCAGCACAATCAAAAACGCAATCGCAACCATGAGCACACTCCTAGCTGGAGAAAAAACAGAAAGCGGTGCAAGCCTTATGGGTGCAAAAGCAGTTCAGGAAAAAGTCCCAATTTACATGGGAGCTCAGGGACCAATGATGCTCAAAACCGCCGGAGGATTCTCAGACGGTGCATTGATCAACGCATCAAACCCAAAAGACTTTGAAGCAGCTGTTCCAATGATAAAAGAAGGAGCAGAAGCAGAAGGTAAATCCATATCTGATGTTGATGTTGCAGCATACACATGCTGTTCCATAGCAGAAGACGCTGACAAAGCATTAAACGCAGCAAAAATAGTTGTTGCATTTATAGCAGCAGGATCACCACCACCAGTATTCGAAAGACACGGACTACCAACAGACACCGGTGCAAAATTCGGAGCATTCTTAGGTAAAGGTGACTTCGGAGGAGCAATTGGAGCTGTTACACCAGAATTAATGGACGCATTCTCAGTTGTTGGAACTCCAAAAGAGTTCGTTCCAAAAATCGAAGCTCTCGGCAACATGGGCGTTACCCAGTACGTCGCAGGTTCCCCAATAGGACCAGACAAAGAATCATCCATAAAATTACTCGGAGAAGTTATAGCAAGCTTCTAAGCTTACTTATCTTCTTTTTTTTATATTTTAAACTAAGAATAACTCATTTTTCAGCACATTGAATTAAAAAAACTTATTTTAAATAAATTTAATAGAAGATTTTTTTTAAGGTATTTTTTTTAACTTCTTTAATAAACTTCAATAAAAATTACGATTTAAATTATATTAAAATCATAATATCCTTGTTTTTATATTATATTTATCTGAAACCTTCTTCGCTCTTCTTGATAAATCCTTTTGATATGTGTTTGAGGGGTAGGAAGAATTTCTGAAAAGTTTCTGATACTCTGGTATGAGTTCAGGATAATTATCCTCAAGAAATTTGTAGTAAAGGGTTCTGCAGTCTTCTGGCCCGTTACCAAAGAGTGTTAATGCAGCGAACATAACATAACTTGCCCCGTGTTCCTTAGCACTTTTTACCATGGCTTCCAATGATTCATCTGAATCTGATAAAAATGGGAGAACCGGCATGTTGATTACACCCACCTTGAAACCAGCCACACTGCATTTTTTCATGGTTTCAAGTCGCTCCTGAGGACTTGGAGCTCCAGGTTCAAGTAACCGAGCTAATCCTTCATCCAGGGTTGAAAATGAGAATGATATGAACACCCCATGTTCCAGGTAATCCAGGTCATCTGGGAGAACTGCAGTTTCATTCACAGCCCTTAAAAGATCCAGATCCCTAAGCACCAGTTTTGATCTGGTGCAGACATGAACAGGAAATTTGAAGCGTTTGATCAAACCTAAGATTTCTCTTGTAACCTTAAGATCATTTTCTACATTAGGATAAGCTTCAGCTGCAGATCCAAGGACTATGAATCCACGTTCACCCCTCCGAAGTCTGTTTTTAAGCTGGCGTTTAAGGATAGAGGCTGCATCAGCCTTCAAGGCCACATCCATATTTGTAACATTCTCAGGGGTTTGACGAGCACCGTACTTGCTGCCACGGGTGTAACAGTAGATACAACCCATGGAACATCCAGCATAGGGATTAAGTGTGTAATCATCCAGAAAACAGCTGTCACGTTTTTTGTGTTTGTTCAGAAGGGATTTAACCTTGATTTCACGCACCAATTCCACACCTCATTCATCAGATCACACAAAGGGGAGCCTTTATGTAGTTACATCGGGACCCTAAAAATTTCAAAAAATTTCAAGTACTTTAATGTATAATCACCATAAATTATACTGTTATATAATAAAATGATGTTTCATGATAAAACCATTGGAAGCCTAAAAAAGATGTAACCTTAAGGATTTTAGTACAACAATGATTAGTTTAAAATAATTTTAATATACCGTATAATTATAGTTTAAAATTTTAATGTAACGATATAATTGCTTTAAAATAAGGGACAAGATTTAAAATGGAAATACAAAAGTTAATGCATGAAATTAGAGAGAACGCCATTGAAAAGATGGAAAAAAAGTCTCCAGAAGACCTGGCAGCAAGCTGGTCCGGTGAGGACTTGCTTTACTCAGGAATTGGAAACGCTATTTTTGTGGTGCTTCCCACTTCAGGTTGTGCCTGGGCACTTTCAGGATCTGGAGGTTGTACCATGTGCAGTTACGTTGCAGATTCACCCCTTGTAGATGTTGGGGCAGATGAACTCGTTGACATCTTCAAAAAACGCATGGCCCGGCATGAAATAAGGGAAAACACAACTGTGAAGATCTTCGTATCTGGAAGCTTCCTGAACGAAGATGAAGTTCCTAAAGAGGCCAGGGATACTATTTTAGGAATTTTAAGGGATGAAGAAAATGTTAAAGAGGTTGTTGTTGAATCAAGACCAGAGTACGTGACAGAGGAAGTGCTCCGTGACTGCAGTGAAGCCCTGGGAAACAAGCTCTTTGAGATTGGAATGGGACTTGAAACCTCAAACAACCACACAAGGAAGTACAAGATAAACAAGGGATTCACGTGTGAAGACTTCGAAGCTGCAGTTGCAACCATCAAGAGTATGCAGCCGAAACACAACGTCCATGCCAAGGCATACCTCTTTGTAAAACCGATATTAACATCTGAGAGGGACGCAATTGATGAAGCTGTTGAATCTGCACGGTACGCTGAAGGCATCGGTGCAAGCAGAGTTTCGTTCTGTCCTGCAACCATCCATAAGGGCACACTCATGGAAACCCTCTGGAAGCAGGGAGCCTACCAACCCCCATGGATATGGAGCGTTGTTGAGATACTGAAGCAGGTGAGGAGTTCTGTTAAGATCCCTGTTATAATGGACACTGCAGCATTTGGAACCCGGAGAGGTCCTTACAACTGTAAAAAATGTAATTCTCGCCTTAAAAAGCTGATAATACAATCCAACCTTCAACAGAATATTCCAAGTGAACTGGAAGAATTTGAATGTGACTGTAAGGTTAAATGGGCTGCAGATGTGGAGTTTTCAGACCTCACACATTCAACAACCAATTTAAGCCGGATGAAGTAGTGATCCCATTCATTTCATTCAAATTTCATTTTTTTTGGATCCAGTGAGTTCTATTAGTTTTTAAAGGATTATTTTCTAAGAAAATAATTCTAACAACTTTTTTTGATACTTCTAATTCGTTTCATTTTAAAACATTTTAGTTGTACTCATTCTTATGTACTCGTCCAATAATTTAATTTTTAAAGTTTTTTATAATCCATTTCATGGAATCGAATGTTGATTTTAAGTCCATTCTTATTATCAACAGTTATATTTCCATTAATTTGTTCAACAAGACTTTTTATTAGTATTAAACCTAAACTAGTTCCATTTACACCGTTTTTTTCAGGAACACCAACACCATCGTCTTCAACTCTTAACAGTAAGTTTGTATCTTCTTCTTTTTTGAATGTTACCCTTAAGGTACCTTTTCTTCCCTCAGGAAATGCATATTTTAGAGCGTTAGATATGAGTTCGTTCAGTATTAACCCTAGAGGTACAGCTGTGTCCACATCCAACTGGATATTTTCAAGATCTGTTTCAAGTTTTATTCTACTAGGATCCATTGTATAAGCGTTGAATATGATTCTGCTCAATTTTTCTATGTACAATCCAAAGTTTATACGTTTAAATTCCCCCATTGAATTGTAAAGCATTTCATGGATCATCGCCATTGATTTTGCCCTGTTTTGACTTTCAATGAACATTTCAAGGTCATCTTTATCTTTTACGTACCTGGACTGCATGCTCAAAAGGCTGGATATAACGGTTAAATTGTTTTTAACACGATGATGTATTTCCTTCATGAGAAGTTCATTCTCTTCAAGTGCCTTTTTAGAACGTTCCTCTGCAGTTTTAATCTGCGTTATGTTGTTCAAAGAAATTAGATAACCTAAAAGTGATTCATTACCCTGGCAAAGAGGTTTAACATTCACATCCACCCAGCATGGTTTGGAGCTTTTCAGCAGTGCTTCATAGTGCATAGAAAGACCATCATGGGGTTCTTTAAAATCTTGGAAGGAGATCATAACAGATTTTGCAGTTTCACCCAGTACTTCCCCATCCAAACCTAAAAGTTGTTTTGCTGCAGGATTAACTTCCACAACTCTATTTTGAGCATCTAAAACAACAACCCCTCCTTCAATACTTTTGAACAGCGTTGTGTGTGCAACTGGCATTACATTCAAAAATTTGAATCTTAAAAGGCTCCACGCAGATACAAATCCTGTTACAAGAAATGCAAATGGTGTTGGATCCATTCCAGGATCAGGGTAGATATCTGCAAGATAAACAGCATTCAGTAACATTGGAACCAGTGCTCCCACCAACAGTAATCCTGCCTGATACCTATAGAGACCCGGCGAGTTTATCACAGTCTGGGATAACAGGATCATTCCCACTACCATAAGGATGTAGGAATATATCACGTTGATCCAAGCACCAACCCCATGATCGTAAACAAAGACTGTTCCAGATCCAGTGTGTACTGGAACTACATGGGGCCATATCAAACCATGCCACTGGTTCGTGAACACCAATACCAGTACAAATGCTGGTACAACCCATAAAAGCAGCCATCTGGACTTTGTGAACCAAGCATCGTTCTGGGTATAAGTTGCAGCAAAAAGCAACCATAGGGGCGCTATACTAACAACACCGATGTAACTTACCTGGGACCAGAATATGCTTGAGGATATTTTTGAGGATAAAACAACAAGTATGGCTGAAAATGACCAGAATGCAACTCCAAGAAGTGCAAGTGATATGTACCTTGCACCTGGAACCTTTTTCCGTTTCCACGTGTAAAAAGTGAGAAAAATCGCAATCAAAGAGGATATTGCAAGAACCATTGCATAGGGTATGTAGTTGTAGTTCATTATCATGACCATTTATAAATTGATAATAATGATCTCTATTTACTCAAGTTTATCCTTTTAGCTTTTTATTCATAAATCTTCTCTTTTTTATTAACCACTATTTCATTAGTCAATTTAAGTTGAAATAAGTTTATAGTGATATGATTGTTCATTTTTAAACTTATTTCAAAACTATAAAAAAACAAAATGTTTCAATGATGAGAAACAAGTGAAGATCAATGCTAAAAGATGATTTAATGGAAGTAACTGAAGTACCAATGGGTCTTCTCGAATTTTTAACAAAATTGGGAAAGGCTCTGGCATCTGCAGGAATATCAGTTGTGGACATAACATCCATATTGAAGAGAATTGCATCTGCATACCATGTGGAATCTGAAATACTGGTTTTTCCCACCATGATCCTTATAAAACTTGGTGAACATGAAACAGCACCAATAACTGCAGCAAACCCAAAACCTGGACTCATACCTTTGAATCAGGTTTCTGAGTTGTACGAACTCATTTACAGGGCGGAGGATGCTGCAATAGATCCTGTAGAGGGGGTCAAATGTATAAAAAGGATACTTTCTGAAAAGCATCTTTTTGGACCCACTGGAATGATTGTGGGTTACATTCTGTTTTCAGTGGGTATTGGATTGTTAATGCAGCCTTCATTAGAGCAGCTCATAGCTTCAGGAATTTTAGGTGCACTGGTGGGTACCCTGATCCTTTTTGGAGAAAAAAGAACCAAATTTTCAGTGATACTCCCGGTTATTGCTGCTTTACTTGTTTCATGTCTTTTCTTCTGGGGAGTTAAAGCTGGACTGGTAGCAGGATCCTTTGTAATGCTGATTCCTTCCCTTGCCTATTTTCTGCCTGGTGCAACCCTCACAACCGGCATGTTCGAACTTGCATCTGATGAGATCGTTTCCGGTGCAAGCAGAGTTATCTATGGTGCTGCAATCCTTTTGCTCCTGCTCTTCGGTGTCCTGCTCGGACTACAGATAATGGGATTACCCAACCAGGAGCTCATTGTCTTCAACTCTGCAACACTGGGCTGGTGGGCTCCTTACCTTGGAATTTTAATATTCGGAATTGGAATGTACCTCTTCATGTCCATACGCAACAAGGATCTGCCATGGGTCATGCTGATACTTTACGTAGCCTTCATTGGAGAACAAATTGGTAACTACTTGGTGGGAGGATTTTTTGGAGGATTCCTTGGTTCATTCCTCATGGCAGTCAGCGGTACCATCATAGAGAAGAGCGAACATAAAACACCCAGCTTCGTCTCAATTTTACCTGCGTTTTGGGTTTTGGTGCCCGGTTCCCTTGGTTTCATCAGCCTCGCAACCCTGGCAGGTCAGAACTTCTCTGCATCAGTTACAAGTGGTCTTCTCATGATTTTGACCATAGTTTCAATATCCCTTGGCCTCCTAGTGGGTGCCGTGGTTATGGAACCCTTGAAAAATAAAAAGATAGTGTAGTTATGGTTTAAATTTAAAACCAATCCAAATAAACTTCAAATTCATTTAACGTACGTGGCCTCCGTGATCTGACCCATTAACATCATCTTGTTTATTTTAAAGTCAATTTCATTCAATCCAATACCTTGCATTAAGTGCTGGATTTCAGCTGCAGGCATTCCATGATCTCCAATTGGCTCTCGGATGTAGATCTTTCCTGTGATTTTCAACTTTTTAGCAAGATTTTGTAATATATCTTCCCTTAATTCAGGTTCTATATCGTGCAGTACGTAATGGATCACAACGGCATCGTAGGAACCATCAGGAATATCAACCTTGTCAATTTTTCCAAGTTTAAAATCCACGTTGGGATACTTATCTATCCTCTTTTTAATTGTGGCCATCCATCTTTGGGATATGTCACAACAGGTTAAGTGTCCACCATTTTCCAGAAGAATTGGGGCTAAATGTCTTGAAATAGCTCCTGATCCTGAGCCGTACTCCAAAATTCTTTCATTCCCCTTCAAATTAAGGTTTTTTACGTAGTTCCTGTAGAAAAAACTGCCAATTCCATTGGCCATCACAACCATTAAAAATATCTGTGATGAACTTGGTTCTTCAAATTTCATGGAAATAGATTTAAAACCAAGCTATAAAAAATATGAGTAGGATATAAGTTATGCAGATCAATTATCTGTAACTCAAATGTTAACTCATTATGATAATTTAAATCATTATGAAAATGTTTATTTAAAAAAAATAGATTTAAAAAACGATTAAAATAACTTTTTATGCTCAATACATGGATATTACCATCCATGAAGCATTTTTTAGGAGGTATTAACCTGATAGGAATCAGCGCTGATTTTGACCCTGTTCATAAGGGACACGTTAAATTGATACAAAAGGGCCGCCGCCTTGCGGATAAAAAAGGTGAAGAACTTGTTATATATTTGAACAAAGGTTACAGTGCTAACCACGCACCATTCTTCGCATCCTACGAAGCCAGAAGCCGTATGGCACTTGAAGCAGGTGCAGACAGGATCGTGCCCATAGAGGGACTGCATCATCGTCTTACGATGGCCTACACCGTACCCATAAGGATAGCTATGATGCTAGAGGATGGTGTTGTGGATTACGTGGATGCTGCCAATGTATCACCTAAATCCATACAGCGCTACGCAGCTAAATTCGCCAAAAAGGGGATATTCAGCGGAATACCTCGAAGTCTTCCTAACAGGAATGTTATACGCTGGTTCGCTGTTAACGAGTTTCTCTACAAGAAGTACCACAGGAAGTTGAAGTTCCACATCATACCCGAGGAAACCGTTGGTGGGGAGAAGATATCTGGAAGGGTTATAAGGCGTGAGATACTTGAAAACAACATGAAGATACCTGAAAGTGCTGCAAAGTTCCTTCCAGACACAACCATCCAGATACTTGAGGAAGAGATAAGTAAGGGAAGCATTCCTGGAGAAAGAAACCTTAAGGTTATCACAAAGAGGTTCAACACCTACTCCAGACCCAAACTCACCAACATTGCCCATATGAGTGCTGATGCAGTTAATGCAGTTGTTAAGGGGCGAAGCTACAAGTACGAGGATCAGATCTGGGCTTCACTGCGTATGGCAGGCTACGGTCCTGTTCTCACAAGACTTGCAATAAGTGCCGTTGAGGAGGATGTGACCCGTGGTGAAGTTTACAGCCTTATAAAGCGTTACCAGAAGGATGGAATCATACCCCCTGATCAAACAGTTGAGAAAGTGATTGAAAGGGCATGGTTCGTGGCATCAAAGGCCCGGGAGGGAGTTCCATCTTCAGAGGCGCATCAGATGTTCAGAAAGGGGGATAGAATACGTGAAAAATCACCTTATTCCTTTGAAGGAGGTATGCACCTTCGAAGCTTTGAGCTGGAGTCCCTTGAGGATAGTATGGAGGCAGAGATCTTCGTTGACAACCGGGACAGGCTCTGCACAGAGATCCGTGCATCTGATCGTAAGATAAAAAGTCCACTGAAACTGCCTGCACTCTATGCAACCTACCTGAGGCTGCTGGTTGATTCACAGTTCATACCCTTAACTGCAAGAATACTTGAGAAAAAAGAAGGATGGAGGGTCCGAATACTCGTTGGTAATGGAAACTGATTGGTTATTGACTAAAGCGACGGTTTTGTGCCAAAAGATTTGGAGACGTAATCAATTACCAATTTCCACCAATTTTCATCATCATCCCCCCATCAACAAAAAAGTTACCTCTTGGGTATGGGAGTTAATTTTTAATCCTTTTAATTAATTTTTAATTAAATCAAATAATTCTTAAAGTAAATTCTCAATTTTATTAAAAACATCATGATCTCCATCAATTCATTGATTTAATTATTTTGATTTAATTATATGAATTTATATTTGATTTGATAGATTTTTTAATGATTTACGTCGATTCTATGAATTCATTGAGTTATTCAATGGTATTTATTTATTAATTGAATTTTTTTGATTGGAATGGCAAGTGTTTGTGGCAAGGTGTTTCATTGAAATGGAAATGTGCTTGATTAAAATGGAAATATGGAAAAAGATGAAGTTATAGGTTTTAGGAGAACTCTAAACTTCAATTCTTCCAGCGCTGACTTGTATTATTCTATCTGCAGCCTCTGCAACCCTTTCATCATGGGTCACCATCACGATGGTCACACCATCCCTTCTGTGGATGTCCCTTAAAATGTCCAGTATGATCTTCCCTGTCTTTGAATCTAGGGATCCTGTGGGTTCATCTGCAAGTATCAAAGAGGGATGGTTGGCAAGTGCCCTTGCAATGGCCACTCTCTGCCTTTCACCTCCAGATAATTTGGTTGGAATTTGATCCAGTTTATTCTCCATGTTCAATGATTTTAGAAGATCTTCTGCCCTTTGAACCATTTTCTCGTCTGAGAGTGGTGTTTCAAGCATGGGTATCTGCACGTTTTCACTCGCTGTGAGGTTGGGTATAAGGTTGTGGAACTGGAATATGAAGCCTATCTCTGCTGATCTGATAGTGCTGAAGTCCTCTCTCTGGGTGAGGTCATGACCTGCCACGGTTATCCTGCCTTCATCTGCAGTGTCAAGTGCACCCATAAGGTTTAGGAGGGTTGATTTTCCAGAGCCTGAAGGCCCCATAACCGAGACAAATTCACCCCTCCTCACCTTAAGGTCAACTCCATCCAGAGCCATTATTCTACCATCTTCGTATGTTTTACAAACTGAATCCATTTCAACCATGTTTTCTATGGTTTTTGAGTTTTTAGTGAGGGTTTCGTTCCTAGAGGTTTCCTCAATTTTGGCATTCACGTATTTATCCATTGTTCCATCTTTTTTGACATCATTCATAGCGCAGTGCCTCCGTTGGTGATAATCTGGAAGCTCTGTATGCGGGATACAGGCCGCATAAAATTCCAAGAACTGCTGCAACTCCAATAGCTTTGAGGAATAAACCTGCTGAAAATGCCAGCTGAATTCCAGGTAAGAAGTTGGAAGCACTCAGAATCTCTGCAAATACTATTCCAAAACCAACCCCTAGAATGGACGCCATTACTGCAAGTACTATGGATTCTCCAATTATCATGAGGAGCACCCTTTTACTTGTCCATCCAACAGCTTTAAGAACTCCTATTTCCCTTGTTCTCTCAACCACAGATTTTACCATGGTTAAAACAACTATCACAGCACTTATAAGCACTGCAAGGAGGGAAACAGCCCAAGACCCGGTTTCTATAACCGAGAGTCCGTTGTTCATTCTGCCCATTGATGCCATGGAATCTGTTGTTGTTAAGTTTGAATATGTGGATTCTATTGTCTTGGTCAAACTGTCGGTGTTGTTACTGTTGTCCGCCTTAACCATTATGGATGACACTGTACCCGTACTGTTTGTAAGACTCTGGAGGGCACTCAGTGACATGAAAACACCACCATCTTCCATAACATCACCTGTCTGGTAAATACCGACTACCTTGAATGTTTCGTTGGATAGTGTGATGGTATCTCCTATGGTTTTGTTCATGGTTTTTGCAGCTGTGGTACCTATTATCACTTCATTTGCACTGGAGTATGTTGAACCATTGGTGATCACAGCATCAGCAAGGGATATCTTACTACCATCCATTCCCATTACCGTTAGCGGCATCTGCGAACCACTGACTGTGAAACGGGTTTCTAAAACACCAGTTGCATCTTTAACACCACCTATGTCCAGAATATTATCAACCATTGTTTCATTGATGGTTCCAGTACTTGTAGAACTGTTTGTAGAGATGGTTGCTGAACTTTGATCGCCTCCAGGACCCTGACCACCCGCACCACCAGCCCCCATTGAGTTCACTGATACTACTGTTAAATCAGCAGCCCCTGCTGTAAGGGCCTTTTGGGTGGATGTTGTGAGTCCGTCTGTAACAAGGCCCAATCCCACCACTGCAGCTATGCCTATGGCGATACCAAATATAGCCAATACACTCCTTGATTTGTTTCTAAATATGTTTTTTAAGATTAAATTCCTGTATTTCATGGGCCTTTATCTTAAAAGAACATTAAAAATAGTTTTTCCCACATCGTACCCAAATTATGCCCATTTACACCACATTTCATTGAAAATTCAAATGAAAGGATGAGGGTAAGGCTGACGAAATCCATCTGAAATTAAGAATTAGTAAACTGAATAGGGGTTTACTGGTTAAAAAGGGTTCACTGGTTAAAAATAGATGATTAAAAGAATAGATATGGGTTAAAAATAGTTACAGAGGATTATAAAGGTTAAGGATGGTTAAAAATGATTTTAAATGTTTTAAATGGAATCATTTAATCTCCATCGTGCCCATGTTCTTCCCAGTGTTCAACTGCAGGACAGTCCCATTCCTTGCAGAAGGTTAATATGAATTCACCATCATCAGTATCGACGTAAAAGCGCCAGCATCCACGGTCACGGCTTTTAAGTTTGATGTCAATTATTTTACGACCTATGAGTTTCATCAGAGATTCTCTGCACTCTTTGATATGTTCATCCCTCATAAGATGCACCCTTTAACATGAATATCAGTAATATCAGCTGTTCTTTTATTTGTTCTCTATTTACTATAAATTTAATGAAACATGCCTCATTTGACATCTAAATTTTGGAAAATAGTCCTGTAATCACCAGGTTTTTCATCTAAATCCACCTTTTCTGCAATGATCCTGAAGAAATCAGCGGTTTTATGGGCCATTGCAGGTTCCATGTACTTCCCTAAAAACTTTAGCACCTCCTCCATTTCATCTGATTTTCTCTGGGCATGGTAAGCACTGTTTATGATCCTCGAAGCTGCAGCATCCTTGAAACCTGGGCATTCAGTTTTCTGGAGGTATTTCATCAATTCTTCATCCAAACCCATTTTGTAGGCTGCAGAAAAGGTCTCAAAAAGTAGTGCTGAAACTCCCTTGGTGTAAGTGCTTCTCAGCATCTTCAGGGCGGATGCCTGACCTGTTTTTGTGCCCACAACATCTATATTCAAGCCATAAGTTTTGAGTTTGGCAAATTCATGTGCACAAGGCCCAGATGCTATTACTGGAGTGTTGATACCATGTTTGAGTACCGATCCCATTAACGATGCATCCACAACCATTCCATTCTTCACAAGGCCCAGTGCCTGGTTCACAGTTTCTGGGGACACGTTGTTCATGTCCACGTAGATACCCTTGCAGTGGTTTGAAACTTCTTCTGCAACTTCAATGGCCTTTGAAGGTACAACTGCAGATAGGGTTACGTCTGATATCTCTGCAACTTCCATGTTTGTACTGCAGAGGGTGACACCAATCTTCTCTGCGTTTTTACGTGTTCTGGAGCTTCTCCCCTCAACACAGGCGCAAACCTCAGCTCCATGATCCCTAAGTCCCTTGGATAGGTTTGATGCAACCTCTCCAAATCCTATAAAGCCAATTTTCATATGATCTCTCCTATTATCCCTTTTTAAGCAAATCCAATGGTAACAAAGGCCAGGGTAGCAAACCCAATGTTGTTATAATGTGATAACTAATGTGATAACGTATCATGTATGTTTTTATCATTTTTGCAAGTTTAACCCCCAAAGGTAATCTAGAGGAGTTATCTCACTCAACCATCAGCAGCACCCACATTATACAATTACAGAAGTATGAACATTATATAAGCCCTGCTAACATGTACACTCCTGCAATGGTTATTATGATCCCTGAAAATATCCTTACATCATCATAATATTTGATCATTCCATTGAATTTGATTTTGGATGCAGTGAATGCAATTAAGAATAGTGTCAGGGAGAATCCTCCAGCAAACAAAGCCATGTTAACTGCAGTGAGGAAGGTGTTTCCTGTTGATGCACTGTAAGCTGCAACTGCAACTACATATGGGCCGTAGCAGGGTGACCATGCAAGACAGGTTAAAAATCCCATAAGAAATGGACCCAAACCTTTTTCACCATGTCTGGGCGTGTAGAATTTAAAAATATTTTTGTTGAAGATCAGAAGAACTCCCAGGAGAGTTAAGAGTGATGCTGCAACCATCCTGAAGTACAGGAGGTAATGGTTCACTGCAGCTGTGAAAACAACCGTCAGCGCCGTCACAACTGCAAAAACCATGAAAAATCCTGTTATAAAGGATAATATTTGGGATAATTCCCTTTTCATCAGTGACTGACCTACAACTATTGGTATGAGTGGTAGAACACATGGTGAAAGCACTGAAACCACCCCTGCAGAAAATGAAACCAAAAAACCAATGTTCATAAGGTATTACTCCATGAATTATTGAATGATTTTATTGAATAACTTTTAATTAGTTAAAGCATGCTCAAAAGGTCGTCTGCACTTATGTATCCATTGTACCGTTTTACTTCCTGTCCATCTGAATTTAGAATGACCAGTGTTGGAAGACTGTACACCTTGTACTTGGATGCCAGTTCTGGATTATCATCTGTGTTGATCTTAACTGCAACGTAGTTTTGACTTAGTTTATCCTGAACCCGAGTATCCTTAAAGGTTTTTTCATCCAGTTCCTTGCAGTAGGGACACCAGTCAGCATAAAAATCAATAAAAACATTTTTATCTGTGTTCCTGGATTCCTGAAGTGCAGAGTTAAGATCCGTGCCCCACTTCAAAGATTCAGAGCTTGTATTTGTTGTTTCTCCTTTAAAACTTGAAAATCCGTATAATGCAGCTGTTAAAACTACGAGTCCAATTGCTGCAATGAACAACTTCTTCATGGATCATAAATCATCACAATAAAATAAGTAGATTACTGATTTTAGGATTTAACTGTTCACTGATTCTAGGATATTTACTGATTCTAGAATATGTGATATGATGGTTCGTGATAGGAGGTCAGGCTTTTCAAAAAATGAATAAATAAGTGAATAAATAAATAGGCGTTTACAGCCTTAAAATCACGTTGTCCCCTACCTCAACACCTATGCTGCGTGCAACAGGTTTGCATTTAGCATTCAGGAGGGAGAAAACTAGTTTATCCCCAAGATCCATTTCTGTAAGGCCTTCGTAGTTTCCAAGGCCCTTGGCTATCACCATGTCAGATGCATCGAATAGTTCCTTGAACTCATCTGAAACATCACCGTAAACAACTCCAATGGAATCAGTACCTGTTGATACAAGTTCTGCAACTTCATCCAGACCAATGCTCAGTGCATCTGGTATGCATGCATCGTTCAGAATTGGATTTTCCTTCAGTGCAACTGTGACTCTAACATCATACTCATTAAGCTTTTTTATGAGGAGTTTGTCGAAGACTATTTCTCCAACGTTGTCTGCAAGGTACAGAACTGTGCTTGAAGTTTTAAGTGCCTCTTCCAGTTTTTCTGAGTCATCAACTGCAAAATCCTTCTTCATTGTTTCGGTTATGAGGGATTCCATGTTGGTGTTCAGGCCCAGTGCCCCGAAATCTATGATGTTACCTGTGATTGCAGCTTTCAGGTAACTCTCAAGGCCATCGTTTTCCTTAACTATCCTCTCAACTTCAGGAAGAAATTTAAGTGCAATTTCATTGCATAAAACTCTTTCACGACTGTAAGGATCTCTGTTTTCGGTTTCACTTTTTATTGTTCTGTGCATATCTGTTCCAAGGACGTTTGATACTGCTCCTTCATGGAAATCTTCAGACAGTGTTTTCATTATCTTCTCTGTAACATACATCTTCAGTTCCTCATCATCCGTTGCAAGATCCAGGGCCTCCCTGGCCTGTCTGAGGAAACATGGTGCGCATTCATAGTGAACTTTCATTTTAAACCTCTGAAATTTTTAATATTATGAAAATAATCCTTTAATAATTCTTTAATTATATTGGTAAGTTTCTCTTAAGCTCAATTTTTTTTCTTCACGTGACTATTATATATCGAGTGAACTTATACTTACAAAAAATTGTACTTAAAAATAATTTACACGTAAGTTTATTTAGCACTTTTTTATCGTCCTTTTCTAAGACAACAATCAAAATGGAGATCCTGGAACTGGAGATAGACAGAGTATGAAAACCAGAAGCATGACCACTGCCATGGCTTTCCGCCATTTTGTGATCCCTGAAACGTTATCAAGGGCTCCGGGATGCCTTTTGGTTGCAAAGAGAATTATGAACATGAGTACTGCCATGGGTATCCATCCCAGAACCACTGTTACAGTTATTCCAATCATTGATACTACTTTGTGGACGCCTTCACTGAAAAGGGATCGGGATATGTGACCTCCATCAAGGAAGGCCACAGGCATGAGGTTCAGCATGGTTACGATGATTCCAACCCATCCTGCAAAGGCCACAGGGTGAAGGTTCAAAGCATAGCCTGACGGTACTGGAGGCAGCAGAAAATACGTCAGGATACTCATCAGGAGGGGTGGGTTGAAGGTGAGCACCCCTGCACTCACAGGTTCCACAGAGGAGAGAAGGATTCCTATGATGAGTACTGGGATCGCTACGATAATTCCTGCAAGGGGTCCACTGAAACCAAGGTCAAAAAGGGCGTTTTTTGTGGGTATTGGTGATTTTACGTTTATGACTGCCCCAAAAGTTCCGATGAGGGTGGGTGCAGGTACGAAGTATGGTAGTGTTGCATCAACACCATGTTTTCTTGCTGCAGCGAAGTGTGCTGTTTCATGTGTGCCCAGAACTGCAATTATAGCTATGGAAAATGCCACAGCATCCCAGATCTTTCCTCCACCGAAGGTGTAGCCTGCGTAGAGTGTTGTTGCAATGGTTGCAAGAAAAAGCAGGAGGTTGATCCACACCCTGGATTCACCCCTCTCTGGTTTTTGAGCTATTCCTATCCTGTAAAAACCGTTGTATGGTTCTATGAATGGTATGTACCCAATTTCATCCATTTCATGGACTAACTGAGTAAATATTTTTTTATCGTAGCTCAAAACAGTAAAAAACGATCCTTCTTCAGTAGAATGGAATCCATGAATCTGAAAGTGTTTTGATATGTAATCCTCTATGATATCAAAGTTCTCCACGTCCACACGTCCAGTTTCTTAGGGTAAGTGAAATTAATAGCATGAAATTATTCTTAAAATATGGACAAAATTTGAATGACAAAATTTAAATTAATCATTTTAACTCCTTATCCACCATATATTACCTGTATAACCTCTAGTTCATCACCATCTTCAAGTACTTCCTCATCTATGACTATGCAGTTGTTTTTCTTAACAACCACTGTTTCAGAGGGCACTTCCATAAGGTTAAGCATTTCTTTAACTGTTAAATTAGGAGGAAATTCTTTTAATTCCTTTTTTTCACCGATAGTTACTTTTATTTCCATTTGAAGTCTCCAAACGTATTAGGATCGATTGAATATTGAATCATTCATCATCCAAGCACTTCTTTTAAAATTTTTGTAGTACATTTTAGTGCTTGTAGTACATGTTAGAATAATTTTTTAATTAGATGATTAGTTACCCGGGGTAAATAAGTTAGGTAAATAATTTTTATTCCTATTATTTTTTTAAATTTTTTTATTCTTATGAGATCAACCTCAGATCAATCGTCACTCCACAGTTTCAAGAAGCTGCATGCCCTGCAGAGATCTCCAGATGCTGGTTCTCCACACTGTACACATGTTCCTGTAGGTGCTTCTCCTGCAAATTCCCTTTTTATAACTGGTTTTATCTTGTCAAAGCCCCTGAGGGTTGAATACATTATGGTTGGATGGTTCACCGACAGTTCACTTATGAAGTCCCTGATTTCTGCCCTGAAGGATTCCCCTGCGTATGGACAGCCTGCGAAGTGGACCTCCATATCATTGGCAACAACATAGAGCCCTATATCCTTTTCAGGTATTTCTCTCAGGGGTTTTATCTTCACTGTGAAGTTGGGATTCTTGGATTCTGATTTTGGACCTATCCTTGTGAGGTTCTGGATGTTGCCCTCAAGGTAGTTCATAAGTATGGACTGGGTTTCATCATCCAGGTTGTGGCCTGTGGCTATTTTGTTGGCTCTTTCCTCCTTTGCAACCCTGTTGAAGATCCATCTCCTGAAAACACCACAGTAGGTACATGCATGTCTTGAACGATCGTTTTCTGCATCGTTTTTCATGATCTCATCCAGTGTGAATCCAAAGCACTCCTTGAAGGAAACGATCCTGTGTTCAACCCCCAATCTCTCTGCGTTTCGGGTTGCTATTTCCACACCTTCCTGCCTGTAGCCTGCAATTCCCTCATCAATGGTCACAGCAACCAGATCTATTATGTGCCTCTCTCTGAGGTTGTTCAGAATTTCCAATGCCATTACACTATCCTTTCCACCTGAAAGACCCAGAAGAACCTTGTCTCCCTTTTCCACTAGTTTGTACTTGCGTATGTCATGGAGGACCTTCTCTCTTGTGGCTTCTATGAAACATTCCCGGCACAGTGTCTGGCCTGAACGCTTCACCTTTATTATTACCTGTGGGTTTCCGCATTTACTGCATGAATCCATTTTAATGCTCCGTTTATAACTTAATTTATTTAATCAGTTTATTTAATTAGTATTTTGATCCGAATCGTTGTAGATCTCTATTTATTTTATTTATTTTCCTTTATTTATTTTAGATTATTAGATAATTTTTCAATGAATCAAAAAAAATGATGAAATTTATTGTAAAATTTGTGGTGATAAAATTTTGATTTTAAAAATTATTTTTAAAAAATTTTTGATGAATTAATTTTTACCAGAGGATAAATTACAGTAGTTTAGACTACAAAAACTTCTTAAACAATGGAAAGTCCTGAACATAATTTTTACCAGTTTTAAGGGCTATTTCTGCCTTTTGAAGTTCAGATCCCAAGTATGCTGCATGTTCCATCCTTGAGATCAGGCCCCTTCGCAGGATCTCATCGTAGATCTCCTTGGCTGTGAAACCAGATATGGCAATTTGAGGTTCCATTTTAATGTAGTGAACCACCTTTATCTTTTTCTCACCCTCCGATTCCTCAATGGTTATCTTGAAGCTTCCAGAGGGGTCTCTTACAAATCTTTCCTCGATCTTCCCCTCGTATGATGGCACATCAGCTTCTTCAGTGATACCATCTCCCCTGCGCTTGTCCTTGAAGACAACAAGGTTTATTCCAAGATCCTTAGGTATGGAACCCCTGCTCTTGGAGAGGAACATCATCTTGGAGGACACTGCAAGTTCCTTAACACTTCCAATGGTTTTACCACTTTCTTCGGGTGTGAAAAGCACACTTGCCCCGAGTTCCATTGCTATGCCTGCAAGGAGAGCGTTGACACCAACTGAGTCCGTATCAAGGAGTTCGGTTACGTTTCCTATACCAAAGAACAGTGGTTCAGGGTTTCTCTCTTTGAACCTGCGACAGGCGATTATTGAATCAACAATGCTCGTACTGTTTATTGGATCAAGTACGAGATCTGCTATGACATCTATGCCCCTGCACTTCTTTCGGAGTTTTTCCAATGATTCAACGCGTTCATCAATTGTCTTTGGAACCCAGTTTTTACTGTAGTCAGTTGGCAGTATAACAGCAGGGATGTTCTTCTCCTGTAAAAGGGGTAGAACTTCCTCGTAGTTGCCGTGATCGAGGCTCAGCACCATGTCAACACCGGCTTCAACCGCTGCCCTTATTTCAACAGGGTTCAAACTGTCTATGCTCACTGCAACGTCCAGATTTTCCTTGAGGAGTTTGACCATACCAGGTATCCTGTCTGCAAGGGTTTCACCTGCAACCATACCTATGTCAACCATGTCCGCACCTGATTTCACGAAGTACTCCGCCCTTTTCAGGAGTTCTTCATGACTCATAAGTGGTGCGTTGGCTATTTCTGCAAGCACCCTCATTGGGAAATCTTCTCCAACAGCTAACCTTCCAACTGTTATGTTTTCAGGTTTTTCAAGGAGTTCTGTCCTGGTTTCTTCGTTGTTTTCAAAGTCCTCTATGAACTGGAGGGCACGTTTCATAAGTTCATCTTCTATGAGTTTATCTGCAGGTGTTTTTGAGGATAATTCAAGTTTTTCCATCATTTCAAGAACTATTCCAAGATCTGCAGCATCCTTAGGCCCCTTGTAAGTTGCTATGCCTGTTTTTTCCTGAACTTCAGCTACGTCCTTTCTCAGAAGTCCAGGGGTCAGTATGGTGTCGAAGGATCCAAGATCGTAGCCACCCTGAGCACCACCCCCTTCAAGTTCATTCACGATTCTCTGTGGGGTTAAGAATGCTGCTATTGGTGTGTCCACCACGTGGACGTGTACTTCATGCTCTGATTTTGATGATTGATTTTTCACAAGGTTTTCTGCCAGTTTTCCAGTTACTATCAGGATCTTCATAAGCCTGCCTCTGCTATTATTTCTCATTGGATATAATATATGGATCAGCCACCAACATGTATATATATTACAAATCTATAATGATTAACTATGAGGAATGGAGGTAGAGTAGATGATTGAAATTCGCTTTCACGGACGCGGTGGACAGGGAGCCGTAACAGCCGCTGAAATAATGGCAAAATCCGCATTTGAAGATGGTAAATATTGTCAGGCATTTCCATTTTTCGGTGTTGAAAGAAGAGGCGCTCCTGTAATGGCGTTTTCAAGAATAGACGACCAACCCATAAGAAGAAGGTATCAGGTTTACAATCCAGATTACGTTATAGTACTTGATGATGGACTTTTAGAGGTCGTAGATGTTTTCTCCGGAATTAAAGAAGGCGGAGAAGTTATTATAAATACAAATAAAGACATTAAACCTGTAGACGGGGTTAAAATACACAAAATAGATGCTACAGGTATAGCACTGGATATATTAGGTGTTCCAATCGTTAACACCGTTATGCTAGGTGCTTTTGCTGGTGTAACTGGCCAGGTATCGCTAGACTCCATAATAAAGATCATAAAGGAAACCTTCCGTGGAGAAGTAGCTGAAAAGAACGCTAAAGCAGCTAAAATAGCATACGAAAAAGTTAAAGAGGTATAACTTAATTTATATTGAATTATAATCAGTTACTGAAAGATCAAGGTTTCTCTCAGGATCAATAAAAAAAACAGTGTTTAAATGATAAAATAAAAAAAACTGGATTCTGATGAGTAAACATTGATTGTCCCTTCAAGAAACTAAAAAAACATCTGTGAAGGGATTGGATAAATTGTTAAGTGAATCTTCATTAAAATTTGTTTTAAGCTCATGTACAACTGATTAATGTAAAAGGTGATTTCATGGTATCAATAGGAGCAGCTGTTAAGGAACCAGGAAGTACCCGCCAGAATAAAACAGGTAGCTGGAGGACTTTCAAACCAATTTTAGACAAGGAAACTTGTATAAAATGTGAGAACTGCATTCTTTTCTGTCCGGAAGGCTGCGTAAACAAGGAATATGATATAGACTACGATTTCTGTAAAGGGTGCGGCATATGCGCCGAGGAATGCCCTGTAAAAGCTATTAAAATGGAGAGGGAATAAATGGTTCTTAAAGTGATTTCTTCAAACCAGGCCATTGCTGAGGCAGTGAAACTTGCAAAACCCCAAGTAATCCCTGTTTATCCAATAACACCACAGACAACCATATCAGAGTACCTTGCAAAGTTCGTTGCAGACGGAGACATAGACGCAGAGTACATAAGGGTTGAATCTGAGCACAGTGCAATAAGTGCATCTGTTGGAGCATCAGGTGCAGGTGTCAGGGTGTTCACAGCAACATCATCACAGGGACTTGCACTCATGCACGAGATACTCTTTGCAGCCGCAGGTTTAAGAGCACCAATAGTACTTGCAGATGCTAACAGAGCATTATCTGCACCATTAAGTATCTGGAACGACCAGCAGGACTCAATATCCCAGAGGGATGCAGGATGGCTTCAAGTATACGCCGAAAATGGACAGGAAGCCCTTGATTCTGTACTCATGGCATACAAAATATCTGAGAACCCTGAGGTTCTGCTTCCAAGTATGGTGTGTGTGGATGGTTTCATACTGACCCACACAGTTGATCCAGTGGACGTGCCTTCACAGGAAGAAGTGGATGAATTTTTACCACCATACAAACCAGAACATGCATTTCTGGACCCTGCAAATCCAATGTCAATAGGATCCTTCACAGATCCAGATTACTACATGGAAGCAAGGTACTCAATGGAACTTGCAATGGAAAGATCCAAAAAAGTCTTCAAAAAGGTCAGTGAAGAGTTCGAAGCAAAATTCGGACGAAAATATGACCTGGTTGAGAAGTACCGCTGCGAAGACGCAGAGATCATTATGGTTGCAATGGGATCCATATGCAGTACAATAAAGGATGTTATAGATGACCTCAGGGCCAAGGGAGAGAAGGTAGGTCTTCTACGTATAAGGGTCTTCAGACCATTCCCAGTTGATGAGATCCGTGAAGCTCTCAAGGGTGCTTCAAAGGTTGCAGTTATCGATAAAAACATATCCTTCGGTATTGGAGGAGTTTTATACAGCAACATCAAAGCAAAAACAGATGCCGATGCCTACGGATTCATAATAGGCCTTGGTGGACGTGACATAAAACCATCAAGCATAATTGACGTTATTGAAAAAACCAAAAACCCACAAAGTGACGTACAGTGGATAGGAATCAAAGAGGAGGAGCTTTAAATGGAAATATCTGATAAAGAATTTCTTGCACCCGGACACAGAGCATGCGCAGGATGCGGTGCCACAATAGGAGTCAGGTTAGCACTGAAAGTCTTAGGTGAAAACACCGTGGCAGTATCTGCAACAGGATGTTTAGAGGTTATAACAACTCCTTATCCTGAAACTGCATGGGAAATTCCATGGATCCACGTTGCATTTGAAAACGCCGCAGCAGTTGCATCAGGTGTTGAATCTGCATTCAAGGCAATGGGCAAAAAAGCCAACATCGTTGCCTTCGCTGGAGATGGAGGTACAGCAGATATAGGTCTACAGGCTTTATCCGGAGCCATGGAAAGAGGACATAACATAATTTACATCTGTTACGATAACGAAGCCTACATGAACACAGGTATACAGAGAAGTGGAGCAACACCATACGGTGCATCAACAACAACCTCCCCTGCAGGTAAGGAAAGCTTCGGTGAGGATAAATTCAAAAAGAACATTCCAATGATAATGGCAGCCCACGGTGTGCCATACGTTGCAACAGCATCAATATCATACCCTGAAGACTTCATGAAGAAGGTTAAAAAAGCTTCAGAAGTTGATGGACCTGCATACATACACCTCCACCAGCCATGTACCACTGGATGGGGTTACAAACCATCTAAAACCATAGACATGGGCAGGCTGGCTGTTGAGACAGGTTCATGGATCCTCTACGAGATAGAGGATGGTGAGTTCAAGGTCACCTACAGGCCAATGGAGAGAAAACCTGTTGCTGAGTATCTCAATGCTCAGAAGAGGTTCAGACACCTGCAAGAAGAGGAGAAACAGAGGATTCAAAGCCATGTGGATGCAATCTGCAGTGAGCTTAAAATATAAGGGGGTAAGACCTTGGAAAAGATAATGATTCAGCCGGACATCTGTGACGGCTGTGGGGACTGTGAAGAGGCATGCGCACGTCTTCACGGAACATCAAGAATCACTGTAAGGGAGATCGATGATTCTCACTATCCAATAGTCTGCCAGCAGTGCGAGGATGCCCCCTGTGTTATGATCTGTCCAACAGAGGCCATGACCAATGAGGTCAGCCCTGAGAAGTGCATAGGATGCGGACTGTGCATGATGGTATGTCCCTTCGGAGCCATCAGCATGCACGACCGCAAGGCCCACAAATGCAACCAGTGCCCTGATAAGGACACCCCTGCATGTGTTACAGCCTGCTCCAAAAGAGCCATTGCCAAGATCGACACAGAACGCATGAAACTCAAAAAACAAAATGAACACCTTGCAAAGGTCACAGGATTGGGTAAAAAGAAAAGGAAAAGCACTGATTTTATCAGTGTGCTCACAGCCAATGCAAGAACCAACAAGGTCCTGCACAAGGAGGTTGAATGATGAAGGAACTTGTATCCAGACCTGAACTCTGTGAAGACTGCGGTAGATGCGAACGTATCTGTCCAAAAAATGCCATACGCGTTGTGGACAGTGTTCCACTCCACTGCCTCCACTGTGCAGAGGACAGAGCACCTTGCATGACTGTTTGTCCTGAAGATGCCATCTCTGAGGTTGACGGTGCCATCATCATCAACGAGGACGACTGTATCGGCTGCGGACTCTGCAGGGATGCCTGTCCTGTTGGAGCAATCCACATAGATGAAGCTGGAATAGCCAAGAAGTGCAACCTCTGCATTGAAAGGGAAGTACCACTGTGTGTTTCAGTCTGCCCAACTGAAGCTCTTAAAGCATGTTCTGAGGATGTCATATCCGAAAAACGGGAAAAACTTGCAAAAGAGCTTGAAAGGGTTAAGATGATAATGAAGTACTGAAGGGAAAGCTTTATTTTTTTATTCCCTTACTAACCATTTTTTTCATCAATCATTTTTTTCATCAGATTGTAGGATTTATTCTAATTTTTAAGCCACGTTTATCATTTGATTTTATAAAATAGATTAAACATTTTATTAAAAAAATTCATTGCAACTATTTGTATATTGTTAAATATTTCAAAGAATCTATTGCCTAAAAATCTTATGATCACCATAGGTCTTTGAGTAAGAAAATTTGAAAAGTAAAAACAAATTTTAAATAATACATTTTAGAAATTAATCCGCCTAGAATTTGTATAAATAAAAAAAATAGGAAAAATAATGTGTATTAATCTTCTTAAATAAAAGAAAACGTTATTAAGGGAATAAAGATTATCTTACCATCTTTTGTTATTTTACTTGTTCTATTTGAGATTACAATTCCATATTCAGATTTATATTTATTAATGGCTTTTTTAATTTGGCTTTTGTCCTTTTTTCCAACACCCACTTCAACAGGTATTATGCCATTTAAACCTTGGAGTAAAAAATCAACGCCGTTTTTTCCTGAATCATAGAATATTCCTAAAGGCATATGGGATGTTTCTTTCAGTCTGAAAAAATAGGATACAACTAAACTTTCAGCTAGAATTCCCAGTAGTTTCCTATCTCTTGTATCATATTTACCTAATTTGAACCTTATTGCAGCATTTATTGTTGGAGATAAGAAATAATATTTCCACGGTTTTCTTATAACCTTCCCTGCAGCGCCATAAGGCTTTACACTAATGATTAAGTGTGTTTTTTCTAATATGTTTAGTATTTCTCTGATTAATTTCGGTGATTTTTCCAATATAGTTCCAAGTTTTACATCAGAGGTTCCACCGGGATCTTGAAGCGCCAAAAATGTGATAATTCTTGAAATAGTATTTCTTGTATCTGTATTAAAAGACTGCAAAGAAAATACATCTTTTTCTATCACCCTGTTAACCATGCTAAATACTCTTTCATAGACTTCTATTCTATCCATATTCAATCCAAAAGGAAAATCTCTGCAAAATAAAAAATCTTCCCACTCTTTCTCAACTGGCCGCTCTAATTTTATCAGATTTCTTCTCATTTCATTTTCTTTTTTGGATGCATATTCCAATGAGCTTTCATCACCCTTAAAAATCAAATCTCTTAAACTACTGGCCATATCCTCGGGGGGGAAAATTTTATTCTTTAATATGTTGTATTCTGAGAAATTCATTGGAAATACTGGTTCTTTTTTTATTCTCCTTGCAGCATCAACGTTCATTTCAAAACTTAATGCAGAAGAACCAGTAAATATAAGAAATATTTTTTTGCTTTTGTCATATATTATCTTACCAGTTTGAGACCATTCTTTATCGTAATGGGCTTCATCAACCAGAATAAACAACTCTTTTTCTAGGTTTACCTGTGAGGTCTCATGAACTTCTTTAACAAAAACATCTATCGCTTCAAATAGTTTAGCCCCTAAATATGTACTTAATTCATCAACTGAAATATAAAGGATTCTATCATCTGTTATACCTTTTTCTTTTCTTAAATATTCATATATCTGAAATAAAATCGTTGTCTTCCCAATTCCCCTTAAACCAGGCATAATAATAAATCTATTTTCAATATAACCATCTAAAAACTCATCTACATATTTCTCAATTCGATGATATGTTTTTCTATGTTCAAGTGGAGTATCAGCAGTTCTAATATTATCCTCTGATAACTTTTGTGCCTCTGCCAATTTTGCAAAAACATAGCTTGACAACTCTTCAGAATTCATGGGATTTTCACCTTTATTCAATTTCTATTTTCCAGACTTATATATTTTTGTATATAACTATTTATAAATAGTTATATATTTTTGTATATAAAACTTTATAAGGAGTTATATATTTATGTATACATGAAAAATTGGAGATCCAATTATAAAAGAATAGATTAGGTAGTCAAAGATAAAAATTTACAGCTTATATGACGTTTAAATGATAAATTAAGAGTTATTTCTAAATTAAAGTAATTTGAATATGAAATTAACCTTCATACTAGAATAAAATGATCGAACTATAATAAATGTAGAACGGATGTAATTAGGGCTGTTGCCTTCCGATTTCATGTATTTAATAAAATCTATTAAATATCCTTTGATTTTTTTTCTGTTTCTCCTCATTATTCGTTCTTTTCTTATTCCACCTCTTCAAGGAGTTCAGTAGATATTTTACCTGTAAATTAGCAGTATTGTCTTAATCTTTTGATTTAAGTTAGTTTTGTTTGTTCTCTGACTCTTTACTATCGAGAAAATCTATAATAATGGAGTCATCCTTAATGTTTATAGTAAATGTTATGTAAAGGATGAAAAGTCAACATCCATAGAGGCGAACTATCATGATTACACAAAAACAGGTTGAAGATGCTGTGTGCCGGATCTACAGGGATGCTGTGATCGAACTTCCAGAGGATGTGACTCTGGCCTTAAGAAGGGCACACGAAAATGAAGATAATAAGACTGCACGCTTAAATCTTGGGACTGTCTTGAAGAATATTGAAGCTGCTAACACAGATGGGATTCCAATGTGCCAGGATACAGGTCTCCCAATAGTTTTTGTGAAACTCGGCAGGGTTCGGGTGGAAAACCTCTACCAGGGCATAAGGAACGGTGTTGAGAGGGCAACCATGGAGGTGCCACTGCGCCCAAACGTTGTGGATCCTCTGACACGTAAGAACACAGGCACCAACACTGGAAAGGGCATTCCCCAGGTGGATGTGGAGCTTGTTGATGGTGATTACCTTGAGTTAACTGTTTTTCCAAAGGGGTTCGGCTCTGAGAACAACAACGCACTGAAGATGGGACTTCCAGGTGAGGGTGTAGAGGGCATCAAAAACTTCGTGGTTGAGACTGTGAAGGCTGCAGGGGGCAAACCATGCCCACCAACACGTATTGGGGTTGGAATCGGAGGATCCTCAGACATGGCACTGAAACTTGCAAAAAAAGCCCTTCTCAGGGATGTTCAGGATAAAAATTCCGATGAAAGACTTTCAAAGCTTGAAGAGGAGCTCCTTGAAGCTGTTAACGCCACTGGCATCGGCCCAATGGGGCTCGGTGGTAAAACAACTGCCCTTGACGTTAAGGTTGAGATGGTTGACACCCACACAGCAGGGCTTCCAATAGGGATCTGCATCCAGTGCTGGGCTGCAAGGCACAGCAGCATTGTTTTAATGGATGAATGAAGTTATGAGAGAGGAGTAGGTTTAAATTTAGTAAATTTATTCTTACTTGGTTATTTTCAGCATGGAATTCCCACCTTTCTGGAATTCATAATTAACCCCTATTTTTTCTACTTTACAACCTTTTTTAGTCAAACTCTCAACCACATAGGGGAGATGAATTGATGGAACAGCATTCATATCCAGTAAAGGGAATATTCTCACTTCTTCAGACACCCTTAACATTTCATCTATGGAGTTCATATGAAAATCCAGTGATAAATTTTCAGTGTATAAAAATAAAAAATGTGAAGACAGTGCTAATTCAAACTGATTATTTTCAAAGGGTAAATAGGGTAACTCTGCAGTAATATACCTGTTTTCAATTTTTCCAGTTTCATAATCAGATAAAAACTCCCTCATTGAGGTCATACGGATGTTTCCCAATTCTTCAACATCCTTAACCGTTGACCAGACGAATTTGTCTTCATTATATTTAGTTTGGCCCATAACTGTTTCATATGTTTCTTCAATCTTCTTTTCAATTGTTCTACGATTTAAATTGTACAGTGGATCAATGGAAACTACAGTTTTTCCACTCTTCTTCATTGTACTGTTGAAACTGGCAGGTCCATCACCACAACTCAATATGGACTTATCCAGATCATCAAAGGTTAAATTAAACATGTTTACGTATTCTTGAAAGGATCTACCCCATGGTACGATGGATTCGTATTTAACTGACATTTAACATCTCCTTGAATTCATATAGCTCTAAATTATTTTCAATAGCATATTTAGATCAGATTTAATGTATTATAAGAAACATTGTTGTATAAAAAAGTACATTGAAGTACATAATAAATCTTGTTAATTAATTCTGTTGATTCCATGCATATTTAATCGATTGAAACATCATGAATCAAATTCAAAACTGTTTTAACCTGTTAAAATTCAAAAAAGGGAAAAATAATATAAAAAACTGAAGAAAATAAGATAACAAAGTGAAAAATAAAAAAAATAGGAGGAAAATAAAAAATAAACGCTTAAAATAAAAAAAGGATTAATCCTCTTTGTCTTCACGTTTTTCGCATGTTATCATGAAGATGGTTCTGTCGCCTATGTTCTCGGCACGGTCTGCTATCCTCTCAAGGAACCTTGCAACGAATAGCACATATATGAGGTAGGATATTGCATCCTTCTCCTGGAACATGCTCTTGGATATATCCTCAAGTGCCTTGTCAAATAGATCGTCCACCTTGTCGTCATCCCGGCGTATCTCCCTGACAAGGTTCATGTCCTTGTTCAGGAACGCGTATATGCTCTTGCTGACCATTCCCTCGACTATGTCCCCCATGTGCCTTATGTCGGTCATTGGCTTTTCTGGAACATCCTCCTCCTTGATGTGCTTTGCAACCTCTGCTATGTTTGAAGCAAGGTATCCCATACGTTTGAGATGACTTCCAACCTTGATACATGCTTCTATGAATCTTAAATCCTTTGCAACTGGCTGTTCAGAGGCTATTATACTCATTGCCCTGTGTTCGAGACGGTAGTTCATTTCATCCAGTTTATCCGTGCTTTTCATCACAGCATCAACCAGTTCTTCATCGTAAGTTATAAATGCATCCAGAGCCTTCTTGTAGGACGAAAGGCTTGTTTCGCCTAGATCTTCCACATCTTTCTTTAGATCGTCCAATCTTTTCTGGAATCTTATTCTTGGATATCTTCTCTCCATTTTTATCCTCCACCCATTTTATAGTCATTGATTAAACTTTCAACATCATTTTCAGAGGGCTGCTGTATCCTGTACCTGAACAGGAGATCGTCCCTTGAAGATTCAGGAACCTGAACCCTGTCAAGAACAAAGCCTATTCCAACCTCTGAAGCTAATTTAATTTCTTCATTTAACTCCATAATCGTCTCAAAAAGTTTTTTGCCCATTTCGTATATTTCTACCGTGGATTCTGAGTTCACATCCACAAGTTTCATCGCCCGGCCCTCATAAGTTTCTTTTAATGAGTCTGTATTCAAATTCCAAGCTCCAACAATCATTCTCTCCCTGATGAAGAGAATTGATTCATCCCATCTGCTTAAAATCCGTATATACCCAGTTTCAGGTATTTTAGATTCAACCAGACTCCCATTTAAAACATATTTGGGTTCTTCATCTGAAGGAAGCCACATTATCTCTTTTCACCTCATTAAAACGTTGTGGAATAATTTATGATGCATGACGCGCTTTCCAACAATGGAATATGCTACCCTATCTGCCATTCCCATTACGTGGTTTCCCATACTCAGAAGGTTCCTTCCCACAAGTATCAGATATGTATGGGAACTTGAATTTGTGACGTCGTTGTACTCCTCAAACATCTGGTTGTAAAAATCTTGGACAACAACGTAATTCTTGGTGCACCGTTTGAGAAGCTGTAAATCTTCATTCAACAAGGCCCCCACCCCATCCTGAAGCATTTTCTGGACTGTTTCAGACATGAAAATTATGTGGGGAGGTTTATGATAATTTAAAGCATTTTCATTTGAGTCTATCGCATATCTGGATATGTAAGCTGATAAATCGTTTATCCTCTCAAGTTCTATTGAGACCCTTAAAACTGCAGCCCCAAGTCTCAGATCCTTTGCAAGGGGCTGGTGCAGCCCAAGAATTTTAAGACATTCCTGCTCGATTTTATAGCTTTTTCTGTTAATTTCATCTGTAGATTCTATTATACTCCTGGATACACCCACATCATTGTTTATGAATCCGTTAACAGAGTCATTTATTCTTTCAACAGTTTCTTCACTGTAGATCAATAGGTCATCCTGGATTGAGTTCAGTTTGCTTTCAAGTATGAGTTCAAACATGTTTCAAATCAACCCCTACGATCCATCAACCGAATCTGCCTGTTATGTAATCTTCAGTACGTTTGTCCTCAGGTTCTATGAAAAGCTTCTCTGTAAGTCCGCTTTCAACTATCTCACCGTTTAGGAAGAATGCTGTGTACTTTGAAACCCTTGTTGCCTGCTGCATGTTGTGGGTCACGATTATGATGGTGAAATCCTTCTTGAGCTTGTGTATGAGGTCCTCGATCTTGGTGGTTGATATTGGGTCCAGAGCAGAACATGGCTCATCCATGAGTATGACCTCAGGTTCAACTGCTATTGTCCTTGCAATGCAAAGTCGCTGCTGCTGTCCACCTGAAAGTCCCATTGCAGACTTATCCAGTTTATCCTTAACCTCCTTCCAAAGCGCCGCTTCCTTAAGACTCTCTTCAACCCTCTGTTCGATCCAGTCCTTATCAGTGATTCCATGGATTCTGAGTCCATAGGCAACGTTGTCAAATATTGATTTTGGGAATGGATTTGCCTTCTGGAATACCATTCCAATTTTTTTACGCAGTTCAACAACATCCACCTTGGGATTGTATATGTCCTCACCATCCAGGAGCACGGTTCCCTCCTTCTTGAAGGTTGGTATGAGGTCGTTCATCCTGTTGAGGGTTCTTATGAAAGTGGATTTACCACATCCTGAAGGTCCTATGAATGATGTGACCCTGTTCTTACGAATTTTAAGGTTCACATCCTTTAATATATGTGCGTCATCAAAGTAAACATTTAAATCTTCAACTTCTATTCTGTAATCCATTCTATCGCCCCATCATCCTTTTTGAGTATCTTTCAACCAGTGTGTTGGTTAAAACTGTTATTGCAAGTACTATGAGTACGAGTACAGCTGCTGTACCGTATGCATTGTCAAGGGATATTCCCTCGGTTGCCAGTATGTACAGGTGGAGTGGTAAAGGCCGTCCTGGGTCAAATATGGAAAGTGGCATTGCCAGTGCTGAACCAACAGCAAACATTATGGCTGCAGCCTCGGATATTGCCCTTGCCATTCCCAAGATAATCCCTGTGGTTATTCCTGGAACTGAAGCTGGTAGAACAACCCTGTAAACTGTCTGCCATTTAGTCGCACCCAGTGCAAGGCTTCCCTCACTGTAGGATCTTGGTACGGATCGTATTGTTACCTCTGCAACCTGGAATATGGTTGGAAGGGCCATTAGCGCCAGTACAAGACCTCCTGAGAGCAGTGACCATCCCATTTTAAGGAATATCACGAAGAATGACAGTCCAAAGAGACCGAATACTATTGAAGGTACTGATGCCAGTGTCTCTGAACCGAACCTTATGAGTTTTACAACGTTGTTTTCCTCTGTGTACTCCGTGAGGTAAACTGCTGCTCCAACACCTATTGGTGTTGCCACTATCACAGCTATGAGTGTCACGTATATGGTTGACACTATCATAGGGGCTATTCCTCCAGATGCACCTGAATCCACAGGGTCGCTGATGAGGAAGTTCAGGTTGACCACTGGAAGACCCTTTAAAAGGATGTAACCTATTATAACAAGCATTATTACAATGGTTAAAATACCTGAGGCCCAGAAAACTCCTTTCATTATTTTTTGAGCATTTTTTGGAGATATTATTCTATTCAAGGTTCATACCTCCTTTGTAATCTGTGAAACATTTTTTAAAACGTGTTAGGTTATTCACAGGTACCCACCCCCAACTGTGATCCTCTTCTTGTAGTGGAAGTAGTTGGCAAGCACAAGGAGGAGCATGATTATGATGAACAGGACTATGGCTGTTCCAAAGAGTGCACTGTAATGGATTCCAGTTGCGTAACCCATTTCAAGGGCTATGTTTGATGTTAAAGCCCTTACAGGATCCATGAGTGAAGTTGGGAACTGTGCAACGTTTCCTGCAACCATTATAACCGCTAATGTTTCACCTATAGCCCTTCCCATACCAAGAATTATTGCTGTTATAACTCCAGGTACTGCTGCAGGGAAAAGCACGTTCTTTATGGTCTGCCAGTGGGTTGCACCCAGTGCGAGTGAAGCTTCCTTGTACTCTGAGGGTACGGATCTCAGTGCATCCTCTGATACACTCACTATTGTTGGCAGGATCATCACCGTTAATATTATGGATGCTGTAAGCATGCTGAAACCTGTACCTCCGAAGTGCACCCTCATGAACGGTACCAGCACTATCAGTCCAAAGAATCCATAAACAACCGAAGGTATTCCTGCAAGCGTCTCTATAACTGGCTTCAGTAGCTTCCTCATTCTTTGAGGTGCAACTTCAGCCATGAAAATTGCACACAGTAACGACAGTGGTACTGACATAATGAGTGCAAGGGCTGTTATTCCCAGTGATCCTGCTATCATGGGGAGAACACCGTATTGGCCAGATTCTGGATCCCATGTGCTTCCGAATATGAAGTTCAGGAACCCGTAACTCTCCATGGAGGGTAGACCTTCGCTGAAGATGAATATTATTATGAGTAGTATTATAACGACCGATGAAATTGCCGTTATAAAAAGGCCCTTTTCTATTAGAAATTCTTCTATTTTATCCTTCATTTAGGCACCTCAATAAACCCTTGTTAATTTGTTACGTGATTATGAGTTTGATATTTCCAGATTAAATTTCTGGATGTGATTATTATTTGAAATTATTGAAGTATGTCTTTTATTGGAGTGTTATCTTCAAGTTACATCTTATTTCCTTTGAATTTATTTGTAAATTGCATCTAAGTAAGGAAGTACACCACACTACAACAATTACATCTGACTAAATCTGTAAACAGGGAAATCCCTGAAACAGAAATTAAATCTGGAGTTTGAGGAGTCTCGCAACGAATTTAACCTGTACTATTGGATACAGGAACTACCTTCTCCTCTTTGATTATTGCCTGAGCTTCAGGTCCCTTAACCCATTCCAGGAATTCCTTAGCAACCCCTGTGGGCTGACCTTTGAAAAGGAGAAGGAATGGCCTTTGAAGTTCATAAGAACCATTTGAAACAGTTTCATCCGATGGTGAAACACCATCTATCTTCAGTGCCTTAACATCACTGCTCATGTGCGCCATGGATACAAATCCAATTGCACCAGGATCCTGTTTAACTGCCTGTTTAACTGCCTCTGTTGAGCTTTGAACAATGGCATCTTCCCTTACTTTGGTTGTTCCCATTACAAGGTTTTTAAATGCATCCATGGTACCTGAACCTGCTTCTCTAACGATGACATGAACCTGTACATCCTGACCTCCCAACTGTTTCCAGTTGGTGATCTTTCCACTGAAGATGTCCCTGACCTGTTCCTTTGTCAGGCTAGTTACGTTGTTGGCGTTGTTCACTGCAACAACTATACCATCTTCTCCCAGTGTGTAACTGTTTAATTGAGTTTTTTCATCAGATTTAAGTTCCTCAGAACTCATCCCTATCTGCACTATTCCCTGTTCAGTGGTCCTTATTCCAAGACCTGAACCTCCACCCTGAACATTTATACGAACGTTTGGGTGTTCCTTCATGTATGCCTGTGCTAATTTTTCTACAACCGGTTGAACAGATGTTGAACCTGCAATTTGTAGGGTTTCGTAGTGAGTTTTTGGTGTAAACATCATATAAGCGCTGCCTATAACGAGAACAGCTACTATAAGAATTATGTATTTCGAGTCCATATCATCACCTTATAAATACTCTCTTACATCAGAGTATTTAAAAATATGGTGATGAAACTCGGAACATCTACCTTAAACTTTTAGAGTTATTTAATTGCATCTCCTTCTATCTTCAATAAACTTTTATCTTCAATAAAAATAAAAGGTTTGAGTGGTTTAAACCAACTCAATACTATCCTTTTTAGGAGCTTGCTGGTACAACCTTCTCTGCCTTTACTATTGCCTGACCTTCAGGTCCCATGACCCAGTCAATGAAGTCCTTAACTGTGCCTGTTGGTTCGCCCTTGGTTAGGAATATGAAGGGTCTCTGAAGCTGGTAGGAACCATCTGCAACTGTGGCCTCTGATGGAGAAACTCCATTAACCTTCACTGCTTTAACAGTTGAATCAAGGTTTGCAAGGGATATGAAACCTACTGCATTTGGGTCTCCCACTATTGATTGTTTGACTGCTTCTGTTGAACTCTGAACTATTGCACTGGATTTTATCTTTGTTTTGTTCATAACCAGATCTTCAAAGGAAGTTCTTGTACCTGAACCCTCTTCTCGGGTTATAACATCTATTGTTGCGCTTGAACCTCCAACTGCGTTCCAGTTGGTGATGTTACCTGAGAATATGCCCTTAAGCTGGCTATAGTTAAGGTTAGTTACAGTGTTGTTCTTGTTAACAGCTATCACTATACCATCGTGTCCTATGGTGTACTGTTTCAATCCTGAAGATTCATTGGCTGATAATGATTTTGAGCTTGTACCAATGTTTATAACACCTTGTGCAACATTTTTTATACCCACACCAGAACCTCCACCCTGAACATTTATCTTAACGTTTGGGTGTTCCTTCATGTATGCTGCTGCTAATTTTTCTGCCACAGGTTGAACTGATGTTGAACCTGCTATCGTTATTTTTTGTTGACCGCCTCCACCTAAAGCCATGTAAGCCCCAGCTGCTACGATTAACACTACTATTATTCCTATTATATACTTCAAATCCATTTTTACCGACCTCATTTCAACCCTTAATTCCACCACATATAAAGGTTCCTATTTGTGCTTTAAATAACACATTAAGTGAACCAAATCAGGTTTTAGAATGCTCTTTTTTATCCATGTGGACGAAAGATCACATTTTGTGATGTACCGTGGACTAAAAGCAAAAATTTAAGTATTGAGCCACCTACAGAAAACAGCATGATAACTGAGAAAGTAATGGAGGAAATGTTCAAACCCCGGCAGGCACACTGGAGAACCTCAATAACCAAAGTTGAACCAAACCGGTTGACAACAAGAGGTCGCCTGCAGGAAGATTTGATGGGCAATATATCCTTCTCAGAGATGGTTTACCTGCTTTTGAAGGGAGATCTTCCATCGGATAACCCTAAAAAAATGTTTGAAGCAGTTCTTGTTTCCTTCTGCGACCATGGGGTCACCCCGCCAAGCACACAGGCTGCAAGGCTCATGGCATCAGCAGGATCCACTGTTAACGCATGCCTTGCAGGAGGAATACTCGCTTTTGGAGAGAACCACGCAGGTGCAATCGAAAAGGCCATGAAAAATCTTCAGGAAGGAGTTAAATTAGCAGAGGCCTATGGAAGATCTGCGTCTGAAACTGCTAGGTTCATGGTTGAAGAGCTGAAAACCAAGGACCAGAAGGTACCTGGATTCGGACACCGCTACCACACCGAGGACCCAAGGGCTAGAAAACTCTTAAAACTTGGCAAAGAGTATGGTTGCAGTGGAAAACATGTTGAACTCGCCCTTGAAATCGAGGAGATCCTTGGAAGGGAGAAGGGTATTAAGATGAATATAGATGGTGCAAATGCATCCATACTTTCTGATCTTGGATTCAACTGGAGGTTTGGATGTGGGATCTTTGCAATAGGAAGACTCCCCGGGCTGCTTGCCCATGTCAACGAGGAGATGTCCAGTGAAGAACCATTCAGGAAGATCACAGAACTTGATACCGTTTAGATAACATGTTTACTTGTGGTCTTTCGTACCTGAAACAAATCTATAATTATATCTGAATCCACTATGAACCTAGATCCAATTTTATAAGCCCAATATCTCTAAAATCTTTTTTTAAAACCATTTATTGATTGATTTATGGTAAAAAGCACATTTTCATGAATTGGGTTTTCACGAAGATGTGTCCACAGCAAAGTTATTGAAATTGAAGATACAGATTATAATATGAAGAATATTATGAAAAGGGGGAATCACATTTAGGTAATGAGTTTTTAGTTTAAGGTAAGGAGTTTTAGTTTAGAGTAGAAGTAAGTCCCAACTGAGGATCAGGTGATCTTAATGGTGGATGAAAATGAAAGGTACCAACAGGCCAAACGAAGGGTTGAGGAGTTGAGAGACTTTTACAACCACTTAACAGCTTACATCATAGTAAACACAGTTCTTGCAATCATAAACTTCGTTACAACCCCATGGGTCTGGTGGTTCTACTGGGTGAGTGTATTCTGGGGCATCGGGCTTTTAATGCACGGTGCCAGTGTGTTCGTGAAACGTGGCATTCTGGATGAAGACTGGGAAGAACGGAAGATAAGGGAGATAATGGAGAAGGATAAAAAGGGCTGAAGAACTAAATTGAAAACAAAAAAAGTTTAAAACCAACTTTTTATTCATTGATCCATCCGTTTAATCAGGGTAAGTTCTATTTTAAAATGATTAGCTGTAATTAAAATAATTAGTTTTAATTTAAATATACCAAATTTGAAGGTATAATCTCTTTTAAATATACAACTTTCACCAATAAAACTAAAAATAAAAGATTTTAAAAAGTTTTTATATGATTTTAAGTGAGTTCAATCCATTTTAATAATTGGTTTTAAGAATTGGTTTGAGCTGCGTTTCAACGTACATGAATCCTACCAAACATGATCTTTAGTTCACTTAAAGCACGATCTTCACGAAAAAAATGGGAGATGTTAATGAAAAAATGAGGGTGATCCCGGAATTTTTCATAAAAAACTTTGCAAGATGTTTGCAATGGGGATCACTTTGAAACGATCGTCAGAAAAAAATTACCTTGCAAGGGTAAACTTACCTTGCCAGTCTTCTGAAATGTTCCGGGGTTGTTGTACGTGGAATGTTCCTGTAGAATTCCCCTGCAGCATCCACTATTTCAACTGAGATATCTCCAATCCTTTCAAATGCCTTAACAACCTTTGATAGGGACAGGTAGTAGGTTGAACGGTCCTTGTCCACTATGTCATCCTCTGCCATGAGAATTGCCATCTTGTTGAGGGCTTTCCTCTGCAGGTCGTGTATCTTCTCCTCGTAGTCCATGACCTTGTCCTTGAGGTCCAGTTCTTCATCTAGGAATGCCTTCATTGAATAGTTCAACATCTTCTTGGAGGTTTTGAACATGGACCTTAAAATATCCATCATTTCCTCCTCAACCTCGTAGCAGCCCTTCACAACGAAGTTTGCAATGTGGCATGTATGGTCTGCTATCCTTTCAAGGTCGTAGGCCACCTCACTGAAGACCATGGTTTTGCTGAACTCAGAGTAGGGATTGATTGATATAACAGTATCCACTGATGATCGCACCTTCTCGTGCATGTTGTTTGAAATGTAATCCATTTCAAGAGCCTTATTAGCAAGTTCCTTGTCGTAGATCTCAAAGGATTGGAAGGACGCGTCCAGTTGTTTGGTTACGTGTTCCGCCATGTTGCTGAGCATCTCCTTTATGAGGTAGCTGCCTGCATGTTCCCTTGAACTCTTCTCATGGAACATGTCTGAGAATTCATCGAACTTCTTGAGATCCAGTATGTAAGCCCTTCTCACAACCCCACGTTTCACCATTGGCTGGAGGAGTTTTGTAACGTATCTACGGGATAAACCCAATTTCTCCGCAATTTCATCCTGTGTGGCAGGGTTTTCGTGGAGTATAACATCGAGCACGGCCTTAAGGGTGCTGTTTGACTTGCTATTCATTGTACCGTCCTATTTCCTTTTCTCTTTCATTTTCATGAACTATATCTATTGATTCCTTTGCTATGGCCAGTATAACATATGAAAGTGCCAGGATGACCATCAAAGATATTAATATTCCCAGTTCTGAGTAAAGCAGTGAGTAAAGATCTGTTATTGGAGTGTTCAAATCGGAAAATCCGTTCCAGAGTTTTATGAGAGCAACTGCAATTATAATATATCCATACTCCTTCTTTATTTCTTTGGGTTGTATGAATGGATAGATTCCCATTATGAGGAGTCCAAATCCAATTGATCTGAAGAGGTTACCTCCTGCCATGTTCTCAAGCATGTAGAACAGGTGATGTTCCCGTACAGATATGGTTGAAAGCATGTAGATCAGTTCAACCAGCACTATAACGATTAATGGGAATATGTAAACGATTTTTTTACTTATGGTTGGGGCTTCAACCCCTTCAAGGGGTTCCTTAAACAGGTGGGTCATCAACTGGTAGAGCATGGACCCTAAAACAGCACCTATAACGGTACCTCCTATTCCAAGCTGTGTGGTTGTGTATGCAACCAGACCAGATATAACTCCTGCCATCACTATATCCAAAGTTTTTGTCATTTTATCACTTCAAAAAGAGTATTCTTCTATTTCTAGGCATCATCCATCTTCAACTAATTGAGATAGTTTCAAGATTGGTTTCCAAATTCTTCTTTTTATGGTTCTTTTTTTATATTTGTATTCTATTTCTGGTTTTTTTATTTCTAATTCTTTTACTTAGGTTTTTATTTGTTCATATTCTATTTCTGATTCTTCTTTTTCTGATTCTTCTATTTATATTAATTTTTTCATCTTCTTTTTATGGGATTCTGGATATTTTTTAGCCAGACACCCATTTTTTAGATGGGTAACCGTGTTTAGTTACCTGTTTTTTTAGAATATTTAGTTTTGTTGGATGGGATAAATAGGGTTTTGGGTCTAGGGGTTTTCATGTTGAATATCCAGTTGAACTCATGAAAACCAATTCATGAAAGTTATCATGAAAAAACATGACTACTAAAAACCTGACTCATAAGGGCCTATCTAATAAGAAACTACTCATGAAAACATAATTACTCCCAACTGCACATATTTAGAAATTTATGCCCTGTAAACATTATCAGGGGAGTGATCAATTCACTGGCACAGTTGTAAATCCTTTGGATGTGCTCGGAGTTTAAAATGAAATGCATCGGTGTTTTTAAATTAAAATATGAAAAAAATGATGGATTAATGCCGTGAAATGGTTTCAAGGCTTGTAAAATGAGTTGTGGGTGTAGGAACATATCATGTACTCGTCACCCTCAACCTTAACCGTGTACTCTGCAAGCTCCTTCTTGTAGCCTGTGGATGTGTTTACCAGGTTCACGTGTATTCCCTCATCGTTGATGAGAAGTTCGTTGTAGGAGGGGTATGTTTGACCCCTCAATTTCCTTGTTGTTGCTGTTCCAGAGTTCAGGGTCACCATCTTCTCGATCATCCACACATTTGGAACGTGTTTGTGGCCGTTGAGTATGAAGTCAACACCGTAATCTGCAAAGACCCTTAAAAGGTCACCTGAGTCCAGCAGTATGTTTCTTTCACGTCCTGTTTGGGGGATGGGTAAAAGGTGGTGGTGGAATGTGACTATCTTACACATGTCACTTGGTATCTTCCCAAGTTCAGTTTTCAACCATTCAAGCTGGTCGTAGCCTATCTGACCATCGTTTATATCGGGTTCAGATGAATCCAGACCCAGTATTGCAAATCCTCCCTTTTTATCCATGTGAAGGAACTTTCTTTCACCTATGAGCTTTTCAAAGTGCATCAACCCCACATTCCTGGCATCGTGATTTCCAGGGATGATGTGGGCCTCGGTGATATCCCTCAATTCATCAACAAAGGTTGCTGCATCTTCATATTCATGTACGTATCCTTCAGTTGTAAGGTCTCCTGAAACAACTATGAGATCAGGGTTTTCATCTGTTATCTGTTTTAACAAATTGTGTTTAAGGTCCTGGGAGAATGTTTTCTCACCGAAATGTATATCTGATATTTGGATTATCTTCTTCTGCATGATATCACCGGGGATTCATTTTTAGCTTTGAGTATGTATTTTAACTCTGAATATGCAGTTTAGCTCTGAATATTAACATGTGGCTCTTTAATCCCATCAAGTTCGTTACTTGGATCTGACCAGCAACACATTGTTGATGGTGTTATGGATTTTATTGACCATTATTCAGTATTTGAATCGTTTGGTTGAACTTATTCAGTACTTGAATCAATTGGTTGAACAAGATTATAAAGTTTTTGTGGAAATTTTTTGATATCCCTTTACTGAGATTTTTAAGGGTTGAAGTTTAACAAAAACAAAATTAAAACTTTAAAAAGAGTTTTAAAAAACGAGTACAAAGGTTAAATGTATAAAAGTTAAAAGCCTTAGGGGGGATTCGAACCCCCGGCCTATACCTTACCAAGGTATCGCTCTACCGGCTGAGCCACTAAGGCATTATGAGATTGTAATTAAAACCCAGAGAACCTACAGTTTTTGGATTTTCCGTTTATATTCAAGTGCAGGGGATGGGATTCGAACCCACGAAGGCCTACGCCAGAGGATCTTAAGTCCACCCCCTTTGGCCGCTCGGGCACCCCTGCATATGACGCATACATCGAAGTTGGTTAATATCCTATATTAAGTTAACGGTTTTAGGATAATTTTATCCAGCAATAAATTTAAAAAGATTTTAACACATTAAAATCCATAGATAATTATTAACAAATACCATCCGGATATCCGTATCGTTAAATGGTTTAAATCCTGGAACAAAGGTTTTAAATTAATTCTTCAATTCATGTGAATGAAAAATGGTTACAATGAATTAGGAACATAGTGAATTTTACTGCCATTTCATTTATTTAAAGTAAACGATACTATAAATAGTGTTTGGAAAGAAGCATATATAAAATTTAGGATCATAATATCTGGACTGAAAGTTCAATGAATCAAAATGAGAATCTGACCAGATTAGATGAACCTTCAATGATTAAAATTTGATCAAGGTGTTAAAATGGAGTACATCCCTGTGAAATGCGGACTTTGTGGTGCCTGTGTTGTGGTCTGCCCAAGGAACATACTGGAACTTGATGAAAATAGAATAGATGTGGGTGAGGGATGTGAGGAGTGCGGCAAGTGCCTTGAAGTTTGTCCGCTGGGAGCCATCACTCCAGGAGAGGCTTTAAATGACTAGAATGAAGTACGATGTTGTGGTTGTTGGGGGGCGTATAGCAGGTTCTGTTTCATCCCTTTTTGCATCCAGGGGAGGTGCAGATGTTCTCATGATAGAGAAGAGGCAGGAGATAGGAACCCCTGTTCAATGTGCCGAAGGAACAACAACTTCAACCTTCGAAACCCTCCAGATGGAACCATCAAAAAGATTTGTTGCATCCAAAATAGATGGTGCAGATGTTCACGCACCCAGCGGTAGAAAGTTCCAGGTTGCAGGTGAAAACACCAAGGGATACATCCTTGAGAGGAAGATATTCGACAAACACCTTGCAGTGGAGTCAGCCAAAGCTGGAACAGATGTTATGGTCAAAACAACCGTTAAGGATCTTTTGATACGTGACGGTAAGGTGTGCGGGGTTGTTGCAGAGCACATGGGTGAGAGGATGGAGATCCATGCGGATGTTGTGGTGGCTGCAGATGGTGTTGAATCCATGGTGGCACAGAGAGCAGGTCTCAACACAAGGAAGAAGCCCTTTGACATTTGCTCCTGTGCCCAGTACGAGGTTGTTGGGCTTGACATCCCATCCAACTGGTTGAAGTTCTACTTCGGTGAGGAAACAGCTCCTGGTGGATACGCATGGATATTTCCAAAGGGTGAAGACCGTGCAAATGTGGGTCTTGGAGTTAGGGGTACAAGGGAAACTGCCTACAGCTACCTCCAGAAGTTCATGGCAAGGTTTCATGCAACACCGGTTGAGCTGAAGGTTGGAGGGGTTCCAGTTTCAGGTGTTATTTCAAAAACCTTTAAAGACGGCCTCATGGTTGTTGGAGATGCAGCAGGACAGGTTGATCCAATAACAGGTGGTGGTATTCACCTTGCAGCGTCCTGCGGAAGGATAGCTGGAGAAGTTGCAGCCGAAGCAGTTGAAGCCTGTGATACATCCTCAAAGTTCCTGAAGAGGTATGAAGATAGGTGGAGAAATGAAATTGGGGGAAACCTGGAAACATCCCTGAAGTACAGGCGGATAATGGACAAACTCACTGATAAAGACATCAATACTATAGTGGAGTTTCTTGAAACCCAAGACTTCGAGTCCATATCCAGGATCGCAGCCCTCAAGTTCATGGGTAAACATCCAAACCTCCTGAAGCTTTTAAAGGAAATTCTTTGAGTTTCATGAGGTTTCAGGTCTGCAAAAAGTTTTTATAAGTACAAGTGAGTATTAAAATTCCTTAAAACATTTAGAGATGATTGATGTTCTTAATGGGAATTTCAGGTTCAGAACACCATGGAACCAATTTTAAGGGAATCCATCCAGGTTTCAGAGTCCAGGTTTAAATCAGTAAAGTTAATTAAAAATAAAACAGTTAATATTAATGATATGCTTTTCAGATGTACAAGGAGCTGAAAGGGAGCCATAACTATGAACTCATATGATGAATATGAACCGGATATTGAGTATATGGAAGAAATAGGGGATATTGAAGGTTTAGTTTATGCACTTAAGGATGAGGACCCGATCATTCGAAAGGAAGCTTCCATTGCACTCAAACGTATGGGTGATGAAGGGGCGGTTGAAGGACTCATTGAAGCCATTAAATATGAGGACTGGCAGGATGATTACCCTGTTTTAACTGCTGTGAGGGAAAATTCAGCAGAAGCCCTTGGAAACATAGGTGATGTAAGAGCTCTTCAGCCCCTTGTACAGTCATTAATCATGGACCCTGATGATGATGTGCGCTGGAAATCTGCAAGGGCCCTGGGGAAACTAGGAGACCCCGATGGAGTACACGCATTAATAGAAGCTCTTAAAGATGGATCATGGACTGTTCGCGGTCATGCAGCCCATGCCCTTGGAAGAATAGGGGATGAAACAGCCTTCGATGCCCTTGCGGAGGTGCTCAATGATGATGACTGGCACGTCAGGAAGTACGCTGCCACTGCCCTTGGAAAGACTGGTGGAGAAAGAGCCATAACCCTCCTTCTCAAGGTCTTAAATGACAACGATGCCGATGTGAGCTGGAAGGCAATAGTGGCCCTTGAAAATATTGGCGAAGCATCTGTAGAACCACTCATAGATATATTCAAAAATGGGGACTGGCACATACGCGGCAGGGCAGCTGAAGCCCTGGGAAAGATAGGGGATGAAAGGGCCGTACAACCTCTCATACACGCTCTGGAGGGTAAAAGGAAGAACGACAGGAACAAGTACATCAGGGGTAAGGCTGCTGAAGCTCTGGGATTGATTGGGGATGAGAGGGCTGTGCAACCCCTCATCAAGGCCCTTGAGGATAAAAATATTTACGTAAGGCTCAGGGCAGAGGATGCTCTTGAAAGAATCAGATCAGCTGGAAAGGCTTACTGGATAGTTCACTATGACAATGGGGAGATATCCTTTGATTACCCTGCAAGCTGGGAAGTCATGGAGAACTACGATGAGAAGAAGATCATAAAGGGGAACTGTGCAAACAGTGCAGTGAACTTCTCCATTAACAAGCACGCCAACATGGGTGATATCACAGCCACTGAGTTTGCAGAGATACTGCGGAACGTTTTTCTCATACAGAACAGTAAGATACTCTCAAAACTGTCCTTCAAGGTCCGTGATATGGATGCCTACCTCCTCATGGGTGAGAATCCACACAGCGTGTCCATGACTAGGATACTCATATGCGCATTCAAGAAGGAGGATGTTCTCTATTACCTCTGGTTTGCAGGAGAACCTGAAATCTTCGACCTCCTTGAGGAGGACATGGATCTCATACTTGAGAGCTTCCAGATACATAAAACATGAAACTTCACTTATTTTTCTTTGAAGAAGCCTGAAATTTTGGAGATTCCATCAATTTAATTTGTTCTACCACTTATCTCACGTGAATGAAGAGGGGATTTTTGTAGATAATGGATGGATTCTGTGGAGGGTTTTGTGTGTGGCAGCATGAAATATGAAATTTAAATTCTTCTGTAGAAGTAAGATTAGAAGATGTAGAAGTAAGATTAGAAGATGTAGAAGTAAGATTAGAAGATGTAGAAGTAAAATTAAGATTTAAAAACCAGATTAAAGATTTTGATGTTTTTAAACTAAAAAAAGGAATTGAATATTGTTTAAAAGGTAATTTAAGGGTGTTTAAATGGTAAAAAAACGTGAAGATCCCATTGAAGTTTCCACATACCAATCCGGCATGCTTCACTTCGCAGTTGGGGTTTCAGATAGTGGTAAGATCGTCAGGATCACACTGCCATGTGAGACTGAGGAAGAGGTGCTTGCAGAAATTTCAAGGGAACACCCTGATTTTGAAGTCACAGATGACCATGTGGACCTTGCAAAAACTGTTTCAGATGCCTACCATGGTAAGAAAGTTAAATTCAACTTGAATGCCTTGGAACTTGGCTTTTCATCAGAAGTTGAAGACTCCACATCTGAATGTTTACCTGTTACATCGTCCTTTGAGAGAAGGGTGCTCCTTGAAGTTTCGAAGATACCCTTCGGAGAGGTTACAACCTACAAGAAGATTTCAGAATCCCTTGGTACCAGGGGTTACAGGGCTGTTGGTACTGCAATCGGTAAAAATCCATTCCCAATAATAATACCCTGCCACAGGGTTGTGAAATCGGATGGGCACATTGGAAACTACCGTGGAGGAGTCAGGATGAAGAGGGAAATCCTGAAAAATGAGGGAATTGAAATCAGGGATGATAGGATTATCATTTAAAATTCACAATTTTCATGATTTCATAATTCTTTTTATAATTTTTATCTTTTTATAATCTTTAAATTTGTTGTTGAATCTTAAAATAAAGGTAAAAAACATTGTTATTAAAGTTTAAAAACAGTTAAACCTTATAAAAGTTTAAAAATCTTAATAATCGTTAAAAATTAAAATCAAAAAGAAAAAGGGAGTGAAGGAATTAAGGAATTCGTCTAAACCTTCTCATTATATGCCTTCATTGCTTCCTTGAGTACCTCGGCATAGGACATATCCTTCTTGAGATCTTCAAGGTCCTCGATTGAGAATATCTTCAGGACGTTGTCCTTGCAGGCTTCAACACATGCAGGGAGTATGTTGTCTGTTTCCATGCAGAGTGTGCATTTCTGTGCTGCTTTTTTGTCCTGGTCCACAACGATCATTCCAACTGGACACGCTATCATGCAGAGTCTGCAGAGTATGCATGCATCCTCATCAATGATCAGGGCACCGTTTTCCTCTTTTATTGCATTGGTCGGACATATACGCCTGCACGGGGCTTTATCAGGATGGCACTGCAGGCAGAAAATTGGTACAGTACTTGTTTTCTTTACCCTGGCCACTCCGTGTTCCTTCTGGCATGCTGTGATACAGTCCTTGCACTCAGTACACATCTGAGGGTCTACAACCATCAAAGTCTTCATTGATTCACCTTTTTAATGTTTTAGGATTTATTTTAGAATTTACTTTTGATACCTTTGAATTATTTTTTCTAATATTTAATTGAAGCTTTTTTTATATCTAATTAAAACTCTTCCAGTTATCAAATGATTGAACTGTGGAGTGTTCAATTAGAACTTATAAGTTATGGGGAAACTGTTAAGGGTTACGATCCCGGGATCATCCCCTTAAGCTTCACCCTTGAGTTTCAGGAGGAGGTCTGCAATTGCTGATGAATCCCTTGGTCCCACCTTTACTTCCCATCCGGTTTCATCCTCAATTTCACCGCTTGCTGGGGCTGCAAGTCCAGGTATTATGAGATTCCTTGTTTTGACCCTGTCCTCTATTCCTGAATCCTTTATGAGATCTGCAACTGCTGAACCATTGAGCTGTCCGCCTGCAAGTGAAACATCCACAGCCCTTCCCTCGGTGTCAAGTACAAGGAGGTAACATGTGGCTTTTCCAGATTTCAGGTCACCCTCAACTGTGTAGTAGGTCAGGGAAAAGTTGGTTGTCATGAGCACCGGCGAATTCTCGTCCACGTCTCCGAATGTGTAGATTCCCGGGTCAACTGCCTGTGGTTTCCTTGGATCCGTGTAAACACTCTGCCTCAATGTGAGAACTGGTATGAGTTCCCATATGTTGGTTCCATGGATTATCATTATATCTGAGTACTTGTTCATGAGGGTTGCTGCTATGGTTGCCTCCTTGATTCCACCTTCAACCTCGTCCTCCTCGAAGAGCCAGGTTATGGCCGGAACCCCCATGATTGGGAATCTGAAGTCTTCATCCTTCTCTTTTATGGCCAGTCTTCTGGTCATGACGAAGTTGTCAAGGGTGTCCCCTATTCCCTCTCCAACGAAGGTTCCAGGGTCCAGAACTATGTCCTTGATTCCCTTTGCCCTGAGGGTTCTTGAGAGTTCTTTCATCTTCTCAAGGTCGTTCTGGACGAAAAGGGTTACAGGACAGTCGTACTCAATTGCCAGTGCTGCCATTTCCTCGATGTTGTTCTCTGTTGCAGCATAGATCAGGGGTCTTTCATCCCCAACCTCTTCAAGGGCTGCTTTCATGGCTTCAGGGTCAAGTGAGCAGAGCACAAGGGGAAATTTTGAGCTTTTAAGCTTTGAAGCTGCCTTAGCAAATGTTTCCTTGTCTCCAGATGCGTTTCTCAGTGCTATTGCATTCAGGGTGAGAACTTCACCTGTTCTTTCAAATTCAGTTTCCTCTATGGTTTTAACCCTCTCATCAAAGGCAGATTCTTCCATGTTGTCTGCCACATCGATGACTATTGGTGTTGGGTTGTAGTAGGTGAGTTCGTACCTGTAGAGTACCTCATCCCCACCGAAGGTTACTGTTTTGGCCCCTTTACCAATTGTTATTTCCCGTACAGCTGGTGCCAGTAAATTTTCAAGTTTTTCAAGTTCATTTGCAGCCATCTGGGTGCATAATTCCAGGTCTGTCTCCTTTTCAGAGAGTTTTGTGGCGAATGCCATGCAAGATGCTTCACCGCACTTTGCGCAGTTGGTCTTGGGAAGCAGTCTGTATATATCCATTGCAGTTAGTTGCAATTTGTAAACCTCCTTACTAAAATATCTTTAAATTACATTTCTTTAGTTTCAAAAGTTTTTTATGAGCCTATCCAAGCTCCGTTATCCATCCTGAAATGTCAGGCACATCTGAGGACATGTGTTCCTTTGTGAAGGTGTTTCCTATTTCCTTGAGCATACTGACAGATGATGGGTGGAGCATCATGAATATATCAACACCGCAGAGCATCATTGTTAAACCGGTTATTATCTCCCATATTGGGCCACGGTAGGCTGTTGGTCCCCATTCATCCTTCTTCATCCATGCTTCACGTGAACCCCATGCATTGGTTGTACCTGAGGACATTGGCATTTGAAGGTCAGTGTCTCCCTTGAGGGCTGCCAGTCTGGTTCTGGTTATAACATCTATTGAGAACTCTATACCGTAACCAAGGGCACAGGTTGTTGGGTCCATGACTATGTCCTGCTGGGTGAGTCCCTCCTTCATGAGGTACTTGTTGAGGGTTTTCTGCATGTTTATATCGGTTATTGCCCATGAGAGCACCGCATGGTTGTAGTCAAGAGCTGCCTTTGCAACCTTCTTGTAGTCCAGGTCTAGGTTTGCAGATGCCAAAAGACATCTTTCTCCCTCTGCTGCTGCAGCTGCTGCTTCAAGAACAAGGGGGTCCTTTTTCGGATCTCCTGATCCACCGATAACGAGTGGTACCTTGACGGCCTGTAGAACCTCTTCCACTGCCTGTGCTCCCTCACGTGGTGTTCTGTCCATGACCTTTGGACCTGTTCCTATGAGGTGCATGGTTACCATGTTGGCACCGTACTCTTTAACTGCCTTTTTAGCCCATTCACCAGGGCTTTCCATAACATCCTGGAAGTGTTCCCTTATTGGCTTGGGAAGTCCAGGCATGGGTATGTCAAAGACATCGAAGGTCACAACTGGGGGGTTTGGCTGGGGATGTTCAAACCTGTAGAGTGCCTTCTGTCCCCCGAGGAAGACTGGTTTTCTTGTTCCCATTCCAAGCTGAACCTCTGCCACTTCACCTGGGTAGTCCATTATGGGTGGTGAGAAGGGCTCTGCTGGTGGCAGAGTTATGCCCATGCTCTCTGCAACTGCTGCCTGTTTCTGGGCAACGTTCTGCACCATTTTTTGGACTGCAGGCATGATCTGGAGTTCCAGTTCTTCAAAATCCATTCTGAACTCATTTATTTCTATGGAGTCTGTACTTTCAAGTAGTTTAAGAAGCTGCGTCATTTTATCCATTAACCCACATCCTTTAAAATTCTAGATACTATATTTGAAACTTCAGAAGCTGGGAGGGAGTCATCTGGAAGGTCTAGAAGAGGTTTTCCCTCAATATCGTACCTTGATACTTCCTCATCTTCGTAGATTCGCCCTATGAGTTTCATTCCAAGTTCATCAACTTTTTTCATGACTTCATTTTCTCGATCTAGTTTAACACGGTTCAGGATAAGGAACATTTCTTTGAAGTTTATGTCCAGTTCCTTTGAGAGTTCACCTATTCTCTGGGCTGTCAGCATTCCCCTCTTTGAGGTGTCTGTGACCACCAGCATGGTGTCAACGTTCTGGGTTGTTCTCCGGCTCAGGTGTTCCAGTCCTGCCTCCGTATCAATTACGATAATATCGTAGTTGTTGGAGAGTGTTTCTATTATCTTTCTGAGCATGTTGTTAACTGCACAGTAGCATCCGCTTCCTTCAGGTCTTCCCATGACCAGAAGGTCAAATTTTGGTGTTTCAACAACTGATTCCATGATCTTGTAGTCTAGGATGTCCCACTTGTTCACACCCTCAGGGATCTTCCGTGCTGCCGTGTCCCTCTTGAGTTCCTCCCTAACATCACCAACTGTCTTTTCAACCTCAACACCAAGTGCCTCTGGAAGGTTGGAATCAGGATCAGCATCTATTGCCAGAATATCCTTTCCAGTCTTTGAAAGGGCCTTTATAAGAAGGGATGAAACCATGGTTTTTCCAGTTCCTCCCTTTCCACTCACCGCTATTATCAAACACACATCTCCAATGTTTTTTTATCAATCAAAAAAATATATCCCAATTTTACAGTTTTTTTGAAATTAATCCAGGGATTTCATTTCTTCTTGATGATCACCTTTTCAGCGTAGACCTTGGCGTTTTTGAGGATTATTTTCACCCCGCCTGAAGCAGGTATTGTGAGTTCAGGTGCGTATGCAACTGGCGTTTCCTCCATTTCTGTTGGAACTTCTTCCGGAGCTTCTGCCTCTTCTAGAGCTTTTCTTTCCTCACGCCTTTCCTTCCTGGCTTCCTTGAGCCTCTGGATTATTGGGTGTTCATGTTCCCTGAGGAACCTTCTTATCTCTTTTATGCTGCTGGCATCCTCCTCGGTTGGGATCTTATCCACAAGATCTGCTGGTATGAAGTCCGTTAAGGAGTCTTTTATCTCCTTTGGAAGCCAGATGATCCTTTCATAGCCGCCGTCTGCCTGGAGGAACTTAGGTGACCTCATGTACTCAAGGCTGAGTCCTGCAAATCCTTCAACCTGTTTTCCACCTGAGCACTGTCCTGCCATTGCTGAGAATGGAATTCCCAGGGGTGTTTCTCCCTTGAAGTCACGGTCAACTATGCCTATTCCATCGAGTTCAGGTATGTAGAAGGCCACTGCCTCGAAGCATCCACAGGATGTGTGAGGGTATCCGAAGACACTGTGGAGGTAAACCCTGTCAAAAGTTCCCTGTGATCTGTCGGCCACTGCAGCGTTGACATTTGCATATTCACCCTTGATTTCATCCAGAACTTCTCCCTTTTCAATCTCAAATATTGGGCCGTCCGGGTCCATCTTGGCTGCTGCCCTGCAGTCGAACCAGTTTATGGCACCGCAGAGTGCTGTTCTGTCTGGAGTTACAACACAGACATGGGTCGGTGCAAAGGACTGGCACATAACACAGCCGTAGAAGACATCCACATCCTCGTCTGTGAGTTCCCTGGCCCTTGCATCCCTCTCTTCATACTGGGCCCTGGCCCTTTCAAGGAAGGATTCAACCTCTGCCTCGTCCGTGAATATCCTTATGGATATTGCCTCTATTATTGGAAATTCCTCTTTGTAAAGGGCTGCAACTGCCTCTCCAAGGTGTTCCAGTTTGAATCCCTTGTCACGGGCCTCTTTGCTTACACGGCACCATATCTGGTCGCGCTGGTTCAGGTGCATGAATCCGTTTACGTAGTTGCACAGTTCATGCATTTTCCTCTCAATAACACCTTCAAGTTCCTTTTCAAGCTTTTCACCCTTTATCTCTGCGAGAATTCCGAAGGGATACCTCTCCCCCTCTGTCATCTCATCGATATTTGGACCTACGACCAACACGCTTCCATCTTCAACATCCTCTGCCACTTGGACAAGTTCTGCTCCAATGGATTTGGGGCCTGCAAGTTCACAGAACATATTCGCTGCCCTTATTCTTTCCCCCTCGTACATGGGGCTGACATCAACAGGTATATCCTCAAACATTGAATTCCTCCAATCTAGTCTTTTATAACTCGATCACATGATCCTAACATCTTTATTAAACATAGGGGATCTGATTTATTTCACTGAAATTTATCCATGTAATGATTATGCGTTTAAACCAAATTAAAATCTCTGATTAAATCTATTTTAAAAACTTTTCATGATTTTTTTATAATTTTTAAAACTTTTAAAGAATTTAAAAAGTTTTTTGATCAGTTTCAATATTTCTTTCAGTTTTTTGAATTATCTTTTAATGTTCAGTACTCTCCAACAGTGATCTGTGAAGTTGATCTTCAATCATTGCTTCATTGAGATTTTTTTGTTAAAATTCCCCTTTAAATCCGTTTGTTTTTAATCCTGCTTCATCTTCTCCAGGTACCTGAACCATTCATCATCATCCATGTTTGGGAAGGATGCGTCTGCATTTGAATGGAAGAATTTGCAGATGGTAAGGGTTTTCAGGTGGGGTGCGAAGTGCTTCAGGGTTGAAAGGCCCTGTGAAGCCATGTAGTAAATGCATCCCATGAAGATCACCAGGTCGTGCTGTCCCTCACCCTGGACTCCCTTCCAGTTCGGGTCCTGGAGGAGGTTGGTGATTTCAACCAGTCCGTAGGACTTGGTTTTAACACCCTTCTCATTGAAGGCCTTGTAGGCATCTCCTGTGGAAACCATTGGAAGCCCCCATTTGGCTGCAATGTCTGCGGCGTAGTCTGTGAGGGGTTCCTCCTTTACAAGGGGACCCACAACCATGAGGGGTCTCTTTGATTTTTTGATCATCATCTTGGCTGTTTCCGGGGTTACAAGAAGTGCCTGTTTGGGTCCTGCAATCACGGTTGGCTGCCATGGAATTACTCTTTCTTTGCTCATACAATCACCTTACATCTAATCCATGTAATCTAATCCTTACTCTTTAAAGTCCATGAGGGAAGGTTCCAGTGGTACCTCCCTTGGCTCCCATCCCCTTTCCTCCAATATCTTCATGACGTCCTTTTTGTAGGTTATTGGAACGTCCTTGTCTGTTCTCACGAATAGGTGCACATCGTCGGGTATCTTTCCGAAGTACTTCTTGCTGAGGTCTATGTAGTGGGTGAGCTTCATCTGCCTTCCCTTTGGTGTGTCTGTTGGCCTTATGCAGAGCTTTGCTACCATGACTGTTGCCTCTCCCCTGTTCTCTGCAGAGTAGAGGAGGTGTTCTGGTGCGGGTTCGCCGTCCATGACCCTGTTCTGCCGGAGGTCGTTGACCTTCCACTTCTCTTTCTGGTCTGGTCTTCCAAGGTACAACCTTCTGTACTTGGATGCCTGTGGTCCCACAACTGCTGGCACCCCCCAACGGTTAACACCTGCTGCTATGGCTGCTGCCTTCTGGGAGTATGCACCCCATGCAACTCCACAAGCTCCAACCCTGTTGAGTATGTAGTCTGCAATTTCCTCGAAGTTGCCCTCAAGTGGTTTCTTGGCGAATATGCTAGCTATCTTTATGACGGCCCCTGAGACGTGGGAGTTTGATACGCATGAGCCCAGGTTAACCAGTCCTTTGGCATCGAAGTTTCCACTGTACTTCTCGTAGAGGGTTTTTCCCTCCTCGTCCCTGTACTCCCCTATGGACATGGCACTGCATCCTGTGGTAACCACTATGTAGTTTCTCTCAAGGAACTCCTCTGCCATCTTTGCAACTTCGATTCCTCCTTCAGGGTAGTTGGTGCATCCTATGAGTGCAACAACCCCCGGTATGTCTCCAAGTACGATTGGTGCTCCAACCTTCCTGATCTCAACGTCCTGTACTGGTCCGCGTCCAGCCCGTATGTTGAACCTCTCATCCTTAACTGAGCGTTCTCCAACCTTTGTAACGAGTGATACAGTTGGTATGTCCCTTGGACATTCCTGTTCACATCGTCCGCATGAGTAGCAGAGGTCGTACTGGTGGAGTTTTTCCATCTTGGAGAAGTCGCCCTCTGTTATGGCCATGACTGCGTCCATCATTGGAAGGCTGTTTGGACAGACCCTGTCGCACCATCCGCATTCTGTGCATTCCTTTGCGTACTCAACAACTTCGTCCATGTCAGGAAGCATCTTGAGGTTCTCCCTTTCCCCTGAAAGTTTTTTTGCAGCTTTAACAGCCACTTCTCCAACCTTGGCAGGGTCCAGGATGAGCGCACCTTCGATCTCGTCGTTTAAAAGTTCTGAAACGATTTTATCAGGGTCTTCCTTGGTTTTGTCAGGCAGGCCTATGCAGATCTTGTCTGTGGTTGCTATGACAACGGCCTTGTTCTTTCTGGCCTCCTGTAGCACGTCGGTACGTACACACTGTTCGTCCACAACAACAACGTCTGCAACTCCGCTTCTCACGAATTTCAGCTGTTTTGAGATTGGACCCACCACCTTGGCCTGGTTGTTGTAGCGTGTGATGTCTATGGCTGCACAGCATATTCCACAGACTTCGAGGTCGTCTTCCAATCCCTGATCTTCCATGTAGTCTATGATCCCTGCTCCAGGTGCAACGTTGTGTCCTATGCACAGGATCACAGGTTTTTCTTGGTCTATGGTTCCAAGGCCCAGTTCAACAAGTTCTGTGTCCTCAGAGCCCTTTGGAAGGTTCAGGGCCACTATCTGGGCTATGTCACCCACCTCCATTCCAACGTGGTCCATGAGTCCTGCGTGGAGTACCTTGGACTCGAAGTCCATGTAGTTTCCTTCCTGTCCTGTGTGGGTTGCTGATAAAAGCTGTAGTGTCTGTTCCTCAACGTATTCAATTGCTTCCCTGAGGTCTGCCAGTGTTTCAGGTTTTTTACCTATGACCGTTCGCATTATGGGTGCTTCTACGTCTATACTGCCGCCCAGGTCTACTGGGAAGTCCTCACCCTTCTTCTCAATCAGGTATTCAAGGAGGTGTCTTGCATGTCCTCCGTGGGCTGCAGTTCCTATGCATGATGCTATAAGGACCATTCTTCCCTGCTGTGCCTTTGCATCGATTCCGCATGCTCCTTGTTTGCCAAGGAGGTCGCACTTACCGTAGGTGCAGAGGCAGCACATGTCACAGAACGGAGCGTAGAATGGCTCGTATCTATTTAAAAGCTTCATGTCCCATGATCTGAGGTCCGTTACACTTGGTTTTGGAGTCGGACCCATTGGGACCTCCTCAGACCTCTTTTTTTCAACTATCTCACCTATTGAGACCTTGAAATCCTTTGTTTTCCAAAAATTGCCATTGAATTCCTTTGGTTTAGGTGCCACATTTATCACCTGATTTTTATCCTCGAATTAGTAATGATTTATAATGATGTTTTTCTTTTAGATTCAAATCTAATATAAAGTTTGTGTATGACAGGGCATTGTAGAAGGTTGTGAAAAGGAAGTATATCCAGTTTAAAGATTAAAAAAATGTTAAAAATGTTTTTAAATCTTAAAAAATCTTATTCAACTTTTAATATTAACTGAAAATCTTTTAAGTCGTCGATAAATCCTAAAAATGGATTTTTATTTGAAAAAAGTATCTTTAAGATTAATTTGAACATTTGATAAAAAAATGGGGCAAGAACTGAAACATAGAATAAAAAATGGGTTTTGGATTAAAACCTTAATCAAAAAAAGGCCTGAAAACTGAAACATCAACCATTACAGGTATCAAAGTCTGGAAGAACCTGTTAAAGGGGAAAAGAAAACCTTGGAAATCTGTAAAAAAGAAAACTGGGGGAAAATAATGGGATGAATGTTGGAGTATCATGGAGTGGAGGTTGGATGGGTGAACAACCCTTTATAGGTGTTAGCATCCTGAGCTGATGGAATCTTTTGTTCCATCTGTCACGAACTTCCCTCAACCATGATGAGCTTACCTGTCTTGGGATCCTTGTAAACCTTTCCAAGCTCTGCATAACCTGAACCCTGTCCAGACTGTGTCTGGGGTGTGCTGTTGAGCTGTTGGCCCATCTGGACCTCTGCAGCTTTTTGCATTGCCTGCATGGTCTGTTTCTTTTCTTCTGGAGAGGCACTGCTGAAGACAACGCTCTGCATGTTCCAGGATACAACCAGGAATATCAGGAATCCCACTGCAAGGACCAGCATTGCATCAACAAGGTTCGTTGTCCCTGCAAGTGGATCCTCATCATTGTCCACTAGGATACGGCGTTTTCGTCTTAACACTCTCCAAAACCTCCAGTACAGATTCTGCCACTGCTTCAAGGTTGGACAGGTACTCCTCGTACCATCTCCTCCTAACCTTGGATATGACGTATGCAACACCACCAGCACCTATACCAACAACTGTTGTGTCGAAGGCTATTATTATGGCCTGTGCAAGGGTGTTCACATCCCCTGCACCCAGGGCTGCAAGTCCCGGGCCCATGGGTATGAGTGTGCCCATCAAACCCAGGGTTGGGCCTAAACGCGTTACCATATCAGTTTTCTCAAGGCTGCGTGCAGCCTTCAATTCCTCTGCTTCCAGCAGCTTCCTTGCAAAGGCCTCCCTTGACTTGGAACCCATGTCAGGGTTGGAAGCTATTTTAACCACGATCTCCTTCTGAGGATCTGAAAGTGTGCTACTTTGAACAGTTTTAATAAGCTCCTCTGAGCTTCTGGATCGTGATAGATCGTTGATTATCGTTTCTATTTCCTCTGTACTTAAACGGATTCTGCTTGAGTATTCCGAGAGCAGTCCTCCAAATGCAACTATTGCATAGATCATGAAGGCTAAAAGTCCCACTATCACAGGGATGAGGAGGCTCTGGGATACCACGTGCAGAATACTGCTTAAAAATTCACTACCTGGAACTGCAACCATTGTAAACACCTCTAACAACTAATATATCATTGAAATTAACCTTTAACCAGAATACTCCTTTTTTTAGTCATAAAAATGCCCAGTCCAATTAGGAGTGCAAGTGCAACAAGAACCCCTGCAACCACGTTGAGTGATGGAATCGTCAGGGGACTGGCCTTGGATGTCATGGCAGTGCTGATATTTGGGATCACTATTGCAGATGCAAGGAAGTAGAGTCCAACAAAGAGCATGAAATTGCCCAGGAGAACTGGGTAGGGCTTCTTGCTGATCCTGACGATTGCACCTGAAGCCAGGTAGAATATTCCTATTGTAACTGCAAGGAACAGTGCTGCGTACTTTCCTATCACGAAGGATGATGCACCTATAACCGGCGAAACCAGTATTATTGCTGCGATGACTGCTCCAAAGCAGCACGGGCACGGTGCGATCATTGCCATGCACGATGCCTTGGCATGGTTTTTCTTGTTCCTCTTCCACTCCTTGATGGTGTGAAAACCTGCATAGGCAATAACAACGGCCATTACAAGAAATATTGCAAAATTGTAGTCGTAGATTACTTTATAAAGAACATCCGTGTATCCCTCTGCAAGTTTTGACAGGAGGAGTATTCCCCCACCGTATCCAATGGTGATGAGGGCTGCTGTTTTCTTTGATAGTCCTGCAAATCCCATTGCCAGCCCTATTTTCACACCGAATACAAGAACTGCCGATAAAACTCCTAATTTCCATAGTAACTCGATCATTTTAATCATTCCATGTTCTGGATCTTTTGAATATATAATAATTTCTATTTGATTTTTATTATTACTTTCACTGGGATTTTCCCCTGATCCGTAATAATATTTAATGAATTAATACTAATTAGGTCTTCAATTTAAGATTTGTATTATCCTTCCTCCAAATAAAAAAATAAAAAGAGGGTTTAACCCCAAATGTTTTAAATTCTTCCTTTGACTGGTTTAATTCCTTCCCTTGAAGTATCCAACACCTAAAAGTCCTAGAAGTGCGAGAACACCTGCAATAGCAGCAAATGGTACTCCTGAAGATTGGGATGCACTGCTACTGCTTTTAACTGATATTTCACTTGCCTTTCCATTGTTTGATGAACCTGCATTGGATGAATCCGCACTCTGACTGGATGCAGATGAACCTGCACTGCTACTGCTCTTGGAGCTTTTAGACTGAGACTGGCCAGCGTTGGACTGACTCTGACCTGCATTTGCCTGACTCTGACCAGCGTTTGACTGACTGTTTGGAACGTTTAGATTTTTTCCTGTTGCAGCAGCCACAACACCTGCAAACTGCTTCAAGGTGTCAGCACTCAGGGAGGACATCTGAACAACCATCTGGTTGAACTGGATGTTTCCACAGGTGTGGTGACAGCATGTTACACCGTACTTGGTTGTGTAGCTGACGTACTGGTTTGCAAGATCCGTTAGGGTTGCCTTGTCAGTGCTCCACATGTTCCTCATGTTCGCCTCAAGCATCCAGCCCAGCATGGATGTGTATGCGTAGGGGTTTGCCTGAAGCATTTGGTTTCTGACCGCGGAATTGAATGCATAGTTCTGGGCAATTTCATTCCATTGCCAGTCCTTCACAGCATCTGGTGTAACAGCCTTCCATGCGAACATGTAACCTATCTCCTTTGAAATCTCGTTGGCACCGGAGTATCCCTGGTTGAGCATACCCTGCTGCCACTTGGGATTCAAAAGCCGTGTCCTGATTTCATCGGACATGAACTGACCCAGAGTTTCTATCCTTGGATTTGAACGTGTGTTTGCAATGTAAACACTCACATCGTAACCAGAGAGACTCTTCGCAGCCATTGTAAGACCTCCGAGGTACTGGTAAACATCGTCGTTGTCAAGAACTCCGTAGTTGTTGTCCCTCACTTGAACAGTTGCCTGAACAGTTTTCAGCTGATCTTTAAAGGCCTGAAGTCCCTGAACACCGTAAGAACCTACCCCGTAGATGTAGGACATCCTTGAGAGGTACGTATCAACGAGATCTGACTGATCAGTCCACTTGGATGTGTTTGGTACCTGGGCTGCGACCCCGGTTCCATAACCCTCAGGCGCAGGTCCGAATATTCTGGCCCCTGCAAGGGCATCTGCATCTTTAGAGCTCATACCGCCCTTGGTGTACTTGTTGTAGTTGTTCTGGTAGTGCTTCTTAACGTAGTTGTTATCTGTACTTTCAGGTAGAGCTGCAACCTGGCGGAAGGCCTTGTCAAGAATATCCATGGTGTAGGAGAAGGTGTCCCTGAAGAGACCGCTTATGGTCACAAGCACGTCAACACGCGGCCTGTTCACGGTTTTTCCGTTGATGTTCAGTGTGAGCTTGCTCAGTGGTGTTACAGTAACACCTACGAACCTTCCTGATTTCCACTGGGGTTCCAGACCCATGTACCTGAGTATCATGGCTATGGTCTGACCGTTGGTACGCATGGTTTCAGTTGACCATAGAACAACACCCACTGTTTCAGGGAAGTGCCCGTTCTTCTTGTAGTAATCAATGAGCATGTCGTCGGCCATCTGCTTGCCTATCAACCAGGCAGTTGAATCTGGAGCAGACCTCGGGTCGAAGGAGTAGAAGTTTGCACCGGTTGGAAGCACGTCTGGGTTTCGAACAGGATCACCACCAATGGACGGTGCCACGTATTCTCCACTCAGTGCTGCAAGCAGGGCTTCCATCTCATAGTTTTGAGAGAGTTCAGCACGTATCTTTTCCCTGAACTCTGTGTTGTTCCTGTTTGCAGGGTCGAAGCTCACAATGGATTCAACCATCTGATCCAGGATGGTGCCGTTGAGGGCAACTCCAAAGGTGTGGAGTCCATAGGGGATCAGTGTTGCTGCAATATCCTCGAGGTGGTGTTCAACCTGGTTCTTGATGTCGCTGAAGGCTGCAGTCTTCATGTTGAGACCGATGTCCTGATCAATATGCATCTTGGTTACCATTGCCCTGATCTGTTTTTCAAGAGCTGCTTTACGCTGGCTGTCCTGTGTGTTGTCGTAGCTGTTTATCACGTCCTGGAGGGTTGAAAGATCTCCGTAGAGGCCTGAGGTTATTATTGGAGCTGTGAGATGATCTATTATCACTGCGTAGCCCCTTCTCTTGGCCTGGGTTCCCTCTCCAGTGTTGTCAACTATGTAGGGGTAGATGTTGGGCATGTTTCCCAGTAGAACATCCGGCCAGTCATCACCACTGAGTCCCACGCTTTTTCCAGGGAGCCATTCAAGGGTTCCGTGTGTTCCCAGGTGTATGACTGCGTTGGCACCCATGTTCTTCTGGAGCCACATGTAGAATGCAATGTACTGGTGGGTTGGTGGCAGTGTTGATGAGTGGGCGATGTCTGTGGAGTTCTCTCCCCATCCGCGCATGGGTTGAGCACCAACGAATATGTTGCCCAGCATTATACCGGGTAAAACTATGTTACCGTTGTAGACCATGACGCTGCCTGGAGCAGCACCCCACTTGGCAGTGACCTCCTTTCTGAGTTCTTCTGGCAGTGTGTTGAACCATTCCATGTACTCGCTGAGGGGTATGGTTATTGCACCTGCATCAACCACCTTCTTAAGTTCTCCTGGAGCCCAGGAACCCACGTTGTTTCCAGCCGTGGTGAAGAGTTTGATTATGGATTCAGTTGATACGTTGTCGGATACATCGTAACCTGCTGCCTTGAGAGCCTTGAGTATTGCTGATATGCTCTCAGGAACGTTGAGGTAGGAAGCACCAACTCCATCCTTACCCCCTGCACTGTTGTAGTAGATAATTGCTATTTTCTTTGCACTGTTAGGGAGTGTTTGGAGTGCTATCCAGTTGTAGACCCTGTTGGTTATTCTCTCTATCCTGTCGGATAGTGGTGTGTAGTTCTTCACAACGATGCCTGTGTAGGGATCTGTTTCTGCTGATTCAACACCTCCCATGATTATGGGTTCTATCCTTCCCTCCATCTCAGGCCAGGCCACCTGCCAGTAAAGTTCACTGGACAGTCCTGAAGAACTGTTCTTCCAGGTTTCAAGGTCTGAAGCGTAAATAGGGGCGAATATTGGTATGTTCATCCTCTTGAGGAGATTGGTACTGTTCTGGGGGTTGTTGTATATGATGTTGTAGCCAACACAGGCCACTAGGGCACCTATCCTGGATGTGCTGCCATCCAGGAAGTACTTGGTTATGGCATTTGCCCTGGCAGTGTCGCTTGATGCTGTTACAGCCAGAACCACGTTCAAACCCTTGGCTTCAAGGCTTCTGAGTATGCTCATTGCCATGTCGCTGTTTCCATTGAAGAACATGGAGGAATACATCATTACACCCACCCATGCCTTGCCTGGTTTGTAGTGGCCGCTGTTTTTGTACCATTTCAGGTAGTCAGCCCAGGTTGCGAACTGGGGTGTGGTTGAATCTGGATGGTATATGAACTCTGTTGGATATGTGACCACGCTGAGGTTTTCAGCAGCTTCCACAGGCATTCCAATCCTTTGAAGTGCCCTGAGCTGGAACCTCTCCATGTTGTCTGCACCGGTCCCATCCCAGTAGGCCCTGAGTTCTGTGTCGTTGGAATCTATTTTTGTGTTGTTTAAAAATGCAACACCGCACCTTAAAGCCATTATCTTGGCATTTGAATCGGATATGAGCGGCATTAAATTTGAGAGGGTGCCTGATTCACTTATCATCTCCACGATGATGAGGTCTGCCTTATTTGCCAACTGTTTTATCTTCGCTTTGGTGTCTGCAGATGTGAGATCCTCGTTGGTGAAGAAGTTCAGGTTGAAGTAGTATCCCCTCTCCCTGAGTTTCTTGTTTGAGTCAACGAATGGCTTGGCGTAGTTGGGACATCCGCTTATTACAAGCAGGTTGTATGCCCTCAACTTCACATTTGCTTCACCGTATAGTGTGGGATCAGTGGCGTTCCTCTGTGAGACTGATACGTTCACTGTTTGGGACACATGTCCACCTGCACCCACCGTTAAGTTGAAGTTCTTTTTATCGCTTGTGAAGTTAACCTTGTACTTTCCACTTCCTATCCTGGTTACAGTCACACCCTTTACAGTGTTTCCAGCTGCATCCTTAACTGTCACAGTTGGTAGCTTGTTTGAAAGGGCCTCTGGATGTTCCAGGGTGATGTTAAGGGTGATCTCAGGATCAACATCCTTTGAGGCTTGAGTTGAAGTTTTATTTGAAGCCTGATTCGAAGCAGTATTTAAGGCCGGATCTGAAGTGGGATTTGAGGCCTTGACGTAGGTGATGTTTTCAGAGTCGTTCAAAGCACCTGAAGAATCAACGGTCTGAAGATGGGTATCATTGACAGGGCCTGCAGCTGAAACTGCCGAGCCAAAAACTGTTATTCCCATAAATAGACCTATAAAAAGCATAAGTATCTGTTTTTTCACATTTTCACCTCCTTTTTAAGTTTTGATAAGCATAAAGAATTATTCAAATATGCTTGATAAAAAATTAAGTAAAATTGATTTATATATCTTTCCATTTTACTTTAATAAAATCCATTTTGGTTGAAAATAAATAAAGTAAATTTTATATACTAGTTAGGGTCTAATATGTAATGTGGCAACACATATTACAACGTTAACAACGATAAGGGTCCATTCTTAATCGTGTTAGATAAAAAGGGTAAAGGGATCTGCAGGTGCGGATCCCATCTTTCCTCCCTGAAATTCTGATTTTCTGGAAGTTTACTAAAAAAATAGATATTTTGATTTTTAAAAGGAATTGAAGAAGTTTTTTATTTATATTAACCTACAGCAATGATAATATCGGGATTATAAAAATTAAATTTTCTAGAAACATTTTTATTACCTTCTTTTTAAACTATTAGGAAATTCCTAATAGTTGAAGTTTCAGATAATGTCTTCTTTAGAATATATTTTTTGAAAATAGACAAAAAAGAGTTGTTACAGTTAGATGAAGCATATTCCTGGAACTTAACACCCCATAATTCAGATCCCCACGTTTTTTGGCAATGTCCATAATGATGATACACTAAAAAAATTTATGCCGTTGCGAAGTTGGTCTGTATCTGAGGAATGTCCACATCGTTTACTGCAGTGATATCAACAGGTTTTTTCAGTTGTTTGTTGTGTACCGGTACTGATAAGTTAGCGTGCAGTTTAATGGTCTCTTCCTTGATCCTTATCTGCATGGTAACCTCAACTATTCTTTTCAAAGAAAATGGGTTTACGTTAAGTTTTCTGGAAGCATCAACTATCTCCAGGGCCACTGGAACATGATTCTTATCAAAATCCAGTATCACATTCTCTCCGAGGTCTATTGATTCTAGGTATTCATAATCATCGATGATTCGAATGTAAAGAGAATCTGCAATTGGATCGTAATGTTCTTTAATCTCAAATTCTTTAACTACCATCTTCTCGCACCCTTTTTTTAACATTTTCCTTATATGTTGTGATTACCTTTAATGTTTTGGTTACAGGTTCTACCAATATAATAATAACCAAATCATACCTTGATTTATCGTATTTAAAAGGATATTTAACTTTGAATTTGCTGAAATCTTGTTTTGAAATAGCTAAAGGAGTTTCATTTAGAATAGAGTTAACTATAAGATCATAGGGTATCTCACGATCTTTTATTTTTTCTTTGACATGGCCTGTGAAAACAATTTTATTTTCTGGGATATCTTTTAGAAAACTTAAAATTTCGTATATATCCCCGTCTTCACTCAAAAAAATTCATCCCCTACTCATCTTGGTCAAACTTATTTTTAAAGTGATCATACTTAAATAGTTTTATTTATTATTTTATAAAATAAAAAAGTTTTTCCAGGTTATGTTGGCGCTAAAAAATGAAAATAAATCTATTTTCGCTTGTACTACATGTAAAACGTGTTCGTAACATTCTTTGCAAGCTGGTCCTGCAGGTGAGGGTAGTAAACGTAGTCTGTGAGTATCTTTATCCTCTTACCGTCTGGTACGAACTGGAAACTGCCCTTGAAGTCTGTCACAGGTCCGTCTATCTTGAACTTCCCTGCGAAGTAGGTTCCGTTGTTTGAGAAGTTTCCGTAGCCTGTCCATGCAGCGCACTGGATGTTGAAGGTTCCGTTCATAGGTGTTGCAAACACTGCACGTGTGAGGTTCTTGTTTGCAACTGCTGCTACAGTGTTGTAGTTTATGTTTATGTAGTCCAGTTTGCCTGTTCCGTTGAGTCCGCTTGCAGTGTAGCAGAGTGGATCCTCATTGTTCTCAGCTCCAGGGAGAACTATCTTGAACTTGAAGTCATTGCCGGTACCGTTTATCTTGTAGTAACCTACGAATGATTCTTCGTTCTGGGAGTGTGCTGGTAGGGTTACGTATGATGTGTAGTTGTAGGGTATTTCCGGGAAAACAAGGTTTATTAAGACCCCTGATGCTGTTCCTGCTGCTATCAATCCCAGGACTACGACTGCAAAGATTAGAATGATGCGTTTGTCCATATTGATTTTGCTCCTGTAAAATAAAAACGTCTTGATCTTGTTCTAAAATAAAAAGAAAAAAAGAGATGTATTAAATGTATCGCTTATGCACTTGTTGCCATGTGGTCGCAGAAAACAACCGGCTGAGTGAGAGTTAAACTTGCACTTCCATCGGCGTTAACTGTTAAGAGGAACTCGTACTGGGCACAGTGAACTCCCTGAAGGAATGTTGCTCCCTGTGTTGCGTCACTTGTAACGTTTATTGAGTTGTCAGTCACATTTGATGACATTGCGTAAACCAGCTGGGATAACTGAATGTTCTGAAGAACTGCACTGTTATCTGGTGCTGTCTGTGCGTTGGACCATACTTTTATGGTTGAATTGGATGTCTGGTTCTGTCCTGCGTAATCGTTGCTTGCAAGGTCCCTTAAAACCTTAACACGCATTGTTGTACCTGCAGGAAGAGCTTTGTCTCCGTATCCAAGCATGTTGCTTAGGCTTATCTGGGTTGTACCTGAAGAAGGTTTCATCCAGACGTCTGCGAAGTATGTGTCGGGTTTGGTCTGGTTTTCAACCGTCACGTTTGATATGACAACTACTGCGTGTACCCAACAGTTTGCCTGGTTGTAAAAGGCCATGTTGGTTCCCTGTCCATTGGAGGCACTGGTCTGACTGTTGTTGCCTGTGAGTGAAAATGCTGCGATACCCAAAACTGCTACTATTACCACTGCTAATAATGTTACCGTCCATTTTTTCATAAATAAGACTCCCTTAAATAACTGTAACTACCTTGTAAGCCACTATCGCTACGAATACTAGGAGAAGAGGAACAATTGCAACGTTAACTCCTTTCATGAAGTTTCTAACGCTTCTGTTCTCAGTCTCTGAGCTCATGATCTCCTTGAGTGCTAAGAATAGTATCAGGGCGACCACAGCTACCATACTGTAGGTCATGACATCCGCGGTAGTCACCGTTGTTGCTGCTGCAGTGGTGACTGTCGTTGCTGTGGTTATCATGAAACATAGTTTAGTACTACCAATATATAAAGTATGCGATCAAGGTGGACAGTGAAGGCTGTCCCTTGACATGTTTCGTGGATCCATATGCCCTGGGTGAATATAGTCACATGAACTGGGAACTTACCAACTTAAACTATTGGAGTTTTAAGTTCATCATTAAATTCAAGGAGATTGTTTGTTTAAATCGTATTGAGGTTTAAGACCTTTTTAAAGGTAGTTTTGTTTAATGAACAAAAACGTTTAATTGCTTTCTTTGTATAACATATTATGTTATTACAATATGCTAGGTGAATACATGAGAATTGTTGTAACTGGTGATTTGAAATCCTCAAGAAAAATGGAAGATAGGCTTAATTGCCAGGAAAACTTAAAAAATGCATTGGTTGAAATAAATGAAACTTTTTATGATAATATAATTGCAGATTTTAAGATCGTTGGTGGCGATGGTTTTCAAGGAATGATCAAGAGAATGGACATTCTTATGGATATTTACTTCATACTTTTTGAAAAAATTGATCATCCCTTTTATTTAGGTATGGGCATTGGGGATATTTCAACTAATTTAAGTTACGATGTTCAAGAAATTGATGGACCTTCATTTCATTATTCTTCAGAATCATTGGAATTAGCTAAAAAAAAGAAAAAATGGATTATAATTAAGGGTAATCTTGAAAATTATCATTTAATTGAATGTATTTTAAACTTCGTATTTGAAACCATGTGGAGCTGGACTCCTAGAAGAAAAGAAATCCTCATATTTTACAGAAAAAATAAGGAAACACATCATATTATAGAAAAAACTTCGATCAAATTTGAAACTGGGATTAGGAACATTTATAAGATTTTAGAAGTAAGTAACTACAATTTAATAAAATATGCTGAAGAAATCTTAAAAGAAGAATTTGACAGACAGATGAACTGCATTTAGTTCAATATATAAAATGAACCATATTTAGTTCAATATATAAAATGAACCATATTTAGTTCAATATATAAAATGAACCATATTTAGTTCAATAGGAGTCATTAAATGTTGTATAAGTTACTCATCTTAATTTTGGGATATCTTATAATGGTATTAGCAGGATATTTTATCAAAATAATACTAAAACGTTCTATTGGTTCATCAGAAGATAAAAATGATATGAGGCAGGGAATAGAAGGTGTTGGTGCATTAATAGGCATGTTAGAACGAATACTTATTTTTTCTCTTGTTTTAGTTGACCAATATGCTGCAATATCCATTGTATTTGCCGCTAAATCTATTGCAAGATTTAAAGAGCTGGATAATAGGAGTATTGCCGAGTATTATCTCTTGGGAACATTTTTAAGTTTAACCACAGCTGTGATAATTGGAATAATATTCCGAATAATCTTTGGAAATATAATCCCATTGGTGGGCTAAATGGGCATTTGGGATTTTAAAATCAGCAGATGTTGTAAAATACAAATTAGGCCATAATTTTCCGGAACCATTATAAACTCATTTTTCTTTTCTAATCTAAAAAGAGTCATTAAATATTTCTTTATCAGTTATTTCTACAGCTTTATTGTTCTATAAAAGAGCAGTATCACCTAAATCTGTGCGTTAATTTTTAATAAACACTTCAATAATGTATGATCCATTTTTTTTAAATTATTGAGGTAGTTTTAGGAATAAATCCAATTTTTCAGGATTTAGATCACTTAAAAAAATAAATCCATTCTGGAGAAATGAACAATTTATGTACATTAATATCAAAGTTTGTACAAATATCAATTCCCTTAGAATTTAAACCTTTTTTTATGAAACCGTCACCCAGAGGTGCAGATCCCTGTAGGAGGTCTCGTTATCGGGTAGCTTGTAGAGTAGGAACCGTATCTCCTTCTGACCTGCAGATCCAACTGTGAAGTTGTAGGGGATCTCAACCTTGGCACCACTGTCGAGGGTTACGTTTTGTTGCATCAGGGTTGTGTTGTTTGACTCCACAACCAGGGTGTAGTCCACTGTCCTGTACTCGTGGTTCACGATCCCTATTGTAACGTTTCCTGTTTCCCCAACAGTCATGTTGGTTGGGTAGTCAGATGCCTTGCCGTTTTCACCTAGTATGTAGAACTCTGTGAACTTCTCTCCCTGGTGGGGCTTGACTATGATGTAGACCGTTGTTCCAACTGCCAGGATGATGGAGATGATCAATATGATTGAGAGGATCTTGCTGGTTCTGGATTCTCCCCTGAAGTGTTCCCTTACTGGTTTGAGGGAGAAGTTGACTGAGAACCTGTTTTCTTCATCTGTTCTCCACCTTCGGATGAGGGCTATGAATACCATGATGAGGGTGAAGGCTGAGAGTGCCATGTAAAGTGTGAAGCTTGGAGGTACCCAGAATAAGTGTGTTAAACGTACATTCCAATGAGCGTATTTCATGACAAAGAAGAAAAGAGGTGCAATTGCCACGCTCAAACCGAAGCTCAGTGCTGCACGTTCGATGCCATCTAAACTCGTCTTTTTGGGAAAAAGTGCAGCTATCAAACTGTAACCTGGAATGATAACTATGAGAAGAATTCCCAGAATGTTCCAGACAAATGTCTTCCTGAGACCCGGCGTTTTAATGAATACAATCGCCAGAATTGTTAAAAATATGATAAGTAATATATCTGAATACTGTCGCTTGGCCATTTAACTTACTCCTTCTATAAGACTCATTTGCACTCTTCACTTAAATAAGTAAACCTATGTGATCTGTTATTTTCATTTAAAAATGATATTGTTTATAAGGGATGATATCATAATGTACTTTAATAAGTGACAATAGTCACATTATTCAATATTACGTATTAACTCTTAATTAAATTATTTCTTTTGTATATGTTGTAATTGGATCAGTACATAAATTATTAGATAAGTTTATATAAAACTTAAATCCTAATACAATTGGGGTATTAGTATTTGATTTTATTTAAGCAAAGCTTAAAAATTGAATGATTTTGTTGCATAAGTATCACTTTTATGTGAAATCATAATACTCTCATGGGACGGAGTATTGACGTTAATGTTAAAGAGAAAAATAGCTATAATTGGTAGCAGAGGAATTCCAAACAATTACGGTGGTTTTGAAAAATTCACTGAAATTTTAAGCACTTTACTCGTCTCTAAAGGCCATGAAGTTATTGTCAGTTGCGAAAGGCCATCTAATAACCGTTTTCAATCACCATATAAAGGTGTTGAACTATTTTATTTTCCATTAAAAGCCCCAGAGTTTCCTGCTGCACGTATAGTCTATGAATTTTTATACGATGTTTATTCACTGTTTAAAGCAGCTCGAAATGCAGATATTGTTTACATGTTAGGATACAGCGCAGCGATGTTCTTTTTCATACCAAAACTCTTTGGAAAAAAGCTTTGGGTTAATCCTGATGGTATGGAATGGAAGAGAACCAAATTCCCTCCTGTGATCAGATGGCTTCTAAAGGTATGTGAGAAACTTGCCGTATTCTGGGCTGACAAAATGATCGCAGATTCAATGGAGATCAAAAAGTACTTAGACTCCAAGTACGGAATTGAATCTGAATTCATCCCCTATGGGGCTCTTGATGTGCAACCAATCCCCTGGGAAGATAACAAACTCCCTGAAGATTTAAGGGGTAAAGTTACCCTTAACCCCCACTACTGGCTTATGGTTGCTAGGTTGGAACCTGAAAACAACATCCACACGATTGTTGAGGGATACAGCCAGAGCAGCGTTGATATGCCTTTGGTAGTTGTTGGAAACTTTGGATCCCCTGCTTATGAGGAGGACGTGAAGGCGATTGCAGATAAAAACCGGGATAAAAAGATTGTATTTGCGGGCGGAATCTATGATAAAGAAAGCCTGAACATGTTAAGGCAGAACTGCTTTGCCTATATCCACGGCCACACTGTTGGAGGAACCAATCCATCCCTTCTAGAGATAATGAAAATGAAAACAGTGATCCTTGCCCACAACAACGAATTCAACAGGGAAGTCTGCAGAAACTCCGCACTCTACTTCAACAATGCGGAAGATCTGAGCCGTAAAATGGAAATGATTAATAATGGACGTGAAAACTTCTTTGAAATGAGGGATCATGCCTATGAGCGAGCTTTAAAGAATTATTCTTGGGCTTTGGTTGTTGAGAAGTATGAATCTTTAATTTTAGAACAGGGGAGATAAAGAGTATGAAAATTCTTTTTATAAATTATATGGAAACATCAGCTCCGGGAGGTATTAACAAAACTGTCCGAGAAATAGCTAAAAATCTCTCAAAATGTAACCATGAAGTGACTGTACTCCAAGCTAATCCCTTAGATCTTCCTGAAGAAGAATTTTATGAAGGATTCAAAATTATCCGTGTATCCTCAAAATTTGAAAAACATTTTTACGGGTTAAGTCCTGCAATGTACAGCTATTTGAAAAAACATTTAAAAGACATAAATCCAGATGTTGTTCATGTTCATGGTTACCACACATTATTATCCGTTGAAGTTATAACAATTATCAAAAATCTTAAGTCAAAACTTAATTTGAATTTTCCAATAGTCTTTTCACCCCATTTAGATGTAGTAAACAGTACTTTTGCAGGTAAACATTTATGGAAGTTTTATAATCTAATTGGAAAATACGCTTTTAAAAAGAGTTCTAAAATAATTTCTTTTTCAAAGTTCGAAACATCCAAAATAATTAGCACATTTTTTATGGATAACTCCAAACTATCACTAATTCCACATGGAGTGGACTTAATTAATATAAATAAAAATAAAACACAAGATGGGATTAATTTAGTTTACTCAGGATATTTAATAAACAGAAAAGGTGTAGATTTCATATTAAAATCTCTTAATAGCCTTATATATGATTTTAATGTTAAAGATGTTTCTTTAACAATAATAGGGGAAGGTCCTGAAAGAAAAAAATTATTAAATTTGTCTAAGGAATTAAACTTAGAAGAATATATTATTTGGAAACCTTTTTTATCTAGAGAAGATTTAATAAATGAAATAAAAAAAGCAGATATTTTTATGTTGCTTTCTAGATCTGAAGCATATGGTATAACTGTCGCAGAATCTTTAGCCTTAGGAACTCCATGCATAGTAACAAAAAGGACTGCTCTAACTGAATTTTTAAATGAACCTGGATGTTTTGGAGTTAATTATCCTCCAAATCCAAAAGAAGTTGCTGATTTAATTATAAAAATTTATGAAAGCGATATACACGTAGGTTCTTTTAGTAAAAAGATAAGGACTTGGGATAAAGTCGCTGAAGATTATGAAAGAGTTTATTCAAGTTTATAAAAGGAAACAAAATGCAAATAAGTAATCCCCTCCAAATGAATGATTGGAACATTAAGAAGTTTTTAATGGTAATTTTATCCATTCAATTTGCTATTTGGGGTTTAATTGGATTGGATTCTATCAATATTCATATACCTATATTAAGGCAGTTAATATGTTTCCTATATCTAACTTTTGTTCCAGGAATGTTAATCTTAAGGATTTTAAAGCAGCATGATCTAGGAAATATTGAAACAACCGTATATGCAGTTGGTTTAAGTATTGCAAGCTTAATGTTTATTGGATTTTTTATAAACTACTTGTATCCAGTTATAGGATTTTTAAAACCAATATCCATGAAATACTTGATAGTAACAATAAGCGTTTTAGTATTGTTTCTTTCATTTATCGCTTATTTAAGGGATCGTGACTTTTCTTCAAATGTATCAATAGATTCAGGATACCTAACAAACCCTACAGTATTATTTTTTTGTATCCTCCCTTTTTTAACAGTTTTTGCCACATACATTTTCAATTTAAATGGATCAAATATTTTGCAAATGTTCATTCTTTTTATAATTGCTTTAGTACCATTATTAATGTTAAAATTTGGTTCTAAAGAATTTTATCCATTTGTAATATTTATAACATCCTTATGTTTGTTATTACACACTTCTTTGATATCTAATTATATTTGGGGTGCTGATATTCAGCATGAGTTGTACCTGTCCAATTTTGTTTTGACAAATTCATATTGGAATATGAGTATCCAAGATAACTGCAATGCAATGTTAAGTTTAGTTGTATTAGCTCCTATAATGGCTATTATGCTAAAAATGAAGGTTATATGGATATTCAAAATAATTTATCCAATGATTTTTGCTTTGGTACCTGTTGGATTGTACAAAGTGTTTTATAAACAAACTAACACAGAAATAGCATTTTTAGCATCATTTTTCTTTATTTCAATGCACATATTTTACACGATAATGCCCGCTTTAGCAAGACAAGAAATTGCAGAATTATTCTTTGTTTTAATAATACTTCTGATTTTAAACAAAGAAATAAAACCTATAAATAGAGCAATTCTGCTTTTGATCTTTGGTAGCTCAATGGTAGTGTCCCACTACGGTATAACATACATATTCATATTTTTAATTATTTTAGCAGGGCTGATAAGTTATATTTTAGATAAATTAAACAATGAAAAATCAATTTACAAAGTTATTAACAAGAATTATGCAGTTTTATTCATAGTTTTCACTTTAGTGTGGTTCATGTATGTTTCTGATTCGTCTATTTTCAACATCGGAGTAAATATTGGAAACAATATTTTGAGTTCCATGACTGATATGTTAGATCCTTCAAAATCTCAGAGTTTAGTTATAATAAGTGGCACGTTACCCCTTTTACAATCTATTGAACGTTATTTCCATTTATGCGCCCAATTTTTTATAATGATTGGTATCTTTTTCCTTTTGAGGAATAAGTTTGAAAATATTAACAAAGAGTACAAATCATTTTCTATTGCAAGCTTTTTAATGTTAGGAGCATGCATTGTAGTTCCTAACTTTGCAAGTACTTTAAACACTGATAGAATTTATCACATAACTTTATTTTTCTTAGCTCCTTTCTTTGTTTTAGGATTTATTTGTTCAACACAATTTTTGATGAATTTAATTGGAAGAAAGTTTAATAAAAAACAAATGAAAAGAGCATTATATTTAATAGCTTTATTCTTGTTGGTATTTTCATTATTAAGTTCTGCTTTTTTATATGAAATTACTAATCAAGATAAAACTGGAAAATTCGCAGTGGATAAAAATGCAGATTTTTATTGGGTGAACAACCCAGAGTTATATTCTATAAACTGGTTAAATGAATATAATGATCCTAAATACAGAATTTACGGAGATTTTTACAAATCTGCAATTATACTCAGTATAATAGGGCAGGGCGAAACTTTATCTTTCCAAAACTTTAACAATACGCGAACGTTACAGAGATCTTATATATTTTTGAGCGATTTTAATATAAAGAATGATAAACTTTTTATCATTGAGAAAAGTAACAAAATTTCTTATTTTAGAAATCCAAATTTAATGAGGAATATGTCTAAAATTCAAGATAGCGGAAGTGGTTGGATTCTTTATCAGTAAATCGTTTTAAAACCATCTAAAACACCTTTAACAAAAGGAACGAAAGCACGAGGTTCTCTATGATAAAAAATGATGAGTCCACTATTAAACCAGAATTTAAAACCAATAAAATACATTAAAAACGTATAAAATTGTTTTTTGTTAGCATATTTTCGCATGAATAAGAATAAATTCCTTGCAGAGTAATATTCACGAGTTCCACTGACTCTTTTTGAACTAACCGAAGTTTTGTGCCATACTTTTGAGTCATTTGCACATATTATTTTAAAACCAGCTCTTTTTGCTCTAACACAGAAATCCGTGTCTTCGTAATATAAAAAACATTTAGTGTTTAAAAATCCAATTTTATCTATAACTTCTTTCTTAATAAGCATAGAACATCCAGAAACAGCATCTAAATCCATTTCATACTCTTCAAAGTTATTTTTATGCCCATATCCTAATGAAATCATCTCTCCATAGGACCATTTAATTTTAACTCCTGTAGATTGAATTAAATCTTTATCATCATAAAAATAAAGTTTAGAACCAACAATACTTGCACTTTCTGCGTGATTTACAAGTTTATTTAAAAAATAAGGCTCAACTACTGTATCATTATTCAATAGCAAAATACAATCAGAATTCAAGTTGTTTAAGGCATAATTGATCCCTATATTGTTTCCTTCTGCAAAGCCACGATTTTCATTATTTTTTATTAATATAAGATTATTTTTAGATTTTGAATGGTGTAAATAATCTATTTTATTTCCATTTAACTTTTTTAATTTTTCTTCGTTTATTTCAAACATCCTTAGGGGTTTAGAGACAGAATCATGATCAAAAAAAGAAGATTTGACTTTTAATTTTCCATTACAGTATTCTCTTATCTTTCTAACTGAATCATCTTCAGAGTGGTTATCCACAATTATTACATCATAATTTGGATAATTTATCTTATTCAAAGAGTCTAAGCATTCTATTGTATCTTCCCAGCCGTTCCAGTTGAGAATTATGATTGTTACATGGGGTTTCATTTTAATTCACTATATTTTCCTAATTTTAGATAAAGTTTTTAACAATGAGTTATATCACTGAAAAAAAAGTCTATGATTCGTATCTAAGTTATATTTTACCAAAGGCCTATTTCTTATGAATTTAGCAGGTACGCCTCCAACCATAGTCCAAGGTTCAACATCTTTAGTAACAACTGCACCAGAAGCAACAACTGCTCCTTCACCTATTTTAACTCCAGGTAATATAATTACCCTAGCACCAATATAAGCCCAATGTCCAATATGCACGGGGGCACCTTTTATTCCAAAATTCGAACTTTCTATATCATGTTGCTGAGTATAAATTCGCACATCTCCCCCAATATTAACATTATCTCCAATATAAATAGATTCTCGACCATCTAAAAAAGCATCATTTCCTATAATGGAGTTATGACCTATTTTAACTCTTTGAGGGCTAAAAAACCTACATCTCCAGTAGATTATAGAATCAGAAGGTATTTTAACCTTAAATAAACGACGATAAAACACATGTCTTATTACATGAGAAGGAATGTAACCATTTAAAGTCGCTAAAAATAAGAATAATCCATTTAAAAGAGTATAACTAAAAATGATGAAATTTGAAACATTAGTATCCTGATTTTCTTTTACATATTGATCTAATCTAATTTTAATCATAGGTTGCCTCCTTTGTGTATCAAAAATTTACAAATTATTCAATATTAGGGGACTGTAAATGTTTTACAAACTTACTTTTCAATGGACAATTCCACCACCTTATTCTTTCAAGGACATGATTTGGTCTTCAGTAAATATTTAATGTGTTTGCATGATTTCCTACATACTATCTAATAATCACTGACATTCTTTTAACAACCAACATGGCCAATTACTGCTCCGTCCCAATTTGAACTCGTGGCAAAATAATTATATTAACACTTATCCAACATCATTTCCATGAGTATGTCTCCTTATGCCCAAAATTTAAGAATACGTTTAATAAATTCTCCAAAAGGATATTTTGTAACACTGTATCCTCTAAGGAATATTTTGAGCAAATTTTCCGATAACACTTCTTTAATTATCAGGCAATTGTTGGAAGTTTCTAGGAGTATATTACCAATCATAAATTTACTTTGAAATCTTCGTTTGGATTAAAAAGTTAATACAAATAAATTTTTTATTACACTCATATTTTAACTAAAATGTTTAAATTAATGATATTATTAAAAAACGATTATTTCGAGCGCATAATATTTAAATGCTCATTGATTTCTGATATTCTCGTATTCCAGGAGTTATCTTTTAGAAATTTAATCCTTTGAGTGTTTGAATATTTTTTTTCAAATCCATTTTTAACCATTGTCTGTAAAATTTGTGTTACTTCTTCTTTTGTTGAATAAAAGTAGACGTACGGTGAAAAACGATTAAGTTCATCGTAAAATACTGAAATTATAGGTTTGTTGTAATTTATGTATTCATAAATTTTTACGGGATCTACAGATAAAATCAAATCAGTTATCTTAAAAGGCATAATCATACAATCAAAATCATGGACATAGGAATACAAATCACAATGCTTAATTGATCCATAGAATTTTATTCTTTTATGATGATGGGATTTTATTATATCTTCACTAACCGGCCCAATTATGTGGTATTCTATATTTTTGATTTTTTTTAATGTATATTCCACTGTTTCAAAGTCAAACCAAGAATGTACTCCTCCAATATAACCTATTTTATAAGTTTTTTTATTTACAATACCATCATACTCTTTTGTTTCTAATATTTGACCTCCAAAGGCGTTTCTAATTAAGAACATTTTATTTTTACACTCATGAATTTTATTCAAATTTGTAGCCAAGTTGTTAGCAGATACAAAAATCAGATATGCTTCTTTTATTAAACTTTTTTCAAGTTCTAAAACTTTTAATTTTAAATTTTCATTTAAATCAAAAGCTGCAGCATTATCCATACAATCATAAATTATTTTATACTTACTATTTGAAGGTACATAATCATATAATAACGGAAATGTAATCCATATATAATCAGGATCATATTTTTTCAACAAATAATTAATATAAATTTTTCCGTAGAATTTATTCACTGGATAAAGAAGTTTTGTGTTGTAGAAAGGTATATTAAACATAGGCGTTACATGCACAACATTGTCCTTTTTAGTTAAATCTTTAGATCTGCGCAATGACCTTTGACATACCACTTCTAATTCATAAAAATGGGATAAACTCTCCGCTATAAAATGTGGGCGTTGTTTGATCCAGTCCCAGTCCACATGCATTAAATATAATATTTTTTCAACCATATCTCTCACATAATTATTATTTTTAGTTTGACAACATAATAACTCTTTTTTTCAGTATTTTCTTATAAACTTTCAATCCTGTAATATAAACCATATCAAGTTTTCTTTAATTAAAATTTCCAAAATTCCATTTGTATTGGAAAATTAATATAATAACAATAAATGAAACTGTCAATGAAATAAATTTAATAAGATTAGATATGTTTAATAGTGTTAAAATGGTTTGAACTACTAAAATTGCCCACAATAAAAAAATTTCTTTTGAAATTATCATATCTCTAGGTACAACTTCTTTCCAAAGGTAAAACGGTACGAAAAGCAAGGTGTTAAGGGCGTAAGCTATTATATAACTTAAAGATAAGCCTAAAGCCCCTAAATTTTTAAGTAACATCACAGATCCTATTAAAAAAAATGCCCATAATACGTTATCTAAAACGCCCCACCACATCAAGTTTTTAACAACTAATTTACGTGATATGCCTTCCCTATAAGAAGTTATACAACTTACAAATATCATAAGTGCAAGAACTTCAATAAAACCTGTTGAATAGTAATTATTACCATATAATACACTTATTATTTCTGGAAATGATATTAAAGGTAAAGCTATAATAATTACTACAATCCAACTGATTAAGACATTAAGTTTTTCAATGTTCTCATTTTCTTCGTTATTTGCAGCCAGCATCGGAAGTAAAACTGTTCCGATTACTCCAGGTAAAAATGCGAGTGCAGTTCTCCATTGGTCTGCAGCATTGAACAACCCTAACTGCCCATAACCACCAGGAGTGTTTATTATGATTACATTTGCAATCCATACAACTGGCCCCACCATCACACTAGATAGCATGGAAGGCAATGATAACTTCCAGATAACATCTCTTTCTCTCCATGATTTCATGTAATTAATACTGATTTTAAACCTTTTAACAAGGTTGTTGATGGTTCTTTTGTAAAGAATGAAATTTATTATGCTGTTTATGACCATTGCAGTTACTGCACCTGTTAATCCGAAGAAATAAACTCCCGTGATTGTTAGTGATGCAGATATTATTCCCTGGAATATGGCTATCCTTGCAAGGTCCTTGAAGGCCCCAAAACCCGCAATGGACCCAGACTGGATTCCCACCAACGTGTTGAAGATAAGAAGTAAGGATGCAATTCTTAGTGCAGGTGCCAGATCTGGTGCGGCTAGCGTGTTTGCTGCAAGCCAGGGTGCCATAACGAAAAGTATGATGCACATCACAACTCCAGATGCTAGCCCGAAGAGATTTGTGAGGCCCATGATGCGTCCAGTTCGTTCTGGGTCTGTCTGGTGTAGCTGTGCTATGTACTTCGTGGCTGTTATTCCCAGACCCAAACCTGCAAACGTTGAAAATAAGATCACAGTACTGTTTATCATTCCCAGTTGACCGTAGCCAAATTTACCCAAAAGGCGAGCAGCTATTATGGCTGCGATCATTGGAAAACCCTGAGAAGCCAAGGCACTGATCAAGTTCCAGAAAATACCATAAATAAGCTTTCCCTTCAAACTTTCCCTGTCATCGCCTGCAGCGTTTCTTATCAAACTCTTGAAGGGAATCTTTAGCTTACTCATAGTAATCAGTGCAAAAAGCTTTTAAAACAAAGTAATAACACAAAAGCGCGATGTTTAAATAGTTGTTATTTATTTATCTACATCAAAACTTTATTTTATCGCCATATAAACATTTTGAATGATACTCCGATTTCAGAAATAAAATAAACTTAAAAATCAGTTTACAACATTAACTCCAGCTGAAAATTCTACCTTCATCCCTCAAAATTGTTCTTCATGAACAAAATCGTCTTTATATATCATTATTGCCACATTGAGCAAATATTCATATTTGTACCCAATGTATTTTATTGGTTCAGGTTTTGTTCATAGCGCAGCATTTAGAGTTGCATTTGCTATTTTGATGTGAGAGAATAATTAAGATTAAGGGAATGATCCATGACCATGAAAATAATCTTATATGCTATAAATCCAGTTTTAAGGAATTTGAAAGATTAATCCTTAAAATCCAAAAAACGAAACTTAAATTATTCATTCTAAGTTCATGATAACAAACTTCCAAGTAGATTGGATCATGATCCTATCATTCATCACCAGTAGAACACAAATAGCAAGATTTATTATTTCCTCCCAAGATATAACTACATAATAATTGGTATTAATAAAAACTTCAAGGTGAATCCATGGAAGAACCTGAAGCATCCAAACTGCTTGAAACAAAAAAAACTTCATACAAAAAAGCAGAAACTATTTTTCAAAGATTTAAAACTGAATCTAGAGCTGGTAAGCACATTCAGACCATCCAAATGGAAAGATCCAGTTTCCCCTCCTTCGGTGACAACATGGTCATTGTGCTGATCTACCTCTTGGCACTGGTGGTTGCACAGGTGGTAACTGCCAGCCACAACCTGGAACTTGGATTCGTCATGTACACAGGCATATTCCTGGTAATGCTCTTCCACTCGGCATCCCTCCAGGATGAGAAGTTCGCATACCTCCTCATGTCCATGATGGCACTGCCCATACTGGGGATGGTGGGACTCTCCATGCCCATCAAAGTTGTGGGGTCCCTTACGTGGTTCCTGGCAGTGGCTGTTTTCATCCTCGGGGCATCCTACGCCATAATAAAGGTTCAGGAACTGAAACCTGAAGACATTGGGCTAAAGCTGGGAGACCCCAAGGTCCAGATCCTGATAGCCCTGAGCGGGGTTCTCCTGGGAGGGTTGGAGTACATGATACTCAAACCAGACCCTCTCATACCCCACTTCACACTGAAATGGGTTCTCATAGGAGGTTCAATACTCATCATATCCACAGGAATTGCAGAGGAACTTCTCTTCAGGGGAATAATCCAGGGAAATGCTGAGAAAGTCTTTGGAAATGCCTACGGGCTGCTCTTTGCATCCATTGTATTCACCGCCATGCACCTTATCTGGAAATCCATCCCAGACATGATATTTATCTTCGCAGTTGCCCTGTTCTACGGTTACGCATTCCAGAAAACCCGGAGTATATACGGTGTGATCTTCTCCCACGGAATTGCAAACACCTTCCTGCTCCTGATACTGCCGTTCCTTCTGGGATGAATGGCTGATCCAAAAAAAGGTTGACCTGCCCTTAAAGTTGATCTATTCTTGTTGATCCTATTTTAAAAAAACCAACTATCATGAAAAAACTGATTATATCTCAAAAAAAAGATGATGGTATAGTTAAAAAACTGATCAGACAATTAAAAAGTTGATTATATAACTTAAAAAGTATTTTTACACTTAAAACTGGTTTATATAACTTAAAAAAGCTTATATAAATTAAAAGAAGATTATATCAATTAAATAAAGTTTAATCAATTAAATAAAACTCATTTTTTCATGATCTCATTAAACAGGTGCTATCATCGCCTGGTAAGCCGCCAGAACCAGGAACATGAGCAGGAACGGGAGTATGGCAATGTAGGACCCCTTAACCATGTACTGAACATGCTGGTTTTCAATCTTTGAGCACACCACAACGAACATGAGCAGGACTATCAAAAGTCCCATGCAGAAGGTTGTGAAGTCCATGACCTGGACCGTGCTGATCCCCTTTGGGAACACAGTCACTGGATTTATCATACAATATCTTCTATTGTTGCCATTATATAATGGTATGTGACACCTTGCACACAATGAAATCTGCAGGGATCATGGGATTTACTCGAAGGTAGTTCCAACCCTTAAAGATCACCCTCCTTCCCATTACATCTCCACATGCTTACATTAAGGTTTTCAATCGAACCTTCCAAGTTTAAGTGGGCTTTTCCATCTGCAAGCCAAGAAATTACCTTCATTCAAAGCCCACGTTGAGGTACAGTGACCTGTAAACCTTCTCCTCATCAGGCAGCCTGTAGAGGAGGAACCTTATCTCTTTTTTACCTGCAGATGTCCCTGTGAACTGGTAGGGTATCTCCAGTTTGGCACCCTTGGCCACGGTCACGTTCCACTGGTCCAGGGTTCTGTTGTTGGACTTAACAACCACCTCGTAGTTCACACTCCCATGCTCGTGGTTCACGATACCCAAAGTAACGTTACCATTTTCACCAACCGTCAGGTTGCTCGGGTAGTCTGCTGCCATGGCCTGGGGTCCGGTGATGTAGAACTCCGTGAACCCCTCTTCATCCTGGGGAACCAGGGCAACGTAAACCGTTGCTGAAACTACGATAACCAGAACGGCAGCCGTGACAGCCACCAAGGTTTTGTATTCGGAGGACCTGCCCTTCAAATAGTCTGAAAAAGGCTTAATGGAGAATTTTGGGTAGAAGATCTCGCTTTCATCTGTTTCCCATCGCCTCAGGAATGCCAGCACAACCAGGACCATTGAAATCCCTGAAAGTGCCAGGAGCGTGGACGTCCAGCTGACCCCTGATGTGTACTTCAGTGCAAGGACTGTGAGGGCTGCGACAATCAGGCTCAAAGCAATGCTCAAAGATGCGCGTTCAACACCTCCAAGCTTATTTTTCCCAGGGAAGAGGGCAGACAACAGACAGTACCCAGGTATGAATGTCACGAGGATAAATCCCAGAATGTTATGAATTATGAAAACGGGCATTTCAATGAATACAACCGTTAAAATCGTTAATAATCCCATGAATATTATATCCAAGTACTGTTTATTGTCCATTTAACCGCCTCCTTTCTAACCATCATTATCTACCCCCAAGAATCAACGAGAATTTGTTCCATTTCCTGGTTTTAAAACCTTCATGATATTATTTATATGGGATGATGTACTAAAATATAATTGTGATGTGACAAGAGTCACCACACTTTGTCGTTACTTTATATGATCTGTGATAATTGGAACACTGAACCAGGAAGTATCGATTTGTGTGGAGTAACGATGAGAATGATCCTTTCAATAAGCATGGTTTGGTGATTGGTATGGTAGGCAAAAAGATAGCTATAATTGGTAGTAGAGGAATTCCAAATAACTATGGCGGGTTTGAGAAATTTGCAGAGATTCTGAGCACTTTTCTTGTTTCCAAGGGGTATGAAGTTTGTGTGAGCTGTGAAAGACCATGCGATGACAATTTTCCACCGTCCTTCAAGGGTGTTGAACTATTCTACTGTCCGTTGAGACCTCCAAATTTTTTTCTTGCACGCATAGTTTATGAATTTTTGTACGATATTTACTCTCTTTTCAAGGCCGCAAGATCTGCGGACATAGTTTACATGCTGGGCTACAGCGCTGCGATGTTCTTTTTTATACCAAAACTCTTCAGAAAACAGTTGTGGGTCAATCCTGACGGCATGGAATGGAAACGACCAAAATTCAACCCTGCAATAAGGGGGCTTCTCAAGGTGTCCGAGAAACTGGCTGTGTTCTGGGCCGACAGGATGGTGGTGGATTCAAACGAGATCAAGAAGTACCTGGACTCCAAGTACGGAATTGAATCTGAATTCATCCCCTACGGAGCTCTTGATGTTAAACCAATAGCCTGGGACGATGACAAATTCACAGGAGACCTGAGGGGTAAGATAACCCTCAATCCCCATTACTGGCTTATGGTTGCACGGCTGGAACCTGAAAACAACATACACACCATAATCCGGGGCTACCTCCAGAGCAGCATTGATATGCCCCTGGTTGTTGTTGGAAACTTCGCATCCCCTGTGTACGAGGCATACGTCAAGAGGATCCTAGATGAAGGCCCTGATAAGAAGGTGATATTCACTGGTGGAATCTACAACAGGGAACTTCTGAACATGTTAAGGTGCAACTGCTTTGCTTACCTCCACGGACACAGTGTGGGAGGAACCAACCCCTCACTGGTGGAGATAATGAAGATGAAAACCGTGATCATAGCCCACAACAACGAATTCAACAGGGAGGTCTGCAGGGACTCTGCACTCTACTTCAACGATTCAGAGGATCTGGCCAGTAAAATGGAGATGGTTGATGCAGACCGTGAAGACTTCTTCGACCTGAGGGATAAGGCCCGTGAAAGAATTCTGAATGATTACTCCTGGGAAGGTATTGTTGAAGACTACGAAACCCTCATAAGAAGCGTATGAACTGGAAAGTGATTAAATGAACCCTGTAAGGATTTGTTTGAAATAGATTTTGTGTGCTGAAATGGACATCTTAGGAGTGTTAAAATGAACCCCGTTAGAATGAACCCCGTTGGAATGAACTTCATGGGAATTGCTGGAATGAAAAGGAGTGCTTAAAATGGAAAAACCCCTGGTTTCAATTGTTGTACCTGTGCTGAACTCTGAAAAAACCTTGAAAAAATGTTTGAAGAGTGTCATGAATCAGAACTATGGGAACATCGAAGTAACAGTTGTGGATGGTGGGTCTCATGATAAAACCGTTGAAATATCCGAGGATATGGGGGCGAAGGTCATTGATGCAAATGTTGCAAGTATGACCAAGCAGACCAACGTGGGCATTTCAAATTCTAGGGGCAAGTACATCTACAGAATAGATTCAGATGTCATACTCCCACAGGACATAGTTGGGGAGTGCGTTGAAAAGTGTGAATTTGAAGGATACGACGGTGCATGTGTTTTTTGGCTTCCAGATGAATCCATAAGCTTCTGGGCCAAGGTCAGGAGAATCGAAAAGGAGAGCTACGTGGAAAACCCCAACTGTGTTGGATCCATCAAGTACGATAAAAATGTTCTGGGGGCCCGATTCCTGAGGAAGGACGTTCTTGACACTGTTGGAGGATTTGATGAAGACATATCCACTGCAGGGGAAGACTACGCCCTCTACAACAAACTCGCAGAGAGTGATTTCCACTTCGCCCTCATAAAATCCAGGGAAAAACATCTTGGAGAACCAAAAAGGATTAAAGACATAATCCGGAAGAACTTCAGGTACGGCACGGCCCTCATGCAGTTTTTAGAGAATCAGAAGGAGAAAAAAAACCAGTTCTCACCTGCAGGCAGAACCTACCTGATAAAAGCCTTTGAAACTGCTTTTAAAGATAATTTAGCACTATTTTTTGGTTTGATGGTTTACCTGTTTGCAGTTTACACATCTACAGCCACTGGAGTTGTTTACTACAAGTTCACAACCAAGACCAAGAACGTGGCGTAGATTGAAGGGAGTTAACTGGATTGGATTAGAAATGGATTGGTACGACTGAAGGATTGACTAGGCAAAAGGAATTTACTCAACTAAAGAAGATTACTTAGATTGAAAGGAATTGGATTACTTAGATTAAAATGAATTGGCTTACTTAGATTGAAAGGAATTGGCTTAGACTAAAGGGAATCAACTATGAAGATTTTAATGATCCATTACTCAGAGATAACCTCCCCTGGAGGAGTCCACAGGACAGTAGTGGAAATGGCCAAAAACCTTTCTAAGATGGACCATGATGTAACAGTGCTCCAGGGGAATCCCAATGGACTTTCTCATAAAGAAACCTATGAAGGATTTCGTATAATACGCATCAAGTCCAGGGTGGCTGATCACCTCTACGGATTCAGCCCGGAGATCTACTCCTACCTCAAGAAGCATTTCAGTGAATTGAACCCTGATGTGATTCATGTTCATGGATACCATACCTTATTTTCCCCAGAGGTAGCTTACCTTATTAAGAAGCTGAACCCTCAAGTTCCAATAGTTTTTTCACCTCATTTTGGAGTGTTCAGCAGAAGCAGTTTTGCAGGCAAACACCTCTGGGGAATCTACAACAGATCCCTTGGTAAGAACGTGGTGGAAAACAGTGAAATTATCATCACAGCTTCCAGATTCGAGTCCGATAACTTGATGAAGCTCTTCAAGGTAGCTGAAAAGAATATAAAGGTCATTCCCCACGGTGTTGATTACATAAACACTGAGAAGGTTAAGGAAAAAAATGGAAATATAAACCTGCTCTACGTTGGTTACCTCCTTGAGTTGAAGGGGATCCAGTGGATCATTGAAGCCCTCCATGATCTGGTTTACATGAAGAAGGTTGACGCCTTCCTGACCATCGTTGGTGAAGGGCCCTACGAGGGTGAGCTTAAAAAGCTTGCACAAACCTTGAAGGTGAGCCAGTTCATCCGTTGGGAGGGATTCGTTCCAGCTTCACAGTCTGAAAGGTTGAGAGAAATCTACCAAAGTTCAGACGTACTTTTACTGCTCTCACAATCTGAAAACTATGGAATCGTTGTTTCAGAAGCTCTTGCCAGTAAAACCCCGGTTATAGTAACTAAAAGAACAGCTTTGAATGAATTTTTGGATGAACCTGGATGTTTTGGAGTTAACTACCCGCCGAACCCTGGAGAAGTTGCAGACCTTGTACTGCAGATCCATGAGGATGGTGTTGAGGTTGGCCCACTGACCCAGAAGATACAGACTTGGGACGAAATAGTTAAAAAGTATGAAAGAGAATACAGAGTTGTGGTGAGTCCCAATGAACCTGATTGATTCTAGGGTGGGTGAGTAACAATGAATATGAGTAACTCTACTGTGGGTGAGTCCCAATGAACCTGAGCAGAGATCCTGTGGCAGATGGATCTAAGACCACAGGCGAGTCCCTGGTCATCTCCTGGAACATCAGAAGGTTGCTCTTTATTATAATGTGCCTGCAAGTTTCCATCTGGGGACTCTACGGCATTCAATCATTATCCGGATTTAACGTGCCATTTTTAAGCCAAATCTTACCCTTCATCTACCTGACCTTTGTACCGGGCGTTCTTCTACTGAGGGTACTGAGATTCGATAATTTGAATGGGGTTGAAAGGCTGATCTACTCCGTTGGAAGCAGTTTAGTCGTTGTTATGAGCGTTGGTCTGGTAACCAATTATTTCCTTCTTTTAATTGGAATTTCAAAGCCCCTTTCAGTGATATACATCCTCACGGTCATGACCATCCTGGTTGCGATCTTATCGGCACTGGCCTACGTTAGGGGGGACCCTGATAATTTTTACTCTGTGGATCTGAAGGAGTACCTCAACCTGACCAACATCATTCTGGTTGCCCTCCCATTTCTCACGATCCTGGGAACCTACATGATCAACGTTTACGGGAACAACACCCTGATATTTCTAACCCTTTCCCTCATTGCAGTTGTGCCACTCCTGGCAGCCTTTGATAAGATGTCGGAAAAATCTTACCCCCTGGCAGTTTTCGTTGTTTCACTGTCTCTACTCTTCCACATATCCCTGATTTCAAACTTCATCTATGGTAGGGATGCTTTTTACGAGTACTACGTTTCAACCATAACCCTGAAAAACCTGTACTGGACCCCCAATCTGAGCTACGAACTCAACGCTTTAATGAGCATCACCATCCTGCCAACCATCTATCAGAAGTTCTGTAACGTGAGCCTGGCCTACGTTTTCAAGGCCATTTACCCATTCCTCTTTGCACTGGTACCCCTGACCCTCTACGAGCTCTTCAGGAAATACGTGTGTTCAAAGAATTCATTTCTTGCATGTTTCTTCATGGTATCCATAATATCCTTCTACGCTGAAATGCCCCAGCTCCTGAGACAGGAAATCGGGGAGATCTTTTTTGTACTATCCATACTGTTACTAATGGACTCTAAATTAGATGAAACACGAAAATATTTCCTTTTAGTACTTTTCCTGGTTGGAATAACCTTTTCCCATTATTCAATGGCTTACTACTTTGCATTTATTATTCTCTGTACAGCCATCTTCCACAAACTGATTAAAACCGGTAAAATAAGGGCTTTCCATCAAAAACTTAAAGATGTGGGACTTAAAAAAGTGGGCAGTGTTCTAGCCCTGCCAAAACTGGAAACTCCATCCCATGTGTCCATAAACATTTCATACGTTGTGCTGGTTGTGGTTTTCATACTCTCATGGTACATCTTCGTTTCCAGGGGAACAACCTACATCGACCTGGTTGCTGTAGCTGCCAGCATATACAACAACCTCGTCTCTGAATTTTTGGATATTGGCGGTTCAGAGGCAATGAACATTGCACTGACAGGCTCACAAACCTACATCACACTCAAAATCGTCACTGCCTTTAACCTCCTTGCAACCTTTTTCATTTCCCTGGGTTTATTCTACTCATTGTACATGGGCAAAAAAGGAAAATCAGTACATTTTATTCCAGAATATCTAATTCTATCAATAATAAACTTTGTTCTGTGGATACTGGCAATTGTTGTCCCCTACTTCAGCTCCATTTTAACCGCGAATCGTCTGTACCATATAACACTCCTGATACTATCTCCCTTCGTGATTATTGGAGGTGTTAAATTCTTCGGCCTCTTCAGGATAGGAAAAACCAAGGCCCTGAAACTTTTATCAGTGTGTCTTGTTGTTTTTTACGTGTTCAACGTGGGTATGGTTGGATCCATCATCGGTGAGGAAACATCCATGGGCCTGGACAGCAGTGTGGCTGATTTCCCACGGGCAAATCAGGGGGAACTTGTAGGTGCCAGGTGGCTGGCTTCCCACAAGCTGGCTGGTTTACAGAGCTTTGGGGACATGTACCGCATGCCTATAATGGGTGCCTTTGACTGGGACAAGGTTGATGATTTCCCAAAGAACGTGACCTGGATCGGTGGAAACTACATTTACCTTGGTACCGTGAACACTGACACAGGAACTGCACTCATCAACGGCGGACGATTTTCAGGCGGAGAGTATGTGAGCTTGAATCCATGGATCGGCAGCAAGAACAGGATCTACGACAATGGAAAGGCCACCATCTACAAGTGACTGGAAAAACGTTGCTGATTTAATTACTTAAAATAATCGGATTGGAAAATGTGTGACTGGGTATAATTGGTTAAAAATAATTGATTAGAAGGTTAAGTAATTAAAAATTAAGCGACTTCCATCCCTCAGTACCTTCCATTTAAACCATCTGAAATCCCTTTAACATAAGAACCAAAGGCAGATGTTTCCCTGTGGTACAGTAGGATAAGTGCAGCTGTAAACCAGAATTTGAGGAAGAAGAAGTAGATTAAAAATGTGTAGAACTCTTTTTTCCCTGCGTATTTTCTCATGAAGAGGAATAGGTTCCGTGCTGAGTAGTACTCACGGGTTCCACTTATTTTTTTGGAGCTTGCTGAATCCTTGTGCCAGAGCTTTGATCTATCTGCACAGACGATTTTAAAACCAGCCCTCTTTGCTCTGAGACAGATATCCGTGTCTTCATAGTAGAGAAAACATTTTTCATTGAAGAGCCCGATTTCATCCAGAACCTCCCTTCTGATAAGCATGGAACATCCTGAAACAGCATCCAGATCATTACCATAATCTTTAGATCCGTCTCTGCTTTTAGATTCGTCCCGGCCCATATAACCCACTGAAACCATTTCTCCACGTGACCATTTAATTTTAAAGCCCAGAGACTGTATCAAATCCCTGTCATGGTAGAAGTAAATCTTGGAACCTGCAATACCTGCATTCCCCACCTGATTCAAAAGTTCATCTAAAAAAGAGGGGTCAACAACGGTGTCGTTGTTCAGAAGTAGTAAAAAATCAGGGTTTAAATTTTTTAAAGCGTATCTCATCCCTACGTTGTTTCCCCCTGCAAATCCATGATTTTCACGATTTTTTATCAGCACGAGATGGTTTTTTACATGTCCAAAATTGTTTTCAGACTCTAAACTGGACGAAAAACTCGTTTCACCCTTATCAGAATTTTTAAGTTCTTCCTCTTCTATTTCCAGTACATTTACTGGTTTGTTATTGGGATCATACCCAAAAAATGGTGATTCAACCTTTAAACTGCCATCACAGTACTCCAGTATCCTTTCAATTGAATCATCTTCAGAGTGGTTGTCAACGACCACCACCTGGTAATTTGGATATTCTATCTGATACAGTGATTCCAAAGCTTCAACAGTATCCTTCCAACCGTTCCAGTTAAGAATTATTATTGAAACCCTGGGATGATTCATATTTCCACCCTGCACAAATCATTGGAACTCCACACAATCCATGGAAACCCTACACAACCATTAAAAATCCACACAATCCATAGAAAATCTACACAACCTTGGACATCCATACAAACATTGAAAACCTGTACAATCCATGAAAGTTGTAATTTTTTAACCAGAGGCAGCCATGTTTTCCCTGAAAGACACTGGTGTTAAAGGATAGTATTTATTTAATATTATAATTAGTTTAGCATTTTCTGCAGTTCATGGGTAAAGACCACCTACAGTAAAATAACCCACAGTTGGACCATTCCCAGTGCGCAGTAGTACCGGTGCTTCAGTTTAACCGGGAGTTCAAACCATGACACGTACCGGTTTAGGTTAAAGATATAAAGTTTGAATGATAAATAAATATTACTCATTAATAATACTGTATCTTAAGTCCAATAATGGAGGGTGAAATGGCCGCGATTCAGAGGATAGCGAAGAACGTAGGTGTTTTGTTCATAGCCCAGATCATAACGTACACACTGGGCTTCTTCATAACCATGTACACTGCCCGGTACCTGGGAGCTGGAGGGTTCGGTATAATATCCCTTGCACTTTCCATAACTGGTATATTCGGTGTTTTCAGTGACCTTGGTCTGAGCACCCTCATGGTAAGGGAAGTTGCACGGGAAAAGTTCCTTACAGATAAATACGTGGTGAACCTTTCAATTCTGAAGGTTCTTCTGAGTATCCTGACCTTCGGACTTGTTGCTGCAACAGTTACGATTATAGGATATTCAGAACTCGTGAGCACGGTTATCTACCTCATCACATTATCAACTGTGCTTAACGCCTTTACCCTGGTTTTAAATTCTGTTTTTCAGGCAAACGAAAAAATGGAGTACATATCAGTTAACTACGTTTTAAACAGTGCTTTAATGGCCGTTGGTACTGCCGTTGGCATATATTACGCTTTAGATGTGGTTTACTTCGCTTCAGTTTACGTTGTTTCAACTCTTCTGGTTCTGATCCTTGCCATCATCATCTACCTCTGGAAGTTTTCCCTACCCAAACTGGAGATTGATTTAAGTTTCTGGAAGCCTACGCTCAATGAAGCCTGGCCCTTTGGAGTGAGCACAGCCCTTTCTAACATTTACTACTTCGCAGATTCAGTGATACTGTCTGTTATGGTCAGCACAGAAGTGGTGGGCTGGTACAACGCGTCCTACAGAATAATAGCAGTTATGTTATTCATTCCAATCCTTCTCAATACTGTGCTCTTTCCAGTGATGTCCCAGTTCTACGTAACATCCAAAGACTACTTCCGGCTGGTTTATGAAAAGTATTTCAAGTACATGGTGATGATCGGGATTCCAATAGGTGTTGGGACAACCCTGCTGGCAGATAAGATCATCCTCCTCATCTTTGGAGGCGCCTACGCACCATCCATAATTGCCCTGCAGATACTCATCTGGGCACTTGTAATCAGTTTCTTGAGCGGTGCATTCACACTTCTACTGCAAACATCCAATAAACAGATGGTTATAACAAAGATAACCTCCATCAACGTGGTTTTAAACGTTGTTCTCAACTTAATTTTGATACCCTACTTCAGTTACGTGGGGTCTAGTGTTGTTACCGTTGCAACACAGCTTTCTGCCTTTTTATTATCCCTGAAGGCGGTTTCTGAGAGGGGATATGGATTAACCAGAAAAGAGAGATCTTATCTGGCTAAAACAGTTTTTGCAAGCATGATCATGGGAGTATTCCTTGTTTACTTCAGGGACCTGAATTTATTCGTTCTCATTCTACTGGGAACAGTGATATATTTCATAGTAGTGTGCCTCGTCAACGGATTCGACAAGGAAGATATTGCCATCGTTAAAAATATTATCAATAAATAGTGCGAATTGAGGTACGGACATGTATGTTAAGGAAATTGGAAGAATTAAATTAGCCCACGAAGCAATTTACAAAGCAATAGAAGATGGTGACAGGATCATCATCAACACCATCGAAAAGATGGCGTCGAGGGTACGGAAATTATCAGAAAACAATGAACATGATGAGAACACTTTGCAGGACATCATCATCTTCGACGATCTCTTTCCCCACCCAGTATCTGCCTTCAGGTTTCAGGAGTACAGTTCCTACCTTGAACACTTCGAGAGGATAAAGATTTACTCCACAGGATCCGCCCTCGAATATATAAAAGAAGGAAAACCCCTTGAAACTGTGATCAAAGACTACGAGGAAGAATTTCCTCAATTCAAAGGTAAAGTTGAAAGCTACGTTCCAAAAACGATTTTACATCCAAAAACTATGTTAGGTCCTGAAAGGATTTCACAATCAAAGGCAGCTTACACACTGTTTTTAAACAACATCTACGCATACATAGACATCATAGAGAGGTACAAAATACCCTTCGTGTTCACACTGTATCCAGGCGGAGGTTTTTATTTGAATGACAAAATTTCAGATAACAAGCTAAAAAAAGTCCTTTCTTCACCTTACTTCAGGAAGGTCATCGTGAATCAACAGGTCACCTACGACTACCTTGTGGACAACAACCTATGTGAGGCAGAGCAGATCCAGCATATCTTTGGTGTTGTAACCCCTTTAAAGATGCTGGAGAAGGAATACCGTGACAAGAAGTACTTTGGTAGGGACAAAACTGTTCTGGACATATGTTTCGTGTCCCACAAGTACACCAAAAGGGGTGTGGATAAGGGATACGATGTTTTTATAGAGGTTGCCCATGAACTGGCAGCGAAGTACCCTAATATCAATTTCCATGTTGTTGGTGGTTTTGATGAAGAAGAGATTGATGTTACCAGGATAAGGGACAGGATCCATTTTTATGGGCCCCAGTTATCTGACTGGTTCCATGAGTTTTACCAGGACAAGGACATTATCCTATCCCCAAATATCCCTTTTAAATTGATGGATGGAGCGTTTGATGGATTTCCAACGGGTTGTTGTACAGATGCAGGTTTGCATAAGGTTTCAATCTTCTGCACCGATGAGATGCATGAGCATCCAGGAAAATATGAAGATGGGAAGGAGATGGTGATCATCCCCCACGATGCCCAGGAGATCGTGAAGATCATCGAAAACTACTATCAACATCCTGGGAAACTGCAGGAAATTGGTGAAGCAGGATGTTTAAGAATAAAAGAGATTTACAGCTATGAAAACCAGATAGCTCCGCGAATAAAAATCTTAGAAGATGTGATAAATGATCAGAAATGATATTTAACAACCCATTTATCTGACGAAGAACAAAAATATTCATGATGAGCTTAGCTGTGAACTGCAAAACCCCCTTAAAAGAAGGTTTGAATGCAAATTCCCACGGTACTTTGTTTAACCACCATAATTACTTGTTTAACACCACAGTTTTGTTTAAAATTCACTGAGATGCTTAAAAGATGGTAAATGGAGAATTAAAATGATGAGCTGGGATGATGTTAAGTTCTACTCCGAGATGTACGCTCGAAGAATCAGGTACATGTATCCAATCAAGAATCATCTGGAGAGTAGAAGAAATAAAAAGATTCTGGAAGAAAATCGGTTGAAATATAAAAATACAGAGAATCCTCTTGTTTCAGTTTTAATAGCAACATATAATCGCCCTGAGCTTTTAACAGAACGTGCAGTGCCTTCAGTACTGAGACAAACTTACCAGAACTTCGAACTGATAATCATTGGCGACCACTGTACCAACGACACCGAGGAGAGGTTGAAAAAGTTCAAGGATGAAAGGATAAAGTTCTTCAACCTTCCTGAAAGGGGTAAATATCCCGAGGATCCCCATAAACGATGGCTGGTTGCAGGCACTGCCCCTGCAAACAAAGCCATTGAACTGTCCTCTGGTGAGTGGCTGGCGCCCCTGGATGACGATGATGAATTTTCTGATGACCACATTGAAACCCTTCTGAAATTTGCCACGGACAACGATTACGATATGGTCTATGGAAAGGTCCGCATGGAAACTGAACCTGATAAATGGGATGAACTGGGTTCATACCCACTTGAAGGCAGCTGCATCTCCCACATGGCCGTGCTCTACAGTTCCAGGTTAAAATTCATGAAATACGACATCAACTGCTGGAAGTACATCGAACCTGTTGACCTTAAGATGTGGAGGCAGATGAAGGAAGCAGGTGCAAGAATTGGATTCATAAACAGGATCGTTGGAAACCATTACCTCGAAAAAAACCAGGAAAAGGAATGAAATTTACGAGAAAAAAGGTTTGTTAGAAAAAAAGGTTAGAAAAGGGGATTCATCCACTTGGAATCATTAAAAAAAAATTGAACATTCAACCACTGGCTTCCTGGGTGCACGGCCACCGACCGGCATAACAATACCCTTCCACATAATTTATTACTTGGGTGTAACATAAATACTATGGAATTTATGATGTCTGAATTGGTGAGGGAAGATCTAGGGGAGGACTGCAGTAGAGATTGTTGAGATCCAATGGACGTATCAAACAAGGAAAGAAAGTGAAACAGAAGGTTAGGGAAATTTTTTGAAGTGAGTTTTTGAGGTAGGTTCAATAAAAGTTGGTGATCAATATGGAAATTGGTGGTTTTCTTGAATTTCCAGAGTTAAAGGATACTGAAAGAAAAGAATCGGCCTATTATTACTTAACTCATCTTTATGATAATTATAATTTCTTTGCAGACGGCAGACAGGCCATAAAAGCCGTGCTGTTAAATACCGGAGATATCCTGAATAAAACATGTTATTTACCTGCTTATCTATGTGACTCCATTTTACAATCATTCAGGGAACTGGAACTGGATGTTAAATTTTACCCCCACAGGGAACTGTTAAAACCTGTTTTGGATGGAAAAATCAAAGATTCTCTGGTATATCTAATTGATTACTTTGGTACAGAACCAGTCTCTGAAAAAGAGATTGGAGAGATATTGGATGGGAACAACATGGTGATCCTGGACGTGAGCCATTCAATACTTGATGAAAAAAGATTCTCCCTAACCCATGAAAATTTTTATTTAATATCCAGCCTCAGGAAGACATTTCCCATCCCAGATGGAGGGATAGTTTATCACAGCGATCCCAACTTTAAATCAAGCGACATTCCTCCAATAAAGTATGAAAAAAAGTTAGAAGCCATGCTACTGAGGAAACTGTATCTCAATGAAACTGATACACATGGGACGGATACAGATATGGCTGAGAAATCAAAATGGGTTAAAGAACATTTTTTAAACCTCAATCAGGAATACGAATCTTACAAGTATGATTCTACTGTTGAACCCCAGAGCATCCCATTGACTTCGTGTTACATCCTGAAGAATATATCCATGACAGATATCACGGACAGAAGATGGCAAAATCTTAATTTTATGCATAAAGAAATACTCAAAAGGGATTTACTTCTTTTTAACCAGGATAAAATTAAAAGCCCATTCATATTAACCTTAAAATTTAAAAATGAAAATGAAAGGGATTCTACGAGAAAAAGGCTCATTGAAAATGATGTGTATCCACCAGTCCTATGGGATTTAAAGGCATACATACCTGAAGAGTTCAGTTACGAGAGACATTTAAGCAAAAGGATTTTGATGGTGCCCATAGATCAGCGGTATGGGCCTGGAGAAATGTCGAAGGTTAGGGATATATTGAACTCGGCTGAGATGGTTTGATTTTAGTTTAACATAGAATTCAAAAACTAATTTGGGGATCGAAGAACGTGGCAGTCAAACCTGCAAGTTATTTACCCTGTAAATGTATTGACAGATGTTTAGGGAGTTAAATGAAAGTTATAACTGAAGGAAAGATTTGGAACAAAGCCCTGGAGGAAAACTTCCATAACCCTGATGTGTACTTCAAGTATGAGTACTACAACCTGTACGAGAATCATTACGGCGTGAAACCAGAGTGTATCTTCTGGGAAGATGAACACATGAAGGTTTTCTGGCCCCATCTCATCAGGGACGTGTCCAAATTAACGAGGTGTGAAGATTTTTCATGCTACGACCTAACTAGTCCCTACGGTTACGGTGGACCCCTCATAACCATGAACACCCCCAACACCAGAAGGGCATCCCAATCAACCAGAGCCTTCTTTGAAGATTACAGGGAGTATGCTTTAAAAAATCATTACATATCTGAATTAATAAGATTTGACCCTATTTTAATGAACTGGGAACCTTTTGAAGGAATTTTCAACATTGAACACGTGAACGATGTTGTACTGGTTGATCTATCACAAGAACTGGACAATATTTGGTGTGATATTCGAAGGGGACATAAACGTCATATAAAAACTTCAATTAAGGAAGGATGTAAAGTAAGATTTATAGAAAACCCTTCAGACAAAGATTTTTCTGATTTTATAAAGCTTTACTGCGGTACCATGGACAGGAACCATGCGAATCAAAAATATTATTTTTCTACAGAGTTCATTGAAGACCACTTCAAATTATTAAACACCCTGTTTGTAGCGGTAGAAGATGGAAACAACATTATTGGAATGACCATGTTCATTTATGGGAATAATTCAATCCATTACCACCTTACAGGAGCAGTTAGAGATACTAAAAAGGTACACCCATCTCATCTAACATTATTTGAGACAATGAAATGGGCTAAGGAACGAAACTTTAAATATTTAAATCTGGGGGGAGGTAAGAAAAAAAATGATAACCTCTTTGAATTTAAAAGACGTTTTTCCAAGTTAACACGGGAATCTTATATTGGTAAGTTGATATTTAATGAAAAGGTCTACAGTGAACTGATAAACCTCAATGGAAGAGTTCCTGAAGAAACAACATGTTTTCCCAGGTACAGATATGGATACAATGAAGAAATAGTGTAAAATCTCCAAAAACTCGATTGAAAACCTGAGATTGGAAATTCTAGCTTTTATTATTCAGGAGAAAATAAAAAAAGATTTAAAAAAAATGAAGTACAACTTTTTCAATTCTCTTAAAGATTAATAATGTCTCTTAAAGATTAATAGTGGTTTAATCATTCCTTGACTGCTGTGCTTGTTAACTTAACGTGTTCAACACCCTTAAGCCTCATGAGCTTTTCAGTCAGGTTGCGGATGAATTTAACATCCCCGTGGATCACTATAACCTCAAGACAGTACTTCTCGTTCATGTGGATGTGCATGACTGCATTCACGTATTCACCGTACTCGTGCTGGGCATCGGTGATGTCCTCCATGACCCCTGTTGCATGGTGGTCGTAGATCACGGTTATAACACCTATGCGTTCACCTTCAATTTCATTCATCCACTGGTAGCGCAGTATGTAATCCTTGAGGGCATCACGGATACCCTTCGATCTGGAATTGTATCCCCTGTCCTTCAGAACATCATCAAATTCATTCATTAGTTTCTTAGGCAGTGACATGCTTATTCGCATCATCTAGATTCCTCCTTATCCTTGTTACTCATCATATATTAATTCTTATTATTTGATTAATAAAGGTTTTGTATGCCTTCAGCCTATTTTAGCTTCAGAATAAGGGGGGATCAACAAAAAAAGGGTTCCAAATCCAAAGGCAAAAATGGGGTCTTAAAAAAAATAGGAAAATGGGGATTCATATCCCCCAAAGTCATTTTATTCATTGCTTTTAACTGAAACTATCCCATCTGAAAAATTTAAGCTTCACCTCCTTCCTTTGAAGTACCCCACACCAACAAGACCCACAAGAACTATTATACCCAGTATTGCAGCTACTGGCATGCCTGTCTGGGAGGAACTTGAACCGTTGTTCTTGGTGATCTCGTAGGACTTCTGTCCGTTGTCTCCTGCCTGTGAAGAGGAGCTTCCCTGACTGTTTGACTGGGAACTGCTCTTCCCTGCACCGGTTGAAGCTGAACTTGATGTTCCCACAGCTGGGGATCCTGCATTGGCAGTGGATCCCTGAGAACCCTGGGGGCTTGAAGGGTTAGATGTACCCGTACTTGCTGCAAATGCAGCACTTCCTGTTGCAGTGTAAAGTTTGCTCTTAAGCTGTGCAAGCATATCAGGGTTTATGTACTGGGTTGCCCATTTCATCATGGCTATGTTACCGCAGCTGCAGTCGCAGCATGCAACGCCATTCTGGATAACCATCTGTGCCCATGTGTTTGCAACCAGTTTCATGGTTGCAGTGTCAGGTTTCCAGTAGCCCTTGTAGGCTGCTGTGAGCATGGTTCCTGTCATGCTGATCATGGAGTAGGCGTTGTTTCCAGTGGAGAGCCACTTGGTAACGCCTGTGTTGTACTGGTCCTTCAGGTATGTGTTCACTGCCTCGTCCCACATCCAGCCCTTGACAAGCTCCGGATTGGTGACCTGCCATCCCCAGAGATTGGAGATGAACTTGTTGGACATCTCCCTTGCACCGCTGTAGCCTTCACCCATCATTCCCTGTATCCACTGGGGGTTCAGGTAGCGGGTTCGTAGTTCCATCCCCATGTAACTTTCAAGGGACATTACCTTTGCGTTGTTGCGGTTTGCATATGAGAGAACGTTGAGATCAGGTGCCCTTCCATCGTTGGTGCGTTTTATGGCAAGTGAAAGTCCTCCGAAGTAGTCGAAGAAGTCGTCGTTGTCCAGTACACCGTAGACATTGGAGCTTCTGCTGTGGTATGCTGTGCCAACCCCCTTGAGAAGGTCCTTGAAGAGCTCGGTGTTGGGTGTGCCCCAGTTCCTCTCGGTGTAGGAGTGGCCCATTCTCTCAAGGTACATGTCTGCTATGGTGTCTGTGCTGTTCCATGTCCATGACTGTTCCACTGCCTTGCTGACACCTGCACCGTACTCACCCACAGCAGCGGAGAAGATCCTGGTTATTGCAAGTTCACCTGCATCGTTGGATGATACACCCTTTGTTTTGAGGTCTTGAACTGTTTGCAGCCAGTGTTTGGCAACGTAGTTGGTTTCAAGTGATTCATTTCCATAGATGCCTGTTGGGAAGGTTGCTTTGGTTGAATAACCTGCTGTTATAAGGGGCTGGAGTGCATAGTCAAGGCTGTCCTTGAGGCTGCTGTACTTGGGATCGGTGCATATGGTTTTGTAGGATGCTGCAAGTGCAACGCGGTAGGATCTGTCCATGTTCACCAGTAGTTTCGGGAACAGGTCCCTGAAGAGTCCGCTGGTGGTTGTTATAACATCGATCCGTGGGCGTGTGTAGTTTGCAGGTAGTGGTGAGAGTCCCATTTCAACACGGGTTTTGTTGAGGTCGGCTGTGAGTTCTGAGCTTGGTGTTGCAACCATTTTGCCCACGGTACCTCCCTGGTTGAGCCATTTCTCTGTTTTTTCAGGTTCCACTCCAAGCATCCTGAGTACAAAGGATGCCATGGTTCCGTCATCACGGGAGGTTTCAACGCACCATACAACTGCTGCTATCTTCTCAGGAAGGTCTTTCTGGTCGAACTGTGCCAGTGCCATGTCTGCAAGTTTCTTACCAAGCTCCCATGCTGATTTCTTAGGAAGCTGGTTGTCGTTGGTTGAGTAGAAGTTCTTACCAGTTGGCAGGGCGTTCACGTTGTTTATTGGGTCATTCCCTGTTGCCGGGGACACGTAGCTTCCACTGAGTGCACCCAGAAGTGAGTTCATTTCACAGGTGGGACTTTCACTCAGAAGCTTCCTGTAATCCTCCATGTTTCCACCGTTGGCCTCTGCCATGGCTTTGGCCATCATATCAATTTCCTCACTACTCCAATTTCCTCCAAAGGTGTGAAGACCACATGGAGTTAATGTGCCCTCCATCTCATCCAGAAAGTCATCGATCTTAGTTATGTCTGCATCTGTGAGGTTTTTAGGGTTTGTTATGCCAAGTTCCCCTGCAAGGTTGAGTTTCACCACGTTGTTACCTATCTCGGTTTTGTACTGCTCCTTAAGCTGGCTTCCATCTGGATCTGTACTGTGGAGTTTGTAGTTGTCCATGGATGTTTTCAGGACGGTGTAATTTCCATAGAGGGCTGTTGAGTTCATTGGTGGAATCATATGGTCTATTATCACTGCGTTTCCCCGTCTCTTGGACTGCAGTCCCTCTGCAACTCCGTCCATACTGTAGATGTATATGGACGGAACATTCCCAGAGACCAAATCTGAATAATCAAAGCTTGTCAGTGCAACTTCCTTCCTTGGCAGCCATTCGTAGGTTGCGTGTCTTCCAAGGTGGACCTGTGCATCTGCTCCAAACACCTCATTCACCCATGCGTACCATGCAAGGTACTGGTGGGGTGGTGAAACTGCTGTGTTGTGGTAGAGTTTCTCCACATCTGCCTCCCATCCCCTCTGGGGTTCGGGACCTATGTAAACGTTTCCAAAGAACATTCCAGGGATGACGACATATTCAGTGCCGTTTTTCTTCACTGTCATTATGTTTCCCGGTGCCTCACCCCATCCTGAAAGGCCTGACATGTTCAGTGCCCTGAACTCTGCCTTTGCAGCGTAGAAATCGTTCCATTTGGTGGAATCACCATTTACAATTGATTTTAATGCTGTGTTCATCCTTTCAAGGAGTGCGTCTGCCTTTGCTGATTTATTTGTGTAGGTGTCTGCCAGGCTTTTTGTTTGGTTGGTCCATTTGTCTATTGCTGTTAAGGTTGCGTCGGTTGATCCATTGCTGATTCCGATTTTGGTGAGTTCCTCTATGTAACCTGTGGGTCCCTCAACCACCTCCTTCTGGACTAGTGGGTCCTGTTTGGCAAGCCATGCTTTGTACTTGTCTGCCTCCCACAGTATGGTGTTTGGGTTTTCTGCAAGTTTCTCAAGTTCTCCTGGTGCCCAGTTTGCAACGTTGATTCCCCTCTTGATCATCTCATCCACAAGTTGGGTTGAATTGTTTGGAATGTTTTCCACGGTGTAATTTTGGGCTTTGAGTGTCTGTAGTATGTTCATTATGCTTTCAGGGACGTTGAGGTAACTTGCACCGATGTTCTGTTTGCCTGGTGGGTAGTTGTAGTAGATCATTGCGATCTTTTTGTCACTGTTACCCATGGTCTGAAGGTTCACCCAGTTGGCTATCCTGTCTGAAAGAGTGTTGATCCTCTCTGTTACTGGTTTGAACCTGGATATCTGTGCTCCAGTTACTGGATCTATCGTTGTTTCGCTTGCTGCAACAAAGGTTGGTTCTATTATTCCCTGAGTCTCTGCATTGGCTATCTTGTAGTAAACCTCGTTCCAGGGCAGACCCTCCTGTGAAACAAGCCAGTCCCCCTCTGTTCTTTTATCGGTTCTCATGGCCTTGAAAACAGGTACGTTGAGGCTTTCAAGCAGGGTACTGGTGTTGTTGTTTCCCAGTGTGAAGTCAAAGAAGCTCACAACTGCGTTCACCTTGTTCTGGGGGTCTGTGAAGAACGTGGCCATTGCAGTCTGTACACTGGCACCTGATGATCCAACGATGGGTATCACGTTGAATCCCCTGGCAACCAGGGTATCTATGAGGCTCTGGTAGTGGTCCATGTTTCCGTTTGTAACGTAGCTCACATCATCCACGATTCCAACTGTGGGTGCGCTGCTGTTTTTTGAGTAGATTTTCAGGTAGTCCTCAAGGCTGTTGAAGGTTTTACCATCCCTGTAAAGCATCTCCTTTTTGGTTAAAATACAGGGCTCTGGATCCCATGAGGAGTCCCATGAACCTCCATGTGAAATTTCATAACCTTTTATGGAGTATTTAAACTGGTTTTCAAAGTTCTGGGTTCCCTTCTGGGTGTAACAGAGTGCCACGTCTATCCACTCCACACCCCCGGGGTTGTACTGGGGGCTTGAAGAGTTAGACCACGTTGATCTGTAGGTTTCAAGTGCTGTTGTGTTGCTGTTTTTAACTGCCAATCGCAGGGAACTCAGTTCTGAGTCTGATAATCCACTGAATATTTTTTTACCGTTAACCTGGTTCATTCGGGTCAGGTTGCTGGTTGTGCCCTGATCATCCACCATGAGGAAGTCCTTATCATTCAGGAGTCCTTTGTTGGTTGATACGAGGTTCCAGAGTTTTTTGTTCACTGTTTCGGATATCCATTCACCTATCACTATCTGGGAGCTCTCGATCAGGGCCTTCAAATCACTGTCGTTCATTGCTTCTATCTGCTTGTAGGAACGCACCTCAAATGAAACTGGTGCATCGTAGTTTCCCACTGGATTGAAGAGTTCCATGACCTTGTATGCAGCATCGTTTATGGATTTTATGTTGGCATCTGAACTTATAACGAAGACCTTTGGGTCAACCAGTCCCTCCTTGGAACCTTTGGTCTTTAGATCCGGAAAGGTTGATGTCCTTGAATCATTTGAAATCTCTGAGTTAACTGGAGAGTTTGAGGAGTTTGAAGGGGCGGATCCTGTAAAATTAAGATTTTGAACAGTACAATTCTCTGTTTCCACCGGTTCGACTCCAGAATCATCCATCCCTGCTGCTGTAACCGGTCCCATGGAGCTCATCATGAGTATGAAGCATATCAGCAATGAACTGAGTTTTTGATTAATACATTTCACCTCCTTTTTATTTTTTAATGTGCAAATGTAGGTAAGAGTAATACTATATATAGTATTTGTGTTATTAATTATGGGTAGGAAAACAAGGACATAGTAATACTTATAAGAATAATAATATTTTTATCCTAAAAATTAATGATTTTTTAATATAAATTGCGAATTTTCAAGGGTTAAAAGTAATAACCGCTTCCTTTAGTTTGAAATCGTTCATCCCAGGATACGAATAACAAAACAAATCCCCCTATTATTTTATCTGTCTCAGAGGGCAATTAGTAATACTTTTTATTAGAAAATTATTTATAAAGGTTTGTACTACTTCTATTTATATAAGTAGGATGTGTTGATGTGGATGATGAACTGAAGTACAGGAAACATGGAAACAAAACCCAAAAAGAACTTGCAGAGGAACTCCATGTGCCCAAAGAAATCGTGACTGCACTGGAACTTGGATCCCACAAACATCCCAGCCCTGCTCTGAAAAAGAGGATCCACAACCTAACAGAACAATTCAATCCAGAGGATCTGAAGGATCTCATCTACATAGGTCGTGGAGCCCATATAAAGGAGGAACTCGGTCCGGACTTCAGGTACTACATAAGGGGCCTTAAAAAGATCCACGCCATAAATTCAGAGAACTTCAAAAAGCTTGATGTTGAAGGGTGCATGTGGACCATAGGCCGCGTGGACATGGATGAATTCCAAGTTGCAGAGATAGGAAAATAAGGGGGATCCATATTCCCCTTTAATTTTATGAAAAAATGCAAATTTTTAACTCCAAAGGCAAATTTAATCTCAGAAGAGAGAAATCAACACATTATAAAAGGGTTTAAACTTAAAAAGTCACTATTTTAGGTATTTTAGGTGAAGGGTTACTACTTCTCGGCGGAAAAAATCGAGTTTAGTAATACATTATGTATTAATTTTAATCTTTAAAGCGCAGAATTAGTAATACTGACAAAAACATTTATATGATAGTTTCAGTTTCACTAAGAAATAGAGCTTTAAAACAGATTTGAAGCCAGTATTACGATTTACCTTCAAAAAAAGGGTTTAGTAATACCATATGAAACTATATAAATACGAAACTTGTATAGAAAATTGAAAGGAGGATCAAAAAAATGCACATACCTGACGGATTTATACCTTTATGGCAATGCGCTATTTACTTTGTCATATTAGCAGTAGCATTGATTATCTCACTTCGATGGGCCAGAAGAGACCTTGACGAGAAGAGGGTACCATTACTGGCAGTCTTAGCAGCAGGTATATTCGCCATAATGTCCATGAACGTCCCTATACCATGGGGAACCAGCGGACACATGGTGGGTGGAGCCCTTGTTGCCCTTATATTCATGGCCCCTGAGGCAGCGGTCATAGTATTCACCCTTGTATTGATTGTACAGGGACTGTTCTTTGGAGACGGAGGACTGACGGCACTGGGTGCAAACGTCTTAAACATGGGGATCATAGGAGGATGCGTGGGCCTTTACTCATTCAAAGCCCTGAGAAAACCTTTGGGCAAAGTGCTTTCAGAAAACAAAGCCAAAATAGCAGCAATAGCAGTAGCATCATGGCTGTCCATATTCATAGCAGCTGAAGCAGTTGCAGTGGAGATGTGGCTTGCAGGAACATTCCCACTGGGAGCAGGACTCATGTTCATGGGATTATACCACTCTGTAATAGGTGTTATAGAAGCCATTTTAACCGTGGTTGTTATACTAGCCCTTGAAAAACTCAGACCTGATCTCCTTGCCTGGAACAGGAAAAAAACAGGAGATCTCAAGGCAGAGTCAAGCGAGGTGGAATCAAAATGAATCCTAACGACAAAAAACTCGTGATGGTGGGTTTGGTTATCTGTGTTATCATAGCTATTCTTGCACCATTCATAGCTTCATCCAACCCAGATGGGCTTGAAAAATCCGCGGAACAAGTTGGCACAGCAGATGAATCAGGAATATATGAGTCCCCATTTCCAGATTACATAATTCCTGCATTCGGTGAAAATCAATTCTCGGGAATAGTTGCTTTGATCGTGGGTGTTCTCATCACCCTTGGACTTGGTTACGTTATAGCCGAAATTCTTAAGAGAAGAAACCCTCCAGAAGCATCTGAATAAATCTACGTATCCCTTTTTGGGATACCTTAAATTTTTTAAAATTTTTTTAAAAAGGTATAAAATATACAAAAATCCTCCACTAAGAGAAAACCAACAAAAAAGAAGATGTACGAGATGAAAAAACATGAGCGGCCTTGAATCCATCAGTGAACTCGAACGTATAACAATGCAAAACAGCCCCCTCCACAATCTGGACGGCAGGGTCAAACTGGTGATGTTACTGGCCATAATAGTCTACGCAGTTTACACCACAGACATCTTCATACTGGTGCTCATGGAGATTTACCTCATGGTCCTTATCTACGTTTCAAAACTCTCCTTCAAGGATTCATTCATAAAGATACTCTTAATTCTCCCATTTGGTGGGGCCATAGCCATATTCCAACCCTTCGTACATGCAGGTACAGTTATCTACACACTGCCACTGGGCATACACGTAACAGCCCAGGGACTGGCCTTCGGATTACTCCTTATATCCAGACTGATTGTATGTTTAACCAGCATCGTTCTTTTATCATCCCTGAGCCCTATGCAAGAGGTTGTTGACTCATTCAAGAAGCTTGGAATGCCCAGGGACCTGGCGATGATATTCAGCCTCTTCATAAGGTACCTCTTCATGTTCTACGATGAGCTTCAGAGGATAAGACATGCCCAGGCAAGCAGGAACTTCGACATCTTCAGCAAAAAAACAGCCTACATGTGGAGGCTGAAGCAGGTTGCCTACACAATAGCCATGATGTTCCTCAGAGCCTTTGAAAAGGGCGAAACTGTTTACTTCAGCATGCTGAGCCGTGGTTACAGCGAGGAATCAGATATTTACACTGCAAAGAATAAAGTTGGAATGACGGACTTCACCTTCGTATCAACAACACTTGCACTTATCATCTGCCTTGAGTTCATTAAATACATTGGAGTAATCTGATCTTCCATTAAATTAATCCTTCTTTTAATATTCAATCTGGCCACTAATTTTTAAAGATTTATCCACAACCACACCCCCTCCCTGTTCCTCAGTCCATCACTGTTTCAGTTCTAGGGCAGTACACAGTACAGACCAAATGGGCACCAATTGACACAACACACACCATAACATAAAGTCCAGATCTCATAGGATAAACCCACCATGGATAAAGCCCCTACAGGATATGATTTTAACTAAGATCTTTATTTTAATTATTGAGGCATAGTGAAGATTAAAAGGGAATTGTTGAATTATTTAAAAGATTTTAGAATAAAAGATTTTAGAAACTTTTAGAAAAGTTTTAGAAAAGTTTTAGAAAGATTTTTTATGTTTTTATTATCAGACCTATGAATAAAATCCGGATAAGAACTTCCTAAAAATAGGAAGTTTGAAGATAAAGAGTTTGAAGATAAAAAAGAGTTTAAGATTAAACCAATTAAAAATAACAGCAGAAATATGAATTAAATAGAAATATGAATTAAATAGAAATAAGAATTAAATAGAAATAAGAATTAAATAGAAATAAGAATTAAAATAACTAAATAAGAATTAAAATACTTCAGGAACCGTTTAAATCTGCGGTTCCAGCCTCTTTATCATGAAGGCCATGAATGCCACCACCATTGGGAACATGAAGAGGTACATGATCAGGAGAAGTATAGGTGGTATGAACGGTCCCATGACTGTTGAAGCTGCAATTATCATGATCAAACATACAACAGGCCCTAATATGGCTATGAACATGTATATCATGGTGAATGAGTTGAGTTTCTGAGCGTAGTCCTTAAGTTTCATCCTCATTTCGTAGGATGTGTCCTCAGCTATAACGTTAAGGGTTTTTGATAGATCTCCACCGCTTGAAAGGGTTCTTGTTATCTGATGAACTGCCCTACTAAGTCCTTCAGACTGTATCCTTTCACTCATGTCAACCAGAGCTTTTTCTGTTGTTTCACCGTATTTTATTTCCTCGAGTGTCCTTGCAAATTCCTCAGAAAGTGCACCATAGCCGGACATTGCAACTGACCTCATACTGTCGTGAAGACCCAGCCCTGCCTTTAACTCCGTTGCCATCTGCCTCAATGCATATGGAAGTTCCCTTGAAGCCTCGTTGGACCGTTTACCCTTCTGCAGGTTTGGAAGGAAGATGATCACCACGGACATCATGAAGATTGCAAGACCGAACACTAGGCCGATCTCTATTCCAAAGCCCAGTACAACCATTATAACAACTACAAGTGCAAAGGAAACTCCACCCATAACCATTATCAGTTTGGGATCCACTCCCTCCTTTTCCTCATCCTTGAGAAGTTCTTCCAGTGAAGCTTTGGTGTAAGCTGCTTTTTTAGCCTGGTCTTCCTGGACTTCCTTCTCCTTAGTTCCACGCTGGTACTTCTTATCAACGAGTTCCTTGAATATTTCTATCTCATCCTTGTCCATTCGCCTGCGTTCTATGGTTCTTTGAGAACGTCTTGGTTTTGAACTTCTTCTCAAGCCCTCAGTAATACTTGAGGTTTTCATGGATAGTTTCTTTGGGGATTCAGCCTCAGAAGATCTTTCAGAGGAGCTTTCATCATGGGGAATCCTTCCCTCAGATCGTCTGCTGTTCAACCTGTCCACTGGTGCAGAAACTCCTTCACCAACTTTCCTACTTGAATCTACAGTTACTCCACCAATTCTGTTGAAAAATTTTTTGAACCCATCAAAAACCATCTTATCACCAGTCACTTATAAATCTCAAGGCTTTGAATTTATTATTCCCTCAACTTCTTCCATAATATATTATGGCTCATTCAATATTAATGTAGCCATAATAGGGTAGGATACCTTCAATGGGATATCCTAAAGCACCATGTCCAGTACTCCATCTGGATCCTTGTAGTAGTTGTTTATGAAGGATCCAACATCCTCTATTGAACGAACATCGTTGTCTGCCATGTACTCAAGTACAAGTCTTCTCTTCTCTATTTCTTCCTCAATCTCTGTTATTCCTATTCCACGGAGTTCAGCTATGTCCCTGAGGGTTTGACTTGCAATTCCAACGTATTCAACTTTATCAGCAACGTTGTTCCATTCGAAAACACGGTTGAGCTGTACGTTTCCTTCTTCCATACCAACAATCTCTGCAACCTCGGTGATCCTCCTTATTGAACCACCTTCAGGCCTGTACATCCTGTTCTGCATTATTATGAAGTCAAGGGCAGGTATCATAATGTTTGGAACGTTCATTGGAGGGTTAACAAGCCTTGTTATAGTTTCCCTGGCCGTGTTTGAGTGAAGTGTACCCATACCAGAGTGTCCTGTGTTCAAAGCTGTGAAGAGGGTTACTGCTTCGCTACCCCTGACCTCTCCAACGATCACCCTGTCAGGCCTCTGACGCAGGGAGTTCTTAACCAGTGTGTCCATTGTGAGTTCTCCCTTACCCTCAATGTTTGGTGGGCGGGTTTCCATACGGAGAACGTGGCTGTGTGGAATCTGAATCTCCAGTGTATCCTCTATGGTTATTATCCTTTCACGGGGAGGTACGAATGCAGCCACAGTGTTCAGGGTGGTTGTTTTACCTGAACCTGTACCTCCAGCTATTATTGCGTTGCATGGCTTTACACCCATTCCATCTGTGCACACCCAAAGGAACGCTGCAAGGTGTGAGGACATGGTTTTGAAGTTTATGAGATCGATGACGGTTAATGGATCCTTTCTGAACTTCCTTATGGTGAGGGTTGAACCGTCAGCAGACACAGGAGGTATGGTTGCGTTCACCCTTGAACCATCCTGGAGCCTTGCATCCATGATTGGTGTCTGCTGGTCTATTCTTCTGCTGACCTGCCTGGCTATAACATCGATTATGCCCTTTATCTCGTCATCATCCTCAAAGACGACGTTGGTCATCATCATTCCCAATTTTCTGTGATAAACAAAGACGTTTTTCCCTGATCCTATGACCATGATCTCCTCAAGGTCATCGTCCTTTATCATGGGGTCCAGCTTACCATAACCAAGCATTTCCTGGGATATTTGAGCAGCAAGTCTGTCAACATCCCTTGCTCCCTTCATTCTGAGGAATTCCTTCACTTCCCCTGTGAATGAATCCTCATCCAGCCTGAACTCCTCACCCTGTGAAACTGCAACCTCAACGAGTTTTTCCCTGACCTCGTTGAAGAGTGCTTTTTCTTTTTCTGAGAACTTAGGAACACTGACGTTGTAGGTGGGTATCAAACCTTCCTCAACTATCTCTGCCTTGAAGACATTGGAAACCTTCTTGATCTTCTTCGGCTTCTTAGCCGATTTAGAGACTTTAGTCAGGTTTAAAAGTTTTTCTTCAAGATTGTCATCCGCTGATTCCTCTTTTTCCTTTACTCTCTTAGGAATCTCCTCTTTTTCTTCTCTAGGCTCATCATCATCTGCAGCAAATTCCCCGAGAAGATCCCTGAGTATCTCTTTACGTTTATCTTTCATAAGACTCATCTATTTATATAAAGTATCCAATATTTAAGCATATGTACATTGGCTGTCGCTGCAGAGCTGACTGTATAACACCTTCAAAGCATGTTCTGGAAGCCATTGGAACACTTTACAGTCCATGTGATACTTGCCAAAACTGGAACCTGAAGAAGTTCAAACCACTGGCAGAGCAGGTGGATCTGGACAACCTTGATGCTGATTTTGGAAGCTGCATATGCGGTAGGAGACATCTTGACGTGGTCATGGCCCACGTCCTCAAGATCATGATGGAAGCAGATGTTAGGGACAGCAAAACAACCCTCAGAAATGCATGTGTTCCCCTGATAACCCCAGCATATCCCACAGTAACAGCACCTCACCTCCCTGAGGATTCTCTGGTGATACTGGTGGACGATATTCCTCAAGAAGTTGCAGAGAAGATTCTGAAGGAAGTTCCAGAAGTTAAAGGAGTTTTAAAAGGTAGTATAACTCAAACTGTGGGTTTGAAGGATTCCAGTTCAGATCCCCAAATTTACCAGCTCATTGCAGGCTGTGACATGCGATGCGACGTGGTTCAAACACCTTACGGGGCCTTGACTATCTACAAGGCCCAGGGCGAGATACATGTGGAATTTCCAAGACCTACATCTCCTAAGGTGAGCATTCTCATGAAGTACCTTGACAGATACCCTAATGCAAGTGTTCTCGACTGCACCTGTGGCCCTGGAACCCTTGGTATTGCATGTTTAAAGGCAGGGGCAAGTAAAGTTGTTTTCAACGATCTCTGGTACCCTGCAGCAAGAACAGCAGCCATGAACCTGGAGGTCAATGGATTCCCAGTGAAAATCCCTGAGAACCTGGAGGAACTGGAGGGAATAAGTTGGAGTTCCCCTGAAACCCCGGTTGCACTTGGTGATAACTTCGAGGTTTACTCTGCAGATCTCAGGGAGCTTAAAAACATTCTGGATGAAAGATTTGATATCTGCATCATCGATGCATTTCCAGGTGTGGAAACCGCCGATCTTGAGGATGCAGTGAGGGACATGTGCAGTGATATCGTGGTCATTTAGAATTTTATTTGAAAAATCATCTTTAAAACAATTCCAGTTAAATCTTTTGTTATACCTAAATTTTATGAAAAATTGAATTACTTTAATCAGTTTAAATTAAATTTATTCATTAGTTTTTTTAAGTTACCAAGCTCCAAAGGGTTCTAGCCCATTCCCATGTAGATGATGATTGCAGGAACTATTAAAACCCCCATCAGATTTGATTTGTTCACACCAATGTAGTGGGGAAGCAGCCCCAGTGCAACTGCAGTAGCATAGACCATGAGTATGAAGGGAACGTTGGAATGTTCCATAACTGCAAAAAGAACCACAATGAATGTCATAAGTACGATCACTGCCCAGGAAAGCCTTGTGTAGTCTATGCGTTCTATGGATTCTGCTGCAAGATCTCCGCACTTCAGGCATAGGATCAGGGAGAGGGAAACTGCAGTGAGTGATGCGAATATGAAGAGCAGAAGATGGTTGAAGTCGAATACCTGGATGAGTTTGTCTATGTAAACTGCAATACCACTTCTTGGATTTCCAATGAGGTAGATGGCTATGAGTGAGAAGAGTGCATCTGAAACATTGACCCCGCTCATTGCAACGAGAAATCCATCCCTATTTTCACCTGAATCCCCTCCTCCACTGAGTTCCTGGGCGAGTATGCTTCCCTGGGCCGGCCCCATTCCCGGTAAAAATCCAAGGATGGTTCCTGCAATTCCCCCTGCAAAAACTCCCCTGAGAACCGTTCCATTGAACTGGAAGTTGTGGAAACTGTTCTGTTCTGGAACAACCGAACTCTGGGACATGCTGTAGAGGAGGGTGCTCACACCGAAAAGGCCCGTGAACATACAGAGAAGTGAAACGTTTGAAGAAATGGGTGTGCTGAACATAACCCATCCCATAACACCAGATAACAAAAAAAGAAGCACAGCCCATAGAAGTGATATCATGTCACTGCTGAGGCGTATGAACATGTAGATCACAACCCCTGAAAGGATGATCCAGATGTAGGGCTTAAGCCAGGTGTAAAGGGGAGGCAGTATAATCATGAAAAGGGGCAGAAGGAGGATGGTGACCAGTATGGATCCGAATCCTCCAACTGCAACAAGCCTTATAGCTTCTTTACCCTTTCCCTGGAGCAGGAAGTAGTGACCGGGCATGATGGACAGCACAGTTCCCTCATCAGGTACACCAAGGAACATGGAGGGGATGAACTCAAGAAGGGCATGGGATATGGACATGGAAAGCAAGAACACTGCAAGAACTTCTGGGGACATGAAGGTTAATAAAAATGCAGAGGACGTGAAGAGAAATGCACCTACTGTGTTTACATGGATTCCAGGGATTAAACCTGTGACAGTTCCACAAATCACCCCTAAAAAACATACAAGTATGATTTCCCACAATTTTAACACCCAAATCATTCAACAAGAGTCCAGCTTGAAGTTTTGAATCGTGGCGCTGGAGAAGTTATATTAATTATTCACTTAATTAGTAATATTATATATAATATTAATATTTAAAATAGTATTATTTATTTGTTGCAGTTAGAACCTGGGGTTTCACTAAAAATTGATTTTTAGGATTGGGGTGATTTGATGTTAAAATAAGTTTTAATTAAAATAAGTTTTAAAAACTAGTTTTTAAATTTAAATATCAGGAAAAAGAGGATTCTATGCTAAAATAAATGTTAAAAATCGTTTATATCTTCAAAAAAAAGTTTTGTTGTGGATATTCAGATGAATACCCCAAAAAGGTTTTACATCAACCTTCTTACGTCAACAACTTCTATGCTTGCTATACCTGGGAGCTTGGAAAAGTTTTCCTCAGCTTGTTCTGTACCGCCTTCTTCATCTTCCACTACAACCATTACGTTGAGGGCTACAAGACCGAAAGCTATTGGTTCTTCCTCGATCTTGTGAAGTTCGGTGTTTTCTGGTATTGATTTTCCTATCTCTGCTTTGATACTTTCAAGATCAACATCAGGACTTTCAGGCATTAATTTTATTGTTGCTACAACTTCTCCCATCTTAGATTCCTCCAGTAAAAATTAAATTTGTAATATGTACAAACTTATGGGCCTTTGAAACCGCATTCACATTTGTATAAGTGTCCGAATGTCCTACATTTCTGGCACCTGTACAGTATCCTGTCGCATTCAGGGCACTGGAATTTCACGTAGTTTTCCACAGGGGATATTTCCTGTTTACAAGATGTACATTCTATTTTCTCCATTTAATAACCTCCAATGAGTGTATGTAAAACGCTTTTACCTTCAATTAAAGATAGAACCCTCTCAGGGTGTTTACCATTTACAATATAGCACTGTGATTTGTGTTGAAGTAAAAGCTCGGGTAAAAATTCATCAACTGATGTTTCACCAAAATTCAGTAGTTTTTTAGCACTTATATTTTTTATAAGTTTCGCACCATCCATGGATGGTTCACGCGTGTATATACCATCTACATCTGTTGCTATTAATAGTTTGGCTTTTAGAAGATCTGATATATAAAATGATATGGAATCTGATGTAACCCTCCAGGAGTGCTCAAGGGGGTCCAGATACTCAAGAAGCTTTGAAGGCAACAAAACAGGGAGTTTACCCACATCAACCAGTTTTTTAGCATCTTCGAGGGATTGAACTGCCTCTGCACCCTCAACCCTGTCTGCAACAAGGGTTCCCAGGATGTCCATACACATTATGGCACTCTTATGGTTTGCAGTGTCTGAGAAGTGAAACTTAGCATCGTAGTTTCGGAGCGTGTTTGCAAGAACACCTCCACCACACACAACCATTGAAGACGTGCCAACAAGGGCCCTGCAGAGCTCTGCAGCATCCTCAGGAAACAAACTGCCTCCAACCTTCACAAGCCAGTCCATGATGAATACCTTCGTTAGATTCTTTTAATATAATTCTTTTAATATAAACCCTTAAATTTAGTCTTTTTAACACAATTTATAATGGATCATCATTTGTAAGGAGTTTCAACTCCCTAAAGTTTCAACTCTCAATAATATCATTATTATTTCAGGAGTTTCAGCTCCTGGGTTATCTTGTCTATCTTTTCATCCTCATCAGGACCTATTCCAAGGCAAGTTATGGTTGATTCGGGTATTTCAGTGTGCCCTGCATCCCTTACAAGACAGCTTGCTATTCCTGCTGCTTTAACAAGCTCATGAACCTCGAAAAGCTCCTCCAAGCTTTCGACCTTTACAACAACCTTTTTTTCGCCTTCCCTTTCCCATTTCTTTATGGAATTTTCACTGGCCCTTTTGTAGGCCCCTAAACTGCCATGACATGCCTGTGCAGCGATTTTACCCCGGCTCATCTTGAGATCAGCCCTCATAACTATTACCTGTTTCATTTTATTACACCGCGTATAAAAATCAGAATTAAGTTTTAAAATTTGAATCCAGATAAGCATATCCAAAATCAAATAGTATCATTAAATCTCGTGGATATTTTTTAAAAGAGATATTATTTAAATTCTCATGATTCAATCTCTTTCAATGATGAATTATAAAAAACCTTTTATTTTACTATCCCTGTGTATCCTTTATAAATTTAAGTTTTGAATTTATTTTGAATTTATTTAAATTTATTTTAAATCCACTGTTGAATTTATCTTGAATTTTTAACTGTGCAATCCAATACAAAAACATGTAAAGCCCTTAAAAAAAGTAAAAAAAATAGGAGAAAGGTTAATTTTCTCCTTGAATGAATTCTGAACGTCCACCCCCGTCTAGGTTACCTTGAAGCTTTTAACTATCATGTCGAAGTTTTCCTTCTGACCGTCAAAGTCTGAAGCCTTTGCACTCAGTGTTATTGCATAGATGTAGTTATTTTTCTCAAAGATGATTATGCTCTCCTTCTTGTCCACTGAACCTATTTTCATGGTGTACGTGAATTCCCTGGCAGTGGATCCGTCAACCGTGAGGTTTGATTCTGATACCACCACAGCACCAGCACCTAGAAGTGCAGATTTACTTGCTGAAACTCCTTCGTCTAAAGTTCCTGTGCTGTTGGTTTTTTGGACGGCTACAAGTGTCTGGTAGGTGTTGTTTGAAATGCTGTCCTCATCTGCCACTGCTGCAACCATTGGTGCAGCTCCCTCAACCTCTGTGCTCATCTGACTTGCAGATAACTTGGTCCAGCCCATTGGATAATCAAAGGAAACACCACTTTCATTGTAGGTTTGATTGGTTGATGTTGTACATCCCGATGCAAAAACCACAACTGCTAAAATTGCCAAAACTAAAAAAATATATCGCTTCATGCTGATCCTCCCCATAGTAATCCCTAATGTCATTATTATTTCTGAAAATCAGAATTAATAAATTTATCTAAAAGTTATTAAAAGAATTGAAGATAAAATGGATTTAAGCTGTAATTATTTCATAATATTAAGCATTGATTAAAAAATGTTAAATAATTCAGTTGTTTAGCTGTTCAATGATTAATGTTAGACAATCTGGGAAAATAGTTATTGATAGCACTTCACGCAACAAGTTAAATCCTTTTTAAATATTAAAGGCCACGTAAGGATTTACAATTAACTAAAACAAAAAATAACCATAATAACAGGTGGTTAGATCACAAAGTAGTTCCCATTTGATGATTCAAAAACCTTTGATGATTCAAAATTAAAAAAAAGTTGATAAAAAGGGTATTTCAATAAATTGTAGAAGAATTTCAAATTAGATTATTGAACAGATCATTTAAAGAATTATTTTCCTGTTTTCCAGTGACATTGAAGCTTTTAACTACCATGTCAAAGTTTTCCTTCTGGTTGGCAAATTCTGAATCAGGTGCACTTAACGTTAACGAGTAAACTGTGTTGTTTTTAGCTAAAACAACTAAACGTACCTCTTTCTTAACACCACCCATTGTAACGTTGTAAAGCACATCATGGGCCTTCACTCCGTTGACTGTGATGTTTTTATCCGAGATCATTACGGCTTTCTTATCCTTCTGAAGATCCGCCTTGCTTGCTGCAACTATCTCGTCCAGTGTCCCAGACTGATTGGTCTTCTGTACCGTTACCATAGTTACGTAACTGCTGTTCTGGGCGTTGTTGGAATCTCCAACAACTGCTATGGTTGGACTTGATGAAGTGGAGTTTATGTTCCAGTCCTTTGCAGAAAGCTGGTTCCATGTACCTGGATAATTGAAGGAAACCCCATTATCACTGTAAGTTTGGGGTGTTAATGCCTTGTAAACTGATAAACTTGATAAAACGACCAAAACAATTAGGAATAAGACTGTATACCATTTCATTTCATATCCTCCTTGCAGACACTGTTAATACTACGTGTAAGTTTGAATAAATTTTGAATTGAATTAGAATTGGAGATGTGAAGCTTAAAGGGAATCTTTTATCCAGAACTGACCCAAGATTGAATAGATTGTTAAACCCCTCTTTCTTCTTAAACCAGTCTTTTTCCTGCCCGTTCAGTATCAACGGAGTAAACCTCTAAGCCTGGAATTATAACCCTTACAACAGGTATTCCTATGTTGGAACGGGTTAAATTAGAATAAAGAACATTTTTGAATCCGCAGTTTCCAAGCATCTTCAAAGCCGTGTTTATATCTTCCCTGAAGGAAGATCCTGACCTGTTTTTAATTTCAGAAAGACCTATGATCTCCTTTGAATCCCCAAACCAGTGCTTGTTGATACGTTTCATGCGTTCGTATCCTGCCTTTCTCATGAAAACCGCTCTGACGGTATCTTCCCTTGTTCCGTGTATCTGGGTTGCCCTGCTCTGTGCAACTTCAGTTAAAGCCCTAATAGCTGCTATTTCAGGGTCTAGATGGGTTCCAACACCTAACGTTAAGAGTGCAGGGTCTTTGAGAACAGGATCATCTGAAACCGCAGCTATGGTGGATATCTTTATATCTGCAGTCAGATCCATGAGTTTCACGTTGATGCCTGCATCACTGAACTTCTGGATCAAACCATTTATAAGTGGATTTTCAGCTTCACTGCAATCTATTTCAGGTTTCAAACTACGGTGGGCCTCGAATATGCTCCATGCATCCCTTTCAACAACCTCCATCATGCCGTGGAAAACTGCTTCCTCAATCCTGTTTCCAGATGCCAGACCATTGGTGTTGGATTTGAAGAGCTTCAAACTGTCTTTGAGATTGTAGGGGTGATAAACAGCATTTGCAGGGACCATGTGCTCAGTCTCATCCTTTAAATCCATAGCTTTAACCCATTCTATCCTGGATTCCGGGTTGAACTGTTGGTTTGGGAGTATGAGGGACCTTGGATCCACTGCAGCGTCAATCTCTTCAAAAAGTCCTGAAACCATCTTATCCCTGTCTGAGTCCTGAATCTCAGCAGAGTACCTTTCAAATGATTCCATCATTGCAGATGCCTTTGCCTGTGTTTTTGTAGCGCCTTTACCGGCATATATGCTCACAGCACCATCTGCAGCCATTGGCCGTATTGCAGAGTAGACAGGCACCCCCAAACGGTCCAGGTGAGTTATATCTGCAACTCTTTTAACACCTGCAGTCTTCAATTTTCCTTCAACATTTTTTATAGTGTCTTCAGGGGCGACGGACCTGTGTGTGCATCCAAAATATTTTATTGGAACCTCTTGAAACATTTAATCACGTAAAACCTGTTTATCTTTAATAAATTCTCTAAAGCAAATATCGTTTATGGGATCTATCCTTTGGATTAGCTTTAGTATTCATGTCTTAAAATTTTTTGGTAGGTTTTTTGGTAGCGCACCGATCCTTCATTGGGAAGCAGAGGATAGGACAAAATTCAAGGATACCTTCCCAAAGGGATACCTTCCCTATGGACATGAATTACCCCATCATTTCTTTGGAAATATTAAAGGAAATTTAAGGGTATTCTAAGGTTGAAATTAATCTCCATTAAATTCCCATACCTTGAAGGGTTAAAAATGCTTTTACAGTTAAAATTAGGGCAACAACAGTCACTATTCCCCATATGACAGGATTCCATTTTATCACCTTCGCACCGTCCAGTATAGCTACTGGTACGAGGTTGAAGAATGCCAGGAAACTGTTGATTGCAAATCCCAGAATGATGATGGTTGAGATCTCGTAACTTAAAATATCCGTTGGTGATGTTGAAACCATTGGCAGGAGTGTCATGAATAGGATTGCAAGGCAGATGTTTGTGAGGGGACCTGCAATGGATATTTTACCGTTTTCTTCCTTTGAGATGTATTCTCCCTGAATGTAAACAGCTCCTGGAGCTGCAAAAACAAATCCGAATGCAGCTGTTATAATTGCAAGCAGCAGTCCCTGGATCCACATCCTGAACTCTGCCTGAAATCCGTAGTGAATTGCAACGAACTTATGTGCGAGTTCATGGAGTACGAATCCAAGCCCTACTGCAATGAAAGTGGCCGGAATGAGGTACATCACACTTTCAAGAATGTTACTGCTTCCCATGCTGAAGAGGTAGGCGAATATTGCTGCAATAACCGTCATTGAAATGATTATATCCCTGACTTCATGGGCTGTGAATTTTACCATACTTATAGAAGACGTAACTTATCACTTATAATGATTTCCCCGATCATATGACAAAATTCATTCAGTATCATTAATGAGTTCTTAGTAAAAAAAAATAATATCTTAATGATTTTTTCTTAAAAAAATAGGTTTTAAATGAGTTTTAATAAAAAAATTAGGTTCTTAATGAGTTCTTAATAAAAAATATTTTCTTGAAGTGTAAAATATTTATTTTAAAGGTTTATTTTCAAGTTAATTTTCTTTTAAATTTGTATATTCCTTCTAAAGCTTTATGGTCCTTTTAAAGTCTTATGGTCCTTCTAAGTCCCATACTTCTTATAAAGTTCTATAATCCTTCTAAAGTCACACCCTCTTAAAGCCCATACTCATTTAAACCTATATCCTTTGTTTATATTTAAGTTCCTTAAAGGATATTATGAATTTGGCTCCATCATGAGGTATGAGTTCTATGGTTCCGTCAAGCTGTTTTACGAGAGTATATATGAGTTGTAATCCCAGTGTTTTGGTTTCAAGGATGTTGAAATCATTCGGAACTCCAACTCCATCATCTGAAATCTCAAGAATAATGTTTTCATCTTCAGCCCAGAGTTTGATACTTATCTCACCACATCTATCCCCTGGGAAGGCATACTTAATGGAATTGGTCACAACTTCGTTGATTATGAGCCCGCAGGGTATTGCTGTGTCTATTCCTAGATTAACATCCTCAACATCCACAACCAGTTTTACAGTATCTGGATCCACAACGTAAGAATGGAAGAGGTAGGTTGTCAGGTTCTTGATGTACTCACCGAAGTTTATCTTGGTGAAGTTTCTTGACATGTAAAGCTTTTCATGTATCATTGCCATGGATTTCACACGGTTCTGACTGTCCTTGAACACGTCAAGGGCATCTTCATCGGTTATGTACCTTGATTGAAGACTTAGAAGGCTTGAAATTATCTGCATGTTGTTTTTAACACGGTGATGAATTTCCATGAGGAGGATGTTCTTTTCTTCAAGGGACGCTTTTATTTTATCCTCTGCTTCCTTACGTTCGGTTATGTCACGGGCAACCATTACCATGTAAACTTCATAACTGAACTTAACCACAGTGACGCTTATTTCAAAGGGTATCTCCCAACCTGAAACATCCCTCAGGTGTGTGACTATGTTCTGTTTTCCCTTAGATGTTCCACCATCCACCAGGTCCTTAAACAATTGTTTGAGACGATTTCTGTCACATGAAACCACCAGATCCCCCATTGACATGTTTAGAAGATGTTTTGTTGAGTATCCAAGGTGCCTGGAAGCAGCTTTGTTGATATCTACAAAACGTCCTGAAGGGATTTCAATGAGAAAAATGGCATCGTTACTCTCATCTAACAATGATTTAAACCTTTCAAGCTCATCAAGTCTTTTTCGAAGCTCGGGATAGTAACTCTTCCTTATGGATGATTCTCCAAGGCCAATGATCTTCTCACGCAGGGTTTTCAATTCAGCATCGTTAAAGGGCATCTCTAAATACCTCCACAACTTCATCCTTATATGGTTTCCGTGGGTTTGTAACGATACATGGATCAAGCATAGCTACATCTGCAAGTTCATCCAGGTCAGATTCATCAACACCAAAATCTTTAAGGCTTTTATCAAGACCCACTCTTTTTTTAAGGTCATTTATTCCTTTGATGAGTTCTGGTTTTACTTCTTTGTCTGTGTTAAGTCCCATTGTCCGGGCCAATTCCATGTAACGTTCTGGTTCTGCCTGAAAGTTGAAGTTCACAACGTGTTCCATTAGGATGGCATTGCATTCTCCATGGGGCAGATCCATTGATCCACCCAGACTATGGGCCATTGCATGGGTAAGTCCTAAACTTGCATTTGAAAATGCCAGACCTGCATGAAGACTTGCCAACATTAGATTCGTTCTTAGATTGAGGTTTTCAGGATCAGATATTACAGGGATGATGTTTGAGCTCACAAGTCGAATAGATTCCAATGCATGGAGGTCTGTCACAGCAGAACTTGCATTGGATACATAAGACTCCATGGCATGGCTCAAGGTGTCGAAGGCTGTTTGAACAGTCATGTCACAGGGCATGGTTGTTGTGGTAACTGGATCGATGAGGGCAACATCCGGGACAAGTGTTTTGCTTATTATACCCATTTTAAGGTGTCGTGACCTGTCAGATATTATTGCAAACTGTGACACATCTGCAGAGCTACCTGCCGTTGTTGGGATACAGATGAGGGGAGGTGCAGGTAATCCAACCTTATCAACACCTTCAAATTCAGTTATGTGTTTCTTGTTGGAGCTTACAATACCTATGCCCTTTGCACAGTCCATGGGACTTCCTCCACCCACTGCAACGATCACATCACATTCTTCCGCCCTGTAGATCTCAGCCCCCTCCATAACATCTTCAACCCTTGGATTGGGATTTACATGAGAATATGTGGTGTAATGAAGTCCCCCGTCATTCAAGGAATCTGTAACATCCTCCAACCATCCAGAAGCCATAACACCAGGATCAGTGACTACAAAAACATTTCTGCCACTGAAATTTCTTGCGTAACGCCCTACCAGCAATCTGGCATCGTTACCAAAAATAAATTCTGGTGCAACGAATTTTCGAAGTTCAGATCCAGTTACCCTACCACCAGCCTCAACCATTAACGAATCAACTCCTTTTTTCAGCAGTTCCCTGAAGTTCCTGAGAGTGAGATGCTGTTAACAATTATTTGGAGGTTCCACTATAAAATTTTTTCAACCCAGATTAAAAAAACACAAAACACTGACTGATTCCACCTAATAATCCTAAAACCATGTAAATCCCAAAAAAGAGGGTTCTGAAAATGGATGTGAACCTTTAAATCGTAGGAAACAATCATGGAGTTAAACCTAAAATCTGGAGTTAAACCTAAAATCTTGTGGGAGGGATAAATCTGGAGGCAAACCCGTGGGGCAAATCTTAAAATCTTGAAGCCTACAAAAGGTAGAAACAGATCTAGTATGTGTACTGAAAAATGATGGAACACAGATTTTAGAAGAGATTTTTATGGTAAGCAAATGCGAATATTGTCAGTTAGATGGAGGTTACGGTGAATTAATCCATGAAACAGACTGCTGGAAAATATTTCTTGCTCCAAGCCAGAGGTACCTTGGAACCTGTGTTGTTGCTTTGAAGAGGCAATGTAAAAACTTGGCTGAACTTGAAACCTGTGAATGGGCAGATTTTGCAGAAACCGTCAAGAAACTGGAAGGTTCACTGGACGAAGCGTTCCGACCCACACTCTACAACTGGAGCTGCTTTAAAAATGCAAGCTTCAGGAACGAAATTCCCAACCCTGAAGTTCACTGGCATTTCATACCCCGTTACAAGACAAAGGTTGAATTTGCAGGGATTTCCTTTGAAGATCCGGACTTCGGTTACATACCCCAGCCCGTAGAAAAAAGGGTTTCAGATGAGGTTATGGTCAAAATGAAAGCTGAAATCCTAAAAAACCTCTAAAAGTAATTCTAAAAATATTTTGAACTAAAATAAATAACTAAAATAAATAATTTTGAATCATAAATAATAATTCTAGAAACAATAATTTTAAACCAAACTACAATTTAAAATTGCAATCAATCTTTAAACCATACTCTAAAGGCACAGTAAACCTGTGAAGTGTGCACAATTCAATTTTTAAAACATTTCATCTTGATCTAAAACTTACAAATGGAGATGTAAATTTTGAGCAGAAAATTATCAGGAATACTCAACAGCATGCATGAGAAAAACATGGATGCATTGATAGCAGTTAAACCAGAAAACATACGTTACCTAACAGGTTTTAACCCTTCAAGCTTTTCTTTGCTTTTATTAAAAGATGAACCAGTTCTTTTCACATCCAAATTGGATATCGAAGATGCTTCCCAGAGTTCCAAAGTTCCAGTTGAAGAGTTGAAATCCCTGAAGGATATCAAAGAACTTCTCAAGGGAAAAATTGGAATAGAAAGTTCAATGACCGTTGAAACCTACAAAAAGCTGTCAAACAATTTTAAAGCAAACATAACTGATCTGATAGAAGTTTCAAGAATGGTTAAATCTCCAGATGAAATCAAAAACATCAAAAAAGCCCTTGAAATTGCTGAAAAATCCTTTGAAGATGTTGAGTTTTCAGGAACCGAGAATGAAGCTGCTGCAAAGTTGGAGTACAACATGATGGTCCGCGGATCAAGTAAACCCTCCTTTGAAACCATTGTTGCATCGGGTGAAAGATCCAGCCTTCCACACGGAACCCCACAAGTTACAGAAATTGAAAGTCCCGTTGTTATTGATTGGGGAGCTGTCTACAATGGCTATGCATCTGACACCACACGTACAATTATAGAAACAGATAAACAGGAAGAAATATTTAACATCGTGCTTGAAGCGAATAAAAAAGCTGTTTCTGCAATAAAACCCGGCGTGAAAACTTCAGAAATTGATAAAGCTGCAAGAGATGTGATAGAAGAGTATGGTTATGGTGAGGGATACATACACTCAACAGGCCATGGTGTTGGACTTGAAATTCATGAAATGCCATCATTATCTCAGAAGGATAACACAACACTTGAGAAAGGAATGATTGTAACAATTGAACCAGGAATTTATCTTGAAGGAGAATTTGGAGTTCGTGTTGAGGACATGGTCCAAATAACCAATAGAGGAAATGTTTTGAACAAATTAAGCCATAAGTTAACCTTTTAAATTTTTTAGGGCCTTGAAGCCGTGAATGTGGAAATCAACAATGAATCCTGATCCTATAGAACACATATAGGTAGATATATTAATATATGGAATGAGTAATATACTAAAATAATTAGATATTTCAAAAAGGTGAAAAAATGGCAATTATACCCACTGCATTGTCACCGTTGTCCCAATCTATAGACGACATGGTGCCTGACAAATACCTGGTTCTTGTACAGGAAAATCTCATAAGGGCGGGCATTTACGTTAAGGCATCTGACATTATAACTCTTATGCTTATTTTTGGTATTGGTTTAGCAGCACTTACATTTGTTTTGTTCATGGTACTTGGAATCAGCCCAATATTAGGTGCATTAATAGGTTTCATAGCACCCTTTGCCCTAATTTTAGCATGGTTGTTCTTTGCAATGGAAAAAAGAGTCGATGCAATAGAACAAAGCACCCCTGACTTTCTGAGGCAGATTGCATCCCTCCTAAGAGCAGGTGTTGGTATTGAAACTGCAATGGAAGATATTTCAAAGCAGGGAAGTGGACCTTTAACTGAAGAGCTGAGACGATCCGTCATTGAAATAAAGATAGGAAGCAGCTTTGAAGATGCACTTTTAGCCATGGGAACCCGTTTGAAATCCAAAAATCTTGACAGAACATTCAGAATGATTCTTGAGGGAAGAAGGGTTGGAGGAAGCCTTTCAGATGTTATTGAAACTGTTGCAGAGGATTTAAGGGCTGTACTTGCGTTGAAACGTGAAAGAAAGGCCAACGTTATGATGTCAGTGATGTTCCTTTTGATAGCAGCGGTTATAGCTGCACCATTTGCACTTGGAATGATAATGACCTACTCCTCCTTCATTGCATCAGTGGGTAAAGCAAATGCACTGGCTGATGCAGCTTACACCGCTGCAAGTGGGTACATCATCATACATTCAGTCATAGCCAGTATATTAATGGGAATCGTTTTGTATGGAAATGCCAAAAAGGGAGTCAAATTTGCATTGGGAGTGGTACCTGCTTCGTACTTGATATTTTATCTGGCAGGAACATTGGCCATGTCTTTATTCGCCATGTGATTATCTGGTACAGCAGAATGTCTCTTAGATTAAATGAGGGTGTTGGAAATGAATATGATAAAAGATGAAAATGGACAGGGTTCAGCTGAACTCATTCTGGTTCTTGGTGGGATGATTGTAATAGTAATTGCTGCTGCAGTTTTTTACAAGAACTACCTTGCAGGGATTGGAGATGACATCAACAAAACCGATGTAAATGCTACAACCTCAAAGATACAGGATCTGAAAAAATACTTTCCTACTTGAGACGTAAACTTTCAGTTTCTAGATAATCTCTTTTTATTTTAATCTCACTAATAAATTTTGGGACTTTTTAATTTTATATCTTTAAATTTACATTAATTAAATGGAGTTATGCTTAATTTGCAGTAGTTAAAAGGAGTTAAAACATGAAAATGTTTATAAACGGAAGTTTGGTGGATAGGGATGAAAAGATAGATGTTAAAAATCCTGCAAACAACGAGACCATAGATACAGTTCCTGAAGCTACCCGGGAAGATGTTAAGAATGCTCTGGAAGCTGCAAACAGGGCAAAGAAGGTTCTTGGAGATATGTCTGCCCGTAAGATCTCAAGGATACTCTACGATGTCTATGAAGTTGTTCTGAAGTCACAGGAGGAATTTTCCAGGATCATAACCCTTGAAACAGGTAAACCTATAAAGGATTCCCGGGATGAAATGAAACGTTCTGTTCTAACCCTGCAGCTGGCAGCTGAAGAAGCCAAAAGGATCTACGGTGAAACAGTTCCCATGGATGCAGGTATAGGTGGCAGAACTGCCCTTGGATTTACAATGAAGATACCCTTGGGGGTTGTGGCTGCAATAACCCCCTTCAATTATCCAGTTAACCTTGCAGTGCATAAGATAGCTCCTGCACTTGCAGCAAAAAATAGTGTGGTTTTCAAACCTTCAAAGGAAGCTCCACTTGCAGCATTGAAACTTGGAGAGGTGCTGGGCCATCACCTTCCAGATGGTGCTGTAAACGCAGTAACCGGCCCGGGAAGTGTTGTTGGGGATGAACTTGTAACCAACCCCATTGTTAACAAGGTCTCCTTCACAGGAAGCGTTGAAACAGGTAACGCCATAGCCAACAGGGCAGGTATGAAGAAGTTAACACTTGAACTTGGTGGAAACGATCCAATCATAGTTCTGGAGGATGCAGACCTTGAAAAAGCAGCAGTTTCTACAGCCAGAGGAGCTTACCTCAACGCAGGGCAGGTTTGCATAGGTGTGAAGCGCATAATCGTCCAAAAAGGTGTTGCAGAGGAATTCATTGATTTACTCATTAAAGAAACCCGGAAACTTAAGATGGGTGACCCAATGGATCCTGAAACAGACATCGGACCGTTGATAAATGAGGAAGCAGCCATAAACGTAGCAAGAACAGTTGGAAATGCTTTGGAAAATGGGGCTCAGATTTTACTGGGCGGCAAAAGGGAAGGCGCATTCTACACTCCTACAGTGCTCGACATGGTTGATCCTGGTATGGATATGGTGTGCCATGAAACCTTTGGACCTGTAGCACCCATAATAAGGGCAGAAACTGTTGATGAAGCCTTCAGTATCGCCAATAACACTCCTTACGGACTTCAGGCAGGTGTTTTCACGAGTAGTATCGAAAATGCACTTAAGGCTGCAAGGACCATAGAAGCTGGGGGCGTTATGATCAACAAACAACCAACCTTCAGAACTGACAACATGCCATTTGGAGGTTTTAAAATGAGCGGTATGGGTAAAGAAGGTGTTAAATATGCTGTTGAGGATATGACACGTACCAAGCTCGTGGTGTTTGGATGAACGTGTCAAGTTAATGAGGTTCATCTGAATTTAAACTCAGAAATTATTAAATCTTAAAAAAAACCATCCTTTAGCATTTTAGTAAATTTAAATCCTTTTTTTTCCTTTTATTTTATTAAGTAATTTATTTTACAAAATTAAATGACAAATTAAATGATTAGATGATAGAAAGTATTTTAGATAAAAACATATGATGGATCTAACAATTAGGCTCTTTCAGGATAAACAACCTTTATTCCATCATCTTCAAGCACCTTGAACATCTCCTTGTGCTCTGTGTGTATAGGATACAGGATTTCAGGTTCTACCTCTCTGATCATCTCAATAAGCTCTGGACCCGATGCATGGCCTGAGACGTGCATTTTGTGCATTGGACAGAGATCGAAGCGTTTCAACCAGTTTTCAACCCTTCGCTCACTGATCATCATCTCATCATCAAATGGCTCTGTCATTGATTTTATGTAAAGTCCGTTTTCTGGTTTTATATCGATTAACTCCTTGAGTTCGAAGTTATCACAACGGAATAGGTACTTCTCGGGTTCATCCCTCATGTCCATGTAGTTTACGGTATTTTCCCACTCCAGGAAGTCCCTTTCCCATTTCTTGTACTGGGAATTCACGTAATCGTGTTCCATCTCAGAGGAGGAAATCCACTGACCATCGAAGCATGCAAAGGAATCCTCACCCAGTAATCCCCAGGCCCTTCGCGGTACGTAAACTGCCACTTCATCTATTTCAGGGTATCCTCTGCCCTTGAAGAGGTTGAGCATGTAGGCCTGTTTGAGGTTCACAACAAGGGTTCTGTCTGCAGCTCGAGCAACGTTGTGAAACGTTAAAAGCCTGTCAAGGTCCCGCACAGGGAAGTTGACAATGACAGGACCCCCGAAGTCAGTTATCAGTTCAGTGGCCCTGTTTTCTATGTCCTGCTCTGTTTCAGTTCTTTCCTCACCCATCCTGGTTCCTTCACACATCATCACGTTGGGATTAGATTTTTTAGCTTCCTTAACAAATTTTTGGGTGATTTCCGGATGTCTTCCATGGAACCTGAGGTCTCCGCTGTAAACTGTCATTCCCCCATCTGATTCAAGTAGATACGCAGCAGCCCCGGGTAGTGAATGGTCAACTGGTGCACTTTTAATCTTGAAATCACCTATTTCAAAGGCTTCGTAGGGTTTAACAGTGTTGATCTCCCTATCAATGAATGCGTCCTTTCCACTGAGCTTCTTGTAGCCTTCACCAGTTTTCTTGGGGACGAAGTGGAAATCTCTCTTCAAATGGAGTATGTCTGCAAATGAAACCGTGCTTGTTTCCTCTAAAACCTTCAGGATCAGGTGGGATTCCTCGCTCATGTAGAGGGGAATGTCCTCACGCAGGTGGTGTATGTAGGCGGAGTGATCCATATGAGCATGGCTCAGGAGAAGTCCGTCAACTGCAGGTTCATCTGAACATTCCATTCCACAGTGCTTAAGGTAATCCTCCCTGTATATTCCTTTTATTTCAGGTAGAAGTCCAAGTTCCATGAAGTCCATGATTCCGTTGGCTTTTCTTGGCTGTAAAAATTCTGAGAAGTACAGTCCTGCCTGGTTGAAGCTCATTCCAAAGTCCAGGAGGAGTGATGTTTGAGCTTCATGAACCAGAATCTTGTTCCCACCGATCTCATCAACTCCGCCGTAAAAATCAATTTTCACCATGATTACACACCGTTACAATCAAAAGCCATCCATTTTATTAGAAGCCATCCACTTTAATTTACAAGTTCATGTTCTTAATAGTGCTTGTGACCTGAACAATATTCTAAATGATAATTTTTCTATTGATTTTATGCACTTTTATCTTTTTTTATTGGTGTTAAAATTAGTGAGAAGAACGCCAACCCTCAGGGACAGCTTATCACTGAAAAAGAATTTTATCCATTAAAAATAGATTTAAATCGTGTGAAATATTTTAAATTAAAAGTAATGTTTTATATCATTTAAAAGATTTAAAAAGGGTTTGAGGGCTTTTGAACTTAATGAATGAAACCTTTGAAGAATGAAACCTTTGAACTTCATTAATTGAAAGTTATCACTTCAAAAACTCTTCAACAAGATTTCGGGTTGCATTAAGGGCGTCCAATGGGAATCCATGCGGCAGCTGGCCTAATTCGCCTTCAACATCCTTCAAAACATTTCCACCCACACCCAGGAACATTCCCTCGCTGGTTATTCCCATAAACCCTGTTGGTGGAAGTAGGGACACTCCAACCCGGTTACCCTCTTTAACAGCTAAATCATTTGTAACAACTGTTAATGCCCTGTCACCAACGTTAACATTGCACACGAGAAGTTTATCTGCCACAGGATGTTTCATGATACTCACAACTTCCCCGGTTTTTATATCTATACCCACCACAGGGTCGTTAACGGGACCCAACAGTAAACGTTTGTCTATGTCGTTTATGGTGTTCAACGCGAATTTCATTTTGGCTATGGATTCCTCGAGTTTCTCCTTCTCATCCTTGTTAACCAGTTTGAAGAATTCATTCTGCCAGCCCTCCCCTCCAAGTGCATCCACTATATCTGCAACCTTTGCCTTCATATCCTTTATTTGGGGGGATTTTGCCAGTTCATCTGGCTCCAGGTAGGAGTAGTAGAGTGTCTGTATCTCGGGTACCATGTCCCTTGCAGAGTTCAGGGATTTTCTTTTGTTCCAGATTCCCTTAAGGTTTGCTCCCTCGGCAGTTCGTATAAAGAGTTCAACTGATTTTTCTGCAACGCGAAGTCTGTAATCTTTACTAGTATCCCACATTCAATCACCGTGTTGATATCAATTAGCATTCATCCATCAAATTAATTCAAGTTTTATTTCCTTTTGTATCATCATTTTATAGAATTAAAATAAAAATTAAAGATCCAAATCCATCCAATTCAGGTTTTGAAGCATTTCACAGTATTCTTGTATAAATAGGGTATGATCTACAATGATTTCCTTTTAAATAAGGATCCATTTAAGAATTTGTTATTTGGAATTGAACTTCAAATTATTAGTAGTTCACCAAGGGATTTAAAACTGTCCCCCATACCATGAAAAAATCTGGCTATTTTTTGAATTTTTTCTGTAAAAAAATTATATTAACCCTTTATTTAATTAATGAGGACTAAAAAACTCTTAAAAACTGAAAAGTGGCATCAAATGTCTTCAATTGAATTCTTCATAAAATCACAGGTTCTATGCCAACATTTAGTTATACCAACATTTAATAGGTTCCAGAATCAATTCCCCAATATCAAAGTAGGTGTGTGAATGAAGAACTATGAGATGATCGATGGTGAAGCATTTGAGGTTGTATCCTGCAGCCCCAGATGTAACCAATGCCTATTCAAACAAAAGGTTGTTGTTACAGAGTTTAAAAGGGTTAGTTTATCCTGTAGACACCCTAGAGGTCCTGGAAACCCTGTGCACTGTATCTACTTCAAACATGTATGATCCATGATCTGCAACTGCTTTTACCGGGTAGATTCAAAACTTCAGCACCATTCATTCTTCACTTCAGATTCTTTTCAGTTTTCCAATGTTTTTTCCAATGTTTTCATTGAAAAATAGGTAGTCCTAACCCCTCCATAGTAAACTTTAAGTACACAGATGTTTTAAATTAATATTCAATAGATATATTCATTGAATTTGGATTAGATTTGAAGAAATACCTTCTTTAATGAAAGACCAAAGCAAAGGGTAGGTGTAAACAATGGTGGAGTTATCAAGCCTGTACAATTTGGATGTGTACACAACACGTGGAAAGTACGTCGGAAGAATCCAGGATGTCATATTGAACATAAAAAAGGGCAGAGTTTCAACCTTAAAAGCTGTGGCAATGAAAGCTGATAAAAAGAACGTTGGCCTTAAAGACGTTATAAAAACCAGTATAAGAATAGTCCCAGAAGATGATGAAATCCGCCCCCTTAGAGAAGAAGGAACAATAGACATATCCTACGATAGGGTTCAGGCAGTTGGTGACATCCTCTTAATAAGTCCTGAGGTACGCGAAACACCAGCAGCCATAACCAAAGAGGAAGTATAAGGAAGAATTTCATGAGGGTAGGGATACTTGGCTGTGGCGCCATAGCTAACATAATCACCAACTACGCAGTTGAGGGAAAGCTTGGCGTTGACCTGAACTTTTTTTACGACAGAGACTTAGAAAGGGCCGAAAACCTGGCATCACAGGTTGATGGAACAGTTGCCCTTAAACTGGAGGACATGTTGGAAAACGTTGACCTTGTTATAGAGGCTGCAGCTCCACAGGCAGTTGGAGAAGTGGTTCCCCATGTACTTGAGGCAGGGGTTAACGTCATCATCATGAGTGTTGGTGCACTCCTGAACAACGAACTCAGGGAAAGGCTTGAAAAAATTGCATCAGAGAACAATGCAAGGATCTACGCACCATCTGGAGCCATTGTAGGACTTGATGGTATCAAAGCAGCTTCAATCGGTAAGATACAGAGCGCATCACTTGTAACACGCAAACCTCCAAAATCCCTTGGAATTGTAACAGATGAAGAACAGGTTCTCTACGAAGGAAAAGCTGGAGAAGCTGTCCAAAAATTTCCAATGAACATAAACGTGGCTGCATCTTTAAGCCTGGCATGTGGAAGGGAAGTGGACGTTAAGATAATAGCAGATCCATCCGTTAACAGGAACATGCACGAAGTTCACGTGGTTGGAGATTTCGGTGAGTTCACAACGATAACTAAGAACATGCGCTGTTCAATGAACCCTAAAACAAGCGTTCTTGCAGCATACTCTGCAATCAAACTCCTGAAAAGTTTGAATGAAAACATACGCGTGGGAACTTGAAACTTTCCCAAATTATAACTTTTCAGAATGATTTAATCCTTTAATTACTCTTTTTAATCCCAGTACCTCAATCAAATTATAATATTTTTTAAAGTTTTGTGGGAATGCTCTACTGTTTTTTTTCATTAAGTAAACTTAATTTTAAATAATTTTAGGGATGTAAATTTAATTATAGAGTTACTACAAACTTTTATACCAACAAGTTAATGAATGAAAATTGAAGTGAATATCACAAAGATCCCCATCATATTAAAAATATCTTAAATAGAGTTGAATCAATGAAAGAATGTGAAATTTTCTCCAACTTAAAGGTTCCCTGCGGCTCCAACATCATTGTGAGACTGGATGGAAGGGGTTTTTCAAAGCTGTCCAGGAGAATTGGATTTAAAAAACCATACGACGTGGATTTTGCCAGAACAATGGTTGAAACCTGCACCACCTTCGCAAGGGAGTTTGCACCATCCTTCGTTTACACCTTTTCAGATGAAATAAACGTTCTGCTCTCGGACATACCCTTTGCTGGACGTGTTGAAAAGCTTGACTCGGTCTTTTCAGGCTTCGTGTCCAGTGCATTCACAACTTCACTCCGTAAGGTGCCCTCATTCCAGGATCACATTGATGGATCTGGACCCCTATCCTTCGACTGTCGAATTATACCAGTTTCCAGGGATATGGTTGCTGATTACTTCAAAAACAGGCAGGATGAAGCATGGAGAAACTGTATCAACGGGTACGCCTATTGGATGCTCAGGGAGGATCACAGCAGGGAGGAGGCTGTTGAACTGCTGCAGATGAAAAAAAGTAAGGATTTACATGACCTGATATTCCAAAGGGGAGTCAACATAGTGGAAGTTCCCACTTGGCAGAGAAGGGGAATTGGAATTTATAAAAAAAGGGTTCAAATTGAAGGTTACAACCCACTATCCCAGGAAAATGTTGTTTCTGAGCGTTTAAAACTCATAGAAGACTGGAATCTACCAATATTTGATGAAGAGTTTTTCAAAGACAATGAAATCCTTTAGTTATTCTAGATTTATTTAGATGTACTTTATATGTATGATGTACTTTAGATCTATAGATTTACTTAATCAAGAAGTTGGATTTGCATCCATAAAACTGGTGAAAACAGATGTTCGGATTTGGAAAGAAAAAAATTGAATACGTACAGATCGACCATGAGCTCCTTGAAGAAATCATGGATATTGCAAAGGAATCTTATCCCAATGAGTTCAGCGCAATGCTCCAGGGAAAAGTGGAGGACAATATTTTGAAGATAGATGGCCTGATCTTTCTACCAGGGGCTGCCTCTGAAAGTGGGGCTGTAATGGAGATATTCATGATGCCCATGCTGTCAGATGCAGTTGGTTCTGTGCACAGCCATCCCGGATACGATGCCAGTCCCTCAACTGCAGATCTCCAGTTCTTCTCAAAACAGGGCTCATTCCATATTATAATAGCTCAACCCTATGATCTCGACAGTATCAGGGCTTACGATACCTTTGGTGAGCCTGCAGAATTTGAAGTTGTTTAAAGAATGAATCAGGGTAATGATTTAAAAATGGTTTAAAGCAGTAAATGGGTCCATTTTAAAGATAATTATTTTTAATAATAATATTATAAAATTTATAAACCAATTTAAAGAATCATGACAAAAAATTCCTTTTAAAATACTTTAAAATTATAAAATTTTAATTATAAAACTTCAAATTATACATAAATGTTAATTCTATTTTTAAAAAATAAATAAAATGTTAATATTCAAGTAAGGCTCTTTTTGAAGCAGCATTATCCTTTGAATAAATAAAATCTTTGAATATGAACAAATTTTAAATAAAGAAAATAGGAAGTAAATAAAAGGTTTTATTTAGCTATAAATCATCACTTTTCTATTTATAACTAAATATTAGTCTGGAACCCTGAAAACTTAAAGATCCACTGCAACAGCATCGTAGACATTTTCAAGCTTTTTAAGCTCTTCTATCACGTTGGCTGGAACGTTCTGGTCAACACGCAGAACCATCACAGCCTCTCCACCTAGTTCTTTGCGACCAACCTGCATTTTGGCTATGTTTATACCATGTTCTCCAAGTTTTGTGCCTATTGAACCGATTATTCCAGGTATGTCCCTGTAGGTAACGATAAGCATGGTTCCCTCGGTTTCAACATCCACTGTGTAACCGTTTATCATGACTATCTTTGGTTCACCAACGAAAATTCCCTCAATGCTCATCTGGGAGCCATCTGATTTAACATCAACTTTTATGAGGTTTTTGTAGCCCTTTGCCTCGCATCTTTTGGCTTCAGTTATGACTATACCCCTGTTCTCAGCAACTGCAGCTGCATTCACCATGTTCACAGGTTCCGTGAGTATAGGGTTTAGAACTTCCTTGATTATCATCCGGGTTAGAATATCCTTTTTCTGGAATTCTGCAAGTTCTCCACAGTAGGTTATATTGATCTCGCTGATGTTACCCTTGGCTGTTTGTATCATGAATTTTCCAAGTTTCTCTGTGAGTTTGAAGTACGGTTTTATAACTTGAAAGGTTTCAGGGTCAAGCACAGGCATGTTAAGAACGTTCTTAGGAGATTCGCCTTTTAAAACCTTTTTAACCTCATTTGCAACGATTATTGCTGCGTCTCGCTGTGCCTCTGCTGTTGAAGCTGCTATGTGTGGTGTGAGTACAACGTTGTCGAGTTCGAAGAGTGGACTGTTTTCTGGTGGTTCTGTTTCATAAACATCAAGACCTGCACCCCTTAGCTGACCTGTTTTCAGTGCTTCGTAGAGATCTTCCTCCTTGATGATTCCTCCCCTTGCACAGTTGACTATGAATGCGTTTTCCTTCATCAACTCGAACTGAGGTTTTGCAATGAGGTGTTTTGTTTCAGGGGTCAATGGTACGTGTATGGTCATAACATCAGCGTTTTTAAGGAGTGTTTCAAGATCAACAACAGTTACTCCAAGTTTTGATGCTACTTCCTCTGTTATGTATGGGTCGTATACGATCGTGTCCATTCCAAATGCCTTGAGACGGGTTACAACCTGGCTTCCTATCCTTCCCATTCCAATAACACCCAATGTTTTGCCGTTGAGCTCCAGTCCCATGAATTTCTTCTTCTCCCACTTGGCATCCTTAACTGATTTGTCTGCAATGGCTATCTTCCTTGCAAGTGAGAGTATTATTCCTATGGTGTGCTCTGCAACTGTTACTGATGTTGATTCAGGTGCGTTTACAACCATTATTCCCCTTTCGGTTGCTGCTGGAACATCCACGTTGTCAACACCCACCCCTGCACGGGCTATGATCTTGAGTTTGTCTGCAGCAGCTATAACATCTGCTGTTAACTTGGTTCTGCTCCTGATTATTATGGCGTCAAAATCTTTTATAACATTTAAAAGCTCTTCCTTTGTGATTGAAGTGTTTACAACAACTTCTGCCACATCCTTGAGCTCATCTATTCCTTTTTCGTTTATTTGATCAGCGATAAGTACTTTCATGTTATCCATCTTTTCAGCTCCAAATCTCATTTTGTTGTATCCAATTGAAATTGAAATTTTCTATATTATAATTAATTAGATTGAAGTGGTTTAAAATTTGTTGTTAACTGATTTGTAATGAAGGTTTTAATGAAGGTTTTAAAAAGCAACAGTTATGACTGGTGTGGATAGCCTTACATGAACTTGAAGAATAACACACATGCAAAACTGTAAAAAAGGGGTCAATGAATTTAATGAAAAAAATTAATACAATGATCAACAAAAAAATTGTGAATATAAAAGTTAACAAACTAAATGGAGATATGAGGTGTTAGTATGGTTTCAATGGATGAATTCATAATTGTGAGCTCAAACTACATTCCAGGATACGAGATTCTTGAAACAAAGGGCTTTGTTTACGGACTTACAGTGAGAAGTAGGGGCGTTGGTGGACAGGTAGGTGCAGGAATCCGTTCTATGTTCGGTGGAGAGATAAAAGAGTACGTGCAAATGATGGAACAGTCAAGAAACGAAGCCATTGAAAGGATGATTCAGCACGCTGAACAGATGGGCGCAAATGCTGTTATAAGCACACGTTATGATTCAAACGACGTTGCAAATGTTATGCAGGAGATACTTGCCTACGGAACTGCTGTGGTTGCACAGAAAGTGGAATGAAGTACCAGTTTCGTGACAAAACTAGAATTAAAAATAGTTTTTAAAAGTAGTTCATATAAAAATAGTTTAGAATTCTATAAAGGACATTTTTATAAGAATTAACAATATTCTATTTTTTTATACTACAAAATCATTCAACAACGATATAATCAATAAAAAGGTCTTATAAATGTTTGAAGGAACCATCAACATCAAAGGAAAAGATATTCCAAGAACACTCCTTGGAACAGCCCCATTCACAGGAATTGAAGCTGCACAGTTCGGCCACAGGGCCATGTTATATCAGCTTGATTTTCCTGAAGATCCAGAGAGAATCGCAGGTATAATCAGAAAATCCTATGAAATAGGGGTGAGGGGAATTCAGCTCATTCCAAAACCATGGACAGTTGAAGCCGTTAAAATGGCAGCTGAAACTGGCTGTAAAATGGATATCATAGGTACCGTGCGTCCGGAAGATCCTTCAGGGGATGTTGCCACCCTGTCTGAACTAGGTGCATCAGCAATGATACTGCACCCTGCAACAGTTGATAAAATGGATTTTCAGGCTGTTGAAGAACAACTGCAGTTAATTAAAGATGAAGGAGCAGTTTCTGGAGTTTCAACTGGTTTTCCATTCCAGATCACTGCAATGCTCATTGATTCTTCCCTGCAGGATCTATTCGACATCTACATGATCCCCCTGAACAAACTGGGTTACATAATGGACTCTGAGGGTTACGGACCTGAAGACCGTCTAAAACTCGAGGCCCTGATCAAAAAGCTTGGTAAAAGAGTTATTGCAAATAAAACCCTTGCTGCAGGAATACTGCAACCATCTGAAGCCTTCGATTACATTAAAACTGTTGATTACGTGGACATGGTCAGTGTTGGTATCGCATCCGTTGCCGAGGCAGAGGAAACCTTCAGGATCATTGCATCCAAATAATTTATTAAAAATGGAATCAGCAACAGAATATGCAGCAAACTTCAATTTTTTATTTTAAAAATTTATTTTAAAAAAATTAATGTACGCTGAAAGTTTAAAAAAAGTTTAAAGCAAAAAAAAGAATCTGAAGGATTAACTGCACTCTTTACGTTCACGTACAACCCTTAAAAATTCTTTTGAGGTTTCCATTTCTTCCATTTCCCAACTGTGGACAACTGGAATTCCCTCTATACATGTGAGCTTCTTTTTACCTTCCATTATGAAAACTGCATCTGTACCTGTTACCCCTGAAAGATCCTTGACGTTCACTGCCATCTTTTTCAAGACGTTCTGGTTCCTGTTCTTTTCCAGGTTGGTTATCAATGGGGCCTGATTCTTCCGGATGTCACGTAGAATTTCTTCTTCAGGTTTTGCAAGGGCATCAAATGGTGTTCTGCTTGTTGGTATCACACCGAAGCCAAGGTCAACCAGTTTTCTTGGTTCGCTTTCAGTTTCAGCTTTTTTGGAATGCGTTGCTTCTGGTTCTGGAACCTTGAAAAGATCAACTGAAAGGGTTATCCTCATGTTGAGAATGCTCTCAAGTATCATTGCAGTTTCTGGAAATGCCCGCACCATGCCATGCTCGTACTTGTAGATGGTTTCCCTCGATACATGGGCAAGATCAGCCAGATCCTTCAATGAAAGGTCTTTATGTTCCCTTGCCTCTTTTATCACATTTCCATCCATTCTAACGAAGTACCCGCCACGGTCAGCGAATATCTCAGGATATATATCCTCGATGACCATACTTCTAAGGGTTTCAAGGGCAATTACAGGGATCCCATGCCTCTCATAAACAACATCTTCCTCTAATAATTCATTTTTTGATTTAAGCCCAACTATGAGTGGTGATGCCATAAAAATGCTTGATAACTTTTTTATTTCCTCTGCCTGTTCTCCTGTGAATCCGTCAACGTTAATGAGGACCTTCATAAGGAGAAGTAGGAACTCCTTTCTTGCAACCATATCGAAGCAGCTCCTATCATATATATTAGACGTTTCAAAACCATGATTTGATAGAAGCTCGTTTATCTGAACCAGGATATGATCTCTTTGAGCTGGGACGTTACCACGCATTTGGGATCACCTCTTTAAATTTTTTTTAATATGAGTTTTAATAAGAGTTTTTTTTTAATATGAAATTTTAACATAAGATTTTTAATATATTAATATAAGATTTGATTTTAATATAGAATTTGAATTAAATTAAATATACATGAATTATGTATATAGATAAATCTGAGTTGTATATAAATGAATTTGAACTTTTTATGAATTAGTTTTTATGAATTAATTTATATTAATCTGAATCAATTTGTGTACTAATTTGAATTGTACGAATTAATGAGGGTATGAATTATTTTGTGAATCAATAAATGTGTGAATTTATTTGTGAATCAATTTATTATAAGAACTGGAACATGTTGAATTCCTTATGAATTAATGGATGATATTATGAATGATGTATCTTTGAACGATGTACTGTACGTTGGTATCGATGACACTGATTCCCAGGAGGGAATGTGCACTACTTATATAACTTGTGTAATAATCCGTGAACTTAAAGATTGTGGTTTTAAAATCCAGGACTATCCCCGCCTGATACGGCTTAACCCATTTGCACGCTTCAAAACCCGTGGAAACGGTGCTTTAACCTTTAAATTACTGGTTGATTCAAATGAAGACGTTGAAAAAGCTAAAAAAATCATTTTAAAGGAAGTTGAAACCCTTTCAGAACTTGAGGAGGAGCGGACAAACCCCGGAGTTGTGTTCTACAGTGGAAGGATCACCCCAGAAATGGAAACCTACTCAATCAGAACCATACAGAATATAGTGAGTATAGAAGAAGCAGAAGAACTTGCAAACAGTATAGGTGCAGAGTTCTTCAAATTCAAGAAGGGGAGGGGTATAATTGGTGCACTTGCAGCCATAGGATGCCCCCTTCCAGATCACACCTACGAATGTCTGGCCTACAGGACCCCTGAAAACCGTGGAACTGAAAGGAGAATAGACCATGAATCTGTCAGGGAGATGAACAGACAGACATACCCTGAAACCTTTGACAACGTTGATGATGGTTACACTGCAATAGAACCACACACACCATGCCCGGTTTTATATGGAATAAGGGGTGAAAGCCCTGAAGCCGTGAGGAAGGCCCATGATATCGTTGAGGTTAATGAAGCCATTGAAAGTTACTGCATCTTCAAAAGCAACCAGCACACAGATATGCACCTCCAATGCATCGATAAGATCAGTGAAATGGAACAGTTCAAGTGCTACATCTTCGAGGCAGAGGTATCCCAGAATCCCCATGTGATCGAGGGAGGTCATATCATATTCACCGCGGCTGATGGTTCTGGAGAGATTGAATGTGCTGCCTACGAACCAACCAAAACTTTCAGAGATGTTGTAAGGAAGCTGGCCCAGGGTGACAAACTTCGAATTTATGGAGGAATAGGTGAGAAAGGAACCCTGAACGTTGAGAAGTTCGAGATACTGGAGCTTGCACCCACCTACAAAACCCTGAACCCCCTCTGCAAATGCGGGAAGCGTATGAAGTCGGCAGGTGCAGGTAAAGGATACAAGTGCCCAAAGTGTGGTGAAAAACTTCGTGAAGCTGAAAAAGAGAAGATACCCGTTCCAAGGGATATTGAAAAGGGTTTTTATGAGGTTCCACCGTCTGCAAGGAGGCATTTGAGCAAGCCCATCGTTAGAATGGGTGAGAAGAAGAATTTAAAGTAAGGAATATCTGTTATTGAAAACACAATAATGTGAGGGGTTATTTGGAACCATAATAACAATTAATCCTTTAACTCTATTTTTACATTATACACAAAGTAATCTAGCACTGAATGCCTCCAATGCAACCAAGGAATAATACCAAGAATAGTATTAAATACAATTTCCAGGCGATTATTCTACTTTTTAACAGCAGTTCTATTTTTGCAGAAGCTTGGGGATTAGGCACTATTCCACTCCCAACTGATAATTACAACGCAACTATAATAACCTCTTTTTTCATGATTATAGCTGTAATATTCTGTTTAGCCATGATTTTTAAAGTAGTTAGTCCAAATAATCCTCGAAACTTCTTAGATCCACTATTATAAGCTGATTTAAATCTGCGTATTAGGTACCTATTTATTTAATAAAATAATAAATGCCTTTATGCCTTACCTTGTTTGTGATAGTTGTGGGGGTTATTATGAGCTCCAGCCTGGGGAGTCTCCTGAGGATTTCAGTGATAAGTGTGAGTGTGGTGGGCATTTAAGTTACGTTCAGGACTTGGATGAAGCTGATGGCTCAAATGAAGTTTGTCCTAATTGTGGAGGTGTGATCCGTGATAAGGATGAAGTTTGTCCTGGTTGTGGTTTTGAATTAAAGGAATCACCTTTAACAGAAAATCAGCTTATTTTTGGATTTTTATGGTATTTACCTCAAATAGGTATTTTTATGATAGGATTTATTGCAGTGACGTATATGTTAGGGATCGTAATTGTTCATAGTTTTAACTCCCAACCGATAACAGATTTTTATTCATATCTTCAGACTCTACTAATTACGCTTATTTTCCCTATTATTCTTTTAGTGGTAATTATTGCACTTATAAGAAGATTTAAAAGTAGATATTTGGGATTGTATGAAAAAAAGAATTTGAATTGGGTTGCAATTGTTGTTGCATTCCTAATTGCAATTGTAATAGGTATGTTTTATGGAAGATATTTACCTAATAATGTAAGTCTTATAGGGCCGTTAGTTGGTGGATTTATTGCAGGTTGCATAGTTGGCAAGAGTTACATTAACGGACTTGTAAATGGAGGAATTCCAGCAGGTATAGCAGGATTCGTAGGCGTTCCGTTAGTTACGTTGTTATTTAAGAGTGAAATGCATACTTTTAATAATAGCTCACCTGAAATGGCTTTACTCCTTTTATCAGTGGGAGCAATAGCATATTTCGTAGTTTTTTTCCTAATTGGCTCAATTGGTGGAATACTCGGCGCAGGAATAAGAAAAAAGGTCAACCGTTAAAAAAAAGTTAATTAAAAAATTCTAAAAGACTTTGATGATGATAAGAGAAAGATTGGACTGGCATACTCAAATTAATTCAATTTTTTTAATCATTATACCATCTTTACAATAATTTGATCCATCAACAAGTTTATTGTTGATCAAACCAGTTCATAGATCAATGATTGCAGAGAAACTTTCAGAACTCACAGTCCAGACCAGCTACAGCAAAATCCCTGACGAAGCCGTTGAAAAGGCAAAGCTGTGCTTTTTAGACTTTTTAGGTGTTGCACTCAGGGGATCACAGGGAAAAAGCAGCAAAAAGGTTAGGAACATCTTACCCCCCGGTGAAGAGTCCAGCATCCTCGGGGCAGGGAAGTCCACTCCAATGGATGCAAGCCTTGCAAATGGGGTTGCAGCCCATTCAATGGACCTTGACGACGGCCACAGAATTGCACAGCTCCACCCTGGTTGCTGTATCATACCAGCTGCACTGGCCCTATGTGAATCCAAAAAAAAGGATGGAAAAGATTTAATAACTTCAATAGTGGCAGGTTACAGCACTGCAGTAACCATGGGGATACTTGCAAATCCAGGACATAGAAATAAAGGTTTTCACAGCACAGGAACCTGCGGAACCTTTGGAGCTGCAGCTGCAGCATCCCTGGCAATGGACCTGGATTTAAATGAAACTGTGAATGCCCTTGGACTTGCAGGTACCCAGGCAGCAGGTCTCCTGGAATCTGACCATGCAGGAACCATGGGAAAACACCTACATGCAGGCAAAGCAGCACAATCTGGAGTTCTCTCTGCACTGCTTGCAAGGGAAGGTTTCACAGGAGCAGAATCCATAGTGGAGGGGAACGAAGGATTTTTAAATGCAACAACCTATGATTATGAAACAGCACTGAAAAATGCATCAAAGGATGATTTCAAGGAACTCCGGACTAAACCACACATCCTAAATGTTTACTTCAAGAAGTACCCTGTCTGCAGACATCTTCATTCTTCTATAGATGCAGTTATGGAGATTTTAAGTGAAATTAAAAATGAAACTAGTTCAAATCATAAAATACGGAATGAAATCCTAAACATAAGAGTTAAAACCTATAAAATCGCTGCAGAACACAATAATTACCATCCAAACACTCCTGAAGCTCTGAAGCAGAGTCTTCCCATGAGCATTGCACTGGCTGTTAATGATTCTTTAGATCTTGAAAATCTTGATTCAAATGCATTCAAAGAACTTGAACTGAATGAAATAGCCAAGAGAGTTGAAATCGTATTTGATCCAGAATTGGATGATCTTTACCCATCCATGAGACCATCTGAAGTTACGATGAACCTTAAAAATGGGGAAAAATACGTTAAAAGGGTCGATCTACCCCTAGGAGAACCTGAAAACCCCCTTAATAAAAAGGATATTATTGAAAAGTTTCAGAAGCTCAACCCTAAATTTGATGTTGATGTTTTAGGGGTTGTTGATGAGATGGAATCCTTTAAAATCTGTGATTTGATAGAAATCATCAATGAAGAATTTAAATCATATATTAAATGAAATGATAAAGGAGATATAACAAATATAATTACAGTAACATGTTTTATACATTATTAAATAATTTATATGCCCTTAAATACGATTAAAACACGATCAAAATCTTAAAAAATTAAGTGATAATGTTTCAATTACCAAAAAGTGATTTTATGGATACAAAGGATTTTTTAAGTAAAATCGGAATAAATGATGCTGTCGAAAGCTTCGAATCACCTAAAAGATTTCCTGATGGTGCTCAGTACAGGTTTGAAGTTCCTGGAATTCAAAAACCAGAAGCCATGACTTCCTTGCTGGACGCTGCAGACAATTACGGCGTTAAAATTCACAGGGTGACACAGACCAAGGGTATAATGCTTCTCACAGACCCGGAAATCGAGGAAATGGTAGAAATTGCAAAGGCTGCTAAGGTGGAACTGTTTCTGAGCGTTGGACCCCGTGCAACCTACGATACAAGTGCATCTGCCAACACGTCAGAGGGTGCAAGGATCGGTTACAGGCTCAGGGGCTACAAAAACCTGTTCTATGCTGTGGAAGATGTGAAACGTGCTATATCCCTTGGTGTCAGGGGAATAGTTGTCTACGATGAGGGTCTGCTTTGGGTACTAAGTAAGATGCGTGGAGCAGGAGAACTGCCTGAAAAAGTCCATTTCAAGGTTTCAGCCCACTGCGGCCATGGAAACCCTGCATCAGCAAAGCTCCTCCAGGAACTGGGTGCGGATTCATTCAACCCTGTTCGTGACCTGCAGATACCAATGATGGCAGCTATACGCAGGGCAATTGATATCTCCCTTGATCTTCACATGGAAAATCCAAAATCCTCGGGAGGTTTCATAAGACACTACGAGGCCCCTGAAATAATAAAGGCTGCAGCACCAGTTTACCTTAAAACTGGTGGGGCCGTTGCAGCTCACCATGGCTGGGACACAACCCAGAAGCAGGCTGGAGAACGTGCAAGACAGGTTCTTCTTGTTCAAAACATGATAAACCGCTACTATCCAGATGCCAAGATTTCAGAGAAGGGTAGAAAAGATATGTCAATTCCTGAAGTTTAAATTCAGGATATTGAAATCTGTTCTTATAGTTTTTGGTGATTATTTTTAATAATTAACAATGCCTTTTAGGTACTTTCAGGAATTTATGTCTGAGATCTAAATACTTCCAGAGATCTAAAAATTATAAAATTCAAATCACATAATAGATATAGACAAGTTTAAACCTGAAACTAAAAATCAATTGAATGTACAAATGGACGTATTTTAAATGGAAATAACTGAAATGATCAAAGATGCCGTTTTAGAGGCCAGCACAACCTTCCGAACGGATCAGATCCATGCCTACAGGAGGGCCCTGGATCTCGAGGTGAATGAAAATGCCAAATGGGTTCTGGAGCTTCTTCTTGAAAATGCTGAGATCGCTCATAAGGAAAAAATGCCCCTCTGCGATGACACTGGCATCCCACACATTTACATGGAAGTTGATGAGGATACCGCAATTCCAGCAGGTTTTTTCAAGGAGATCAAGGAGGGTGTGGCCCGGGGTTTGAGGGAACTTCCAGCCAGACCCATGGCAGTACGTGGAGATTCCATTGAGAAGATTGAACAAAGCCAGGGGCTTTACAATGATCCTGGAATGCTTGTCCCACCCTCATTCTTTATTGACACCATTTCAGAGGATCTTTCTCAGTATGGAGCATCAGGAAATGAGCTTAAAGATGGTGTTAAGGTTCATGTGCTCATGCTCGGTGGGGGTCCTGAGATCCGGGCACACACTTATAAAGTTTTCCACAAGAGGGATCATAGAAAAGTATTTGGGGACGTTAAAACATGGTTGAGATCAGAGATTCCCATGATGGGCTGCACTCCATGCATTCCCACTGTAGGTATTGGGAGAACTCATTTTGAAGCTTCGTCCTTGATGCTGAAGGCAATGGCATATGGGGACCTTAACCAACAATCAGAACTAGAAAATGACATAACTGAATTTCTTAACAGTTCAAACACAGGTGCTCTGGGTATTGGTGGCTCTGTAACTGCTCTTGGATCCTTCATCAATGTAGGGCCTCAAAGGGCCAGTGGTGTCAGAATCCTTTGCACCAGACCATGCTGTTGTGTTGAACCCCGAAGATCATCTGTTTACATATCTTCCGAATCTCTGGATGGATTTTAGGGAAATGGATTGAGTTTTCCAAATACTAGATGATCAACATATTTTTCTCAAGAGATTCAATTTATAAATAAATAGGATGAAATCCTGAGAAAAATCCTTTGAATGAATCTATGAAATACCTCCAGATTCTGAAGTAATTAATGAAGTGATTAAAAATGGCAACTGAAAGAGAAACCATGGAAAAAATTCTTGGATTTGACAACGTGAAATGGAGAACCTCCATAACCAAAGTTGAGCCAAACAGGATCACCACCAGAGGATATTCACAGGAAGACCTTATAGGAAAGATCTCATTTCCTGAAATGGTTTACCTTCTGATAAAGGGAGATATGCCCTCTGAGAAGGAGTCGAAGATGCTTGAAGCTATTCTTGTATCCTTCTGCGATCATGGAGTAACACCTCCAAGTACACAGGTTGCCAGGTTGATGGCCTCTGCAGGTTCTCCACTGAATTCATGTGTTTCAGGAGGAATTCTTGCCTTTGGAAAACATCATGCAGGAGCACTGGAACTTTCAATGAGGCTGCTCCAGGAAACTATCTGTGAAAGATTCTCAGATGAAAGTTTCTCAGATTTCACAGGTGAAGTACCTTCCAGTATTAAAAACAGGATCAACACACTTGCAGAGGTTATAGTTGATAAATTCACTGCAAAGAACCAGAAAATACCTGGATTTGGTCACAGGTATCACACCGAAGATCCCAGGGCAAGGAAACTTTTGGAACTTGCAGAGGATTATGGTTTCTCAGGTCCCCATACCCAACTTGCCCTTTCCATTGAAGAAGTGCTCTATGAAACTAAGGGGCTTCGTATGAACATCGATGGTGCAAATGCAGGGATACTTTCAGATATGGGCTTTGATTGGAAGCTTGGAACAGGTATGTTTGTAATTGGAAGGCTTCCAGCAATGGTGGCCCATGTTCATGAAGAGCAGACAAATGAATCTCCATTTAGAAAGCTTTTTGAGACAAATGAAATACAGTACCATGGTGCTGAGGAGAGTGAAAATGTAATATTGAATAAAATTGTAAATAAAGGCTAAAAATTGAATTAAAACCCCTTGATAGATGTGTTGAATACATATTTTGAGAATTAAATAGTAAAAGATATATATAATACATAATAGACTTTGGCATATCATGGTGATTTAAATGACAACAATATCAGAAGCTATTACGACCATTAAAAAGGCGGAAAATGATGCTGATTCATTGATTGCAGATGCAAAACAAAAATCAGCAGATCTGATCGAAGAGTCTCATTCTAAAGCTGAAGAAGCCGTGGAAAAAGCTAAAAAAGAAGCTGAAGAAAAATCTGAAGCCATTATCTTTGAAGCTGAGACAAAAGCTCAGAAAGAAGCCTACAAAATATCAAACGAAACTGATGAAAAAATAGAAGTAACAAAGAAGAAGGCTACAGATATGGTGGATGAAGCCGTAACTGTGATAGTTAAAAGTGTTTTATAGTGTGAGTACAATGTTCAAGCCGGCAAGAATGCAGAAGCTCAAGATAATAACTTTGGATAAGTACGCTGATTCTGCAGTTAATTCCCTTCACGAAGAGGGGATCGTACAGATCCATGATATCTCAGAGCGAATCCAAACCGACGCAGAATGGAAGCAGATACTCAAACCTTCAAAGGTAAATCCTCACACTGGAAAAGTCTCTTCTCTTCTCATGAAAACTTCTGGAATGGTTGATTTCCTTGAATCCGTTGAAAAACGTGAAGGTGGTATAAAAAATACCATCATGGGGTTCATCAATCCGAAGACAATTGAGAAACGAGAAGTGGAAGCCATAAGTGTGGATGAACTGGTTAACAAGGCAGAATCAACAATTGCAGAAGTTGAATCAAAGACCAAAGCCCTTGAGGAAAACTTGAGCAAACTGGACTCTGAAAAGAGCAAACTTGAAGATGCTTCCAAAGTTGCGGAAGAATTAAAAGATTTTGATGTTGATCTCATTGATTTAAAGGGATCCGAATATACTGCAGTTATAACTGGTAAAATAGAAGTTTCTAACCTTGAAAAATTCAAGGAAGAATCCAGTGCAGTTACAGATGAATACCTTGTTTTTGAAACTGATTCTGTTTCTAAAGAAAAGTCTAAAGAAGTTTCAAAGAATATTATTATCATAACATTAGCACAGTATGGTGAAGAGTTAACAGGACTCCTGAGAAAACTGGAATTTGATAAATTCGAGGTTTCAGGAATTTCTGGAAAACCAGAAGAGTTCATAAGAAACACTGATACAAGAATTCAGGCCATAGAAAGTGAAAAACAAACTATTTTCAACGAACTTGCTGTTGTTGCAGACGAATGGAAGGGAGACCTCCTCGTTTTAAGGGAACAGCTTGAAGTTGAAAAGGAAAGAGATGAAATATTCTCCTCATTTGGAGAAACCAAAAACACCATGATGTTCGAAGCCTGGGTTCCAGTGAAGAAGATGAAAAAATCTCTTGAAATCCTTGAAACATCCACTGAAGGACATTCAGTTGTTGAAGTTTCAGACCCTGAAGAGAACGATGAAGTTCCTTCCAAGCTTGATAATCCTCGTTTTGCAAAGCCATACGAGATGATGGTGGAGATGTACTCCCCTACAAATTACAAGGAATTTGATCCAACCATCTTAATGGCCATCGTGTTTCCATTCTTCTTTGGTTACTGTCTAACCGATGCAGGTTATGGTATAATTGATGCATTAATAGGATATATCCTTTACAGGGGACTTGGAAAGACCAACAAAGCCATGCATGACATGGGGCTCATACTCGTTGCATGTGGTGTGTGGGCATTCATCCTTGGAATGGTTACCAACGGTTTCATAGGAGATTTAATACCCAGATTCTTCATGGGAAGCACAAGTGCAGCACTTCCAACTGTTATAGGATCTGTAAACGCATTTGTACACCCTGAGAACATCCTCTACATAGCCCTGACCATAGGTATCCTTCACATAAACCTGGGTCTTTTGATAGGCGCCTACAACAACATAAAGGAAAAGAAAATTGGAGAAGCACTCGGTTCACAGATCGATTGGATCATACTTGAGTTAGCCATCGTTCTTTACGTTGTAACAGGATCAAGTATAGTTGGAGGAGTTGTGGCAATCATAGGTGTTGGATTACTTGTTTACTACAACGGTGTCATGGGAATTATGGATATACTGAGCTTCCTCGGTACAGTTCTATCATATTCCAGGCTTTTAGCACTCTGTCTTTCAACAGGTGGAATAGCTATGACCGTTAACATATTAACACAGTTATCAGCTCAGATGATACCCTACGTTGGTTTAATACTGGCACCAATAATATTCATTGGAGGACACCTGTTCAACATGTCTTTCCAGAGTCTTGGTGCATTTATACATTCATTACGTTTACATTATGTTGAATTTTTCAGTCAATTCTATGAGGGCGGAAGTCCAAAATTCGAGGCCTTCAAAGCTGAGAGAAAATTTACGAAAATTAGGAGGTAAAATAAATGGCAGTAGAATTAACATTAGGTACAGCATTAGCAGCAATAGGAGCAGGAGTCGCAGTAGGATTTGCGGCATTAGGATCAGGTATAGGACAAGGTATAGCATCAGCAGGTGCAGTAGGTGCAGTAGCTGAAGATAAAGGTATGTTTGCACAGGGTATCGTTTTCACAGCTATACCAGAGACACAAGCTATATACGGTTTCTTAATAGCTATACTAATTCTGGTGTTCTCAGGACTCATGGGGGGACACACACTTGACATGCTCACAGGACTTGTAGCAATAGGTTCAGGTGCAGCAGTAGGATTTGCAGGTTTAGGATCCGGTATGGGTCAGGGTATAGCTTCATCAGCATCCGTTGGTGCAGTTGTTGAAGACAGAGGTATGTTTGCACAGGGTATCGTTTTCAGTGCTATACCAGAGACACAGGCTATATACGGTTTCCTTATAGCTATACTGTTACTTGTGTTCGGCGGAATTCTCGGAGCATAAGCATTAGGCTTAATATTGGAGGATAAGCAGATGAGCTCAGGGGCAGAAAAAATAGTATCAAACATCATATCAGATGCTCAAAGTAAAGCGGATATCATCATCCAGAAGGCCCAGGAGGAAACCAAAACAATCCTAGAAGAAGGGGATAAAAAAGCCCAATTTGAAGGCGAAAAAATCCTTGAAAGTGCTGAAAAACAGGCACAGATGAAGTATCAACAGTTGATCTCTGAAGCTAAGATGAACTCCCGTAGGAAGGAACTCGAAGCAAGGGAAGAACTTATTGAGGAATCATTTGCTAAAGCCGGAGCAGAACTTGAAAGGATCGCTTCAACTTCTTCAGAAGAGTATGTGGAATCACTTAAAAACGTTGTAAGTGAAGCTGCAACTGAGATTGGTGGTGGAGAACTGGTCGTACTTCTTAAGGAAGAGGATATCTCCAAGATAAAAGATGAAATAAAAGATATTGAGAAAGATATTACAGATAAAACAGGCCAGAAAACAACCTTTGAAATTGGAGAAACCATAAAAACCATTGGTGGAGTAGTTGTGAAAACCAAAAGTGGAGAGATTGAGGTGAACAACACAATCGAAGCAAGGATGCTCAGATTCAAAAAAGCTCTAAGATCCGAGGTTGCAAAGGTGCTGTTCAAGTAAGGAGGAAAACCTAAATGGCAGAAGATATTGCAGCATTAATAGGCTCAATGGGATTTTCCTCTCCCGAAGCAGTTATAGGACTTTTATTTCTGGTCTTGGCAGTTATTGGAGCAGTGATTGTTGTTGTAAGCATCAGACCCGTTCTGGAGTTTTACCCATACACGTCACCCAATGCACGTGTAATGGCAAGAAGAGGAAGGCTGTTTGATGAAAAACAGCTTTCAGAAATAGTTGAAGCAGACACAGTGGACGAAGTTAAGAACTACCTCAGGGGAGTTCCAGAGTACGCAGAATACGTGGAGAAATACCCCCTTGAGAAGGCACTCGACAGCCAGCTTGCAGAAACTCATGATCTTCTTGCAAGGATAGCACCAGATGATGTAAAGGAAACCTTCGAGATCCTTTTATCAAGATGGGATATAAGCAACTTAAAGAGCATACTAATTGCAAAAGAAGCTGGTTTAACAAGGGAAGAAACAGAAAATCTTTTAATACCATTTGGAGAGTTAAAAGATACATCTGACAAACTTTTAGATGCAAAGAACATTGAGGAAGTTGTCAACGCCCTTGAAGGTACAGAGTACGCACAGGTCCTTGAGGATGCTATGCCAGAGTACCAGAAAATGGGCATGCTCTTACCTTTAGAAGCGGCACTTGACAAGAACTACCTTGACAAACTGGTTAGATCCGTTGCAAACCCTGCAGATGACAACAGCAAGTTACTGCAGAGTTACATAGGAACCCTTGTGGACACAACCAACCTGAAGATCATACTCAGGGCAAAGGTTGACGGACTCAAATACGATGAAGTCCAGTCTTACATGATATCCAATGGATACCAGATACGTGAGTGGAAGTTAAAAGAACTCATGGAATCTGAGGATGTTGAAGGGGTGTTAAGCAGTCTTGAAGGAACGAAGTATGCACCAATACTTTCAGAGTCCATGCCTGATTACACAGGCACAGGTTCAATAGCTCCATTCGAGGCAGCTCTGGATGAAACTGTAAGAAAAACTGCAAACACCATATCCAAGAAAAAACCAATAGGCATAGGTCCAATAATAGGATTCCTCAGCAGGAAAGAAACTGAGGTAAGGAACCTGAAGATCATAGCCCGTGGTAAGGTAGAGGATGGAGTTTCAACTTCCATGATCAAGGAGATGTTAGTATGAGTTCGCAGGTAGCAGTTATGGCTGACGCGGATACTGTCACAGGATTCCGCCTTGGAGGAATTAAGGCAGGATATCCAGTTTCAAACATGGAAGAAGCAGATAAAACCCTTAAAGAACTTGTTAAACAGGATTTTTCTATTATAATAATAACAGAAAAGATCGGAGACGGAATAAGGGAAACAATCGATAAATTCACAAAAACAAGTGCATTACCTATGATAATTGAAGTACCCGATAAGTCAGGCTCAATTAGGAAGGAATCAGACCCTATGAGAGAGCTTATAAAGAGAGTAATTGGGGTTGAGATGGTAAAATGATTACAGGAAATATAATAAAAATAGCAGGTCCCGTTATTGTTGCAGACGGCATGAAGGGAACCCAGATGTACGAAATGGTCAAAGTCGGTAACGACAAGCTCATTGGAGAGATAATCGAACTCGAAGGTGACACAGCAACCATACAGGTTTACGAGGAAACAGCAGGTATGAAACCTGGCGAACCAATCGAAAGTACAGGAGGACCATTATCCGTGGAGTTAGGTCCAGGCATACTAGGATCAATATTCGATGGAATTCAGAGGCCTCTTGAAAAGATCAAAGTTCTAACAGGAGATTACATCCAGAGGGGTGTTGATGTTCCATCCTTACCAAAGGATAAAAAATGGACCTTCAAACCAATAGTAAAACCTGGAACAGAAGTTAAAGGTGGAGACGTTCTTGGAGAAGTCCAGGAAACATCTGCAATCGTTCAGAAAATAATGGTACCACCAAAAGTGGAAGGAACATTAAAAACAATAGTTTCTGAAGGAGATTACACTGTAGAGGAAGACATTGCAGAAGTGGAAACATCTAAAGGTGTTGTAAAAGTTCAGATGTTACAGAAATGGCCTGTCAGGGTTGGAAGACCATACAAACAGAAATTAGACCCTGATGTACCACTCGTAACAGGACAAAGGGCACAGGATACTTTCTTCCCAGTTGCTAAAGGTGGAACATCTGCTATGCCAGGTCCATTCGGATCCGGTAAAACAGTTACACAGCAGCAGCTTGCAAAATGGGCTGACGCAGACATAATCGTCTACGTTGGATGTGGAGAACGTGGTAACGAGATGACAGAGGTTCTTAAAGAGTTCCCAGAACTTGAAGACCCAAAAACTGGAAAACCACTCATGGACAGAACAGTACTCATCGCAAACACTTCGAACATGCCCGTGGCAGCAAGGGAAGCCTGTGTTTACACAGGTATAACCATAGCAGAATACTTCCGTGATATGGGCTACGACGTAGCTTTAATGGCAGATTCAACATCCCGATGGGCTGAAGCTATGAGGGAGATCTCAGGAAGGCTTGAAGAGATGCCTGGTGAAGAAGGATACCCAGCATACCTTGCATCAAGACTTGCACAGTTCTACGAACGTGCTGGTAGAGTTACAACAGTTGGTACCGAATCCAAAGTTTCATCAGTAACAGTTGTTGGAGCAGTATCACCTCCTGGTGGTGACCTTTCAGAACCCGTTACACAGAACACCCTGCGTATATCCAAAGTGTTCTGGGCACTGGATGCATCACTCGCAGACAAACGTCACTTCCCATCAATAGACTGGTTACAGAGCTACTCCTTATACGTTGAAAGCGTACAGGACTGGTGGAAAGAAAACACAGGTGTGGACTGGAGGGACACAAGGGATGAAGCAATGGCCCTTCTCCAGAAGGAATCCGAACTCCAGGAAATTGTTCAGCTCGTTGGTCCAGACGCACTGCCTGACCGTGAAAGAATAACCCTCGAAACAACAAGGATGATAAGGGAAGATTTCCTTCAGCAGAACGCTTTCCACGAGATAGACACCTACTGTGCACCTCAGAAACAGTATGAAATGCTCAAAACAATCATCATGTTCCAGAAAAACGCAACTGCAGCACTTGAAAGGGGAGCCGCAGCATCTGACGTAGTCGCTCTTACTGTAAAGGAAGACATAGGAAAGATGAAGTATTTACCTGAAGCAGAATTTGAGGCAAAGGTCAAAGAGATTCAGGACGAAATAATCAAACAATGCAGTGAGGTATGAAGATGAAGATAGATATCAAAACAAGGGAGTACACAACAGTTTCAGAAGTTTCCGGTCCTTTAATGATTGTTGAAGGCGTTGAAGGCGTTGCCTACAACGAAATCGTTGAGATCGAAACACCTGCCGGGGAAAACAGACGTGGACAGGTTCTTGAGGTTAAAGATGACCTGGCTGTTGTGCAGGTCTTCGAGGGAACAAGCGACCTCAACACAGCAACCACCAAGGTCAGATTCACAGGAGAAACAGCAAAACTCGGTGTTTCACCAGACATGCTAGGAAGAATATTCAACGGTACAGGAAAACCAATAGACGGCGGTCCCGAGATCATTCCTGAAGAGGAACTGGATATCAACGGTAACCCTATGAACCCATCAGCAAGGGAATTCCCAGCAGAGTTCATAGAAACCGGTATATCAACAATAGACGGTATGAACACACTTGTACGTGGTCAGAAACTGCCTATTTTCTCAGGTTCCGGTCTTCCACATAACGAGCTTGCAGCACAGATAGCAAGGCAGGCTAAGGTTATAGGTGAAGGATCAGAGTTTGCAGTTATATTTGCAGCTATGGGTATCACCCACGAAGAAGCAAACTACTTCATGAGGGATTTCGAGAGAACAGGAGCTCTTGAGAGGGTTACAGTTTTCATGAACCTTGCAGACGACCCTGCAATTGAAAGGATCATCACACCTAAGATGGCACTGACCACAGCTGAATACTTCGCATTTGAGAAAAACATGCACGTGCTGGTTATACTCACTGACCTTACCAACTACTGTGAGGCATTAAGGGAGATATCAGCAGCAAGGGACGAAGTTCCAGGAAGACGTGGATACCCTGGTTACATGTACACCGACCTTGCAACCATGTACGAACGTGCAGGAAGAATATTAGGTAAAGAGGGTTCAATCACCCAGATGCCTATACTCGTTATGCCACAGGACGACATAACCCACCCAATTCCTGACTTAACCGGTTACATCACAGAGGGACAGATAGTTCTAAGCCGTGACCTTCACAGGAAAGGTATATACCCACCAGTAGATGTTTTACCATCCCTTTCCAGGCTCATGAGTGGTGGAATAGGTGAAGGACAGACACGTGAAGACCACAGTGGTGTTTCAGACCAGCTTTACTCAGCATATGCTGAAGGTCGTGAACTACGTGATTTAATGGCTGTTGTCGGTGAAGAAGCGCTTACAGAGCGTGACAGGAAGTTCCTGAAGTTTGCAGATGAATTTGAGAAACAATTCATAACCCAGACCAGGGACGAAGACAGGTCCATTGAAGAAACACTGACACTTGGTTGGGAGCTTCTGGCACTTCTGCCAAAAGCAGAGCTCAAACGTGTACGTGAAGAACACATTCCAAAATACCACCCAGAATACAAATAAACCCCTTAATTTATTTTTTGGGGTTATATAGAGGGATAGAATGGCACAAGAAATGATAGAAGGAATCAATCCAACAAGGATGGAACTTCTAAAACTAAAGGATAGGGAAAAACTGGCAGTAAAAGGTCATAGTCTCCTCAAAGAGAAGAGGAACGCCCTTATCATGGAGTTCTTCAACATACTTGAACGTGTTCAGGGTTCAAGGGACATGGTTGAGGAACAGTTGAAGGAAGCCTACGCTGATCTGGCCAAGGCCCAGATCACAATGGGAGATCTCGCTGTCCGTAAAGCTTCAATGGCTGTTAAAGAGTCTGTTGAAGTTGACATTGACTCTCGAAGTATAATGGGTGTTGTTGTACCTGTAATTGAATCAACAAGCACAGAAACACGTACCATGGCTAACAGGGGATATGGCTTCGTGGACACCTCTGTAAAACTGGATGAAGCAGCCAAAAAATTCGAAGAATCCATCAAACTCATAATAGAACTTGGAGAAATAGAAAAAACTATTATACTTCTTGCAGAGGAGATCGAATCAACGAAAAGACGTGTTAATGCCCTTGAACACATAATCATTCCGAGGGTTGAGAACACAGTCAAGTACATTGAGATGAGACTCGAGGAGATGGAGAGGGAAAGCTTCGTAAGGCTGAAGATGATCAAAAAAACCATGGAGATGGAGTAATGGTCAGAATAGTAACCAGACTTGGTACCATAAAAAAGGAACTCAAGGATATGGAAGGGGCAGATGTTGACTTTAAAGTTGGAAGCGTTGTTGGAAAGTTAAGGGCAATCATCGCCGATGAAGATGTTGACTTCAAGGCCAGCGATGTGAAACCAATTAAAATCAAGAACATCGAGATACCTGCAAACCATATCTGCATCCTTTACGCCTACGCCGAGAACAGGTACGGACACACAATAGCTGTAGGTGAAGAAACACCTTTACCTATAAGTATGGACAGAACAGCAGACCACGCAACATTTGTTGCAGCTCTTGACGGTGAAATCAAAAAGGATGATCTGATTGGAGTGCTGACATTACTTCCAGCAGAACTCCTGAGGTAAGGTTCAATCCTTATCCATTTTTTTATTTTTAATTAAATGCTTATTTTCAGATACTTTTTTTACTCTAGAATCTATTAAAACTATTTAGGTTTAGAATTATTTAGGGCTTTTTTAGGAAAAATAGAGAATATTTAATGGAGTATATAAGGATTTCTTTAAAATTTAGTTTTCACTGGATTTTCATTTCAAAAAGAGCCCCAAAAATAGGTACTCAGTACATATCAAACACAGTATCAGTGCCCAGTTAGTTCAATGAGATCCAGAAAAAATGGGAGATACTTCAAACCGTTCAATAGAGAAGATTCATTATATGAATCAAAAATAAAGATAAGGGCCTAATAAAGGGTTTATATTCTGTTTTGTGTGTAAATCTCCATCAACTTTCAACTGTTGAAAAGTCTGTTTCTGATGAATTCATTCACAGGCTGTTTTTTAGTTTCAACTTCAAGTATCAGGTCTTCGATAATTCTTTGCAACTCCTGATATTCCTGTATTTTTTCGTTCTTTTCCATTCCAAGACGTTTTAATTCCTGCATCATCTTCTTTCTAGGTGAAGACCTTAAAACACTTGAAATACCTGATTTTTGGGATTTGCCAGTGTATTTATCAATTATGATACGTTTATTATGGGCGTGATCTGATTTAACCTGCTTTATATCCCATTCAACACTTTTTTTAAGTTTATGCAGAGTTTCTTCAATTTCTTTTAATGCAGACATTAATCGTCTTGAATCTGCAATTGAGGAGACTTCCAGGTCAATATCAGTTATTTCAGATAGAATATTGTAGTATTCCTTAACATCCATATTATTATTGCCCCAAAAAGTTTTGTAATCCCTAAGATCGTTGTAAATAAGTGCATATGAAGTTAATATGTATAACAATAGATAAACATGTGTATCAATGGGCATGTATATGTACAGTCACCTTCAACAGCCCATCTTCCACTTCACAGAGTGTTTTAACCTCAGAATTCTCCTTAGACATCTGTGTTAATCTGTAGAATATGTTGTTAAGGGGAATGGTGTTGAACTGTCCCATCTTATTTTCTGGTTTCGAGGATATGAGGAGTATGGTGACTGTGCTGTCTTCTATTGAAACGTTGTAGTTCACGGCATTTATGTAGATTGCATCCGAAATTCTCAGAAGCAATTTTATATATTTTATTGGAAGCCCACTTTTACTTATAATTTCCTTTATCCTATCATTCTCTCGGCACTGCTCAACACTAATTTCCACATGATCACCCCTAGGTAGATTTCATTGAAAACTAATATATCCCCCAACACAGATAAGTTTAACAAATGACGGATCCAAACCGAGCAGACAGACTGGTGAAAAAACATATATTAAGCCTTAACAGGCACATACCAAAACAAAGAAAAACCCTCGAAGAACTCCTTGAAGAGGACAGACCCCATGTTGTGGCTCCAAATGGTACAAGACACAGGTTCAAAGCAGAGGAACTTAAAAGGATTGCAGATATAGTTCCTGAATCAGAACACCACCTCCTTAAACTCCCAATATACCTGGAAATAGAGTCTGTTACTTCAGGGGCCAGAGTAGCTGGAAATATTGAAACAAAGGTGGTCTGCAGTATATTAAACATGAAAGGATGTTCAAGGGAGATCTTCATTTACAGACCCGATATAAGAGTTTTGAGAGCTAAGTTTCCAACGACGACCCAGTACATATTTTTAGTGAGGTGAAAAAGTGAGCACAGACCCATTCGAAGATCTGATTAAAGACCCTGACAAACGCGCCAAGGCCTACGTCTACTTCACAATAGCAATTATCATATCAACTTTCATGATAGCAATCGGGACTATAATCTTTATTCTGCATGTTATTGGGATAATTTAACTAATTACAAGTCGCTTACAGATATTAATTAAAAAAATATCTAAAAAAAGTTTATTTATAAAATTTAAACACTTATTTTTCATTATTTATCTTTTGAAGATAATTTAAATCTTTAATTAAGTATAAATGCCTTTTAAAAAGTTCTTTCTTAAATTCATGAAAAAGTTTATATAATATTTGAAACGATCATTATTAGGTTCAAAAACTGGGAATCTAAAAAGTATAACACAGTTATACCAATTTAAATTGTTTTAAGGATGCTGCAGTTCCATGTAGGTTATGAGAGGTGTTTGTGGTGTACGTGGTGATTATGGGTGGAGGTAGAGTAGGTTTAAAACTTGCTTCATCATTATCTAAAGCAGGACAGGATGTCACACTTATAGAGAATGATCCTAGGGTATGTGAAGAGGCCGCCACCAATATCGATGCCCTTGTTATCTGTGGTAACGGCACAGATGTTAAGACACTTGAAGAAGCTAACGTAAAGGATACTGACATCTTCGTTGCTGCTACAGGTAACGATGAAGCCAACCTTCTGGCATGCATACTTGTGAAGGACCACAACCCCCAGAAGATCATCGCCAGGGTCAGCGACCCAACACACGAAAACATCTTCAGGAAGGTTGGAGTTGATTCTGTTGTCAGCCCAGAGCTTACAGCTGCAAGCTACCTTGAAAAACTCATAATACGGCCAAAAATTGCGGATCTGGTTATACTGGGTAAGGGTAATGCAGAACTCTTGGACATTCCCGTTGAAAATCCAAAGGTCGTTGGTAAAACCGTGGGAGAACTGAGTCCAACGAAGGACTACATCATATGTGCCCTTTACAGACATGGTGATGAGGATATAACCATCCCCCAGCAGGATATGGTCCTTGAGGAAGGTTTTAAAATCTCAATTTTAATAAAAACAGAAGCCATTAAAAGGGTTGTTAAAATGTTCATTCAATGATCAAACCATAATTACTGTCTAAAAAGTAGGGGGTTTGAAATTTGTACTCCATAAACAAATTAAAAAAGGACGAAACCTACTCCATAATCCACTACACCGGGTTCATATGCATATTGCTTGGGCTTTTAATGTTAGTTCCTGTTTCAGTTGCCTTGATATATGGTGAGTATCATTACATCATGCCTTTCGTTTATTCTGCAGTTATAAGTATTGTTTTTGGATTTATACTCTACAAGTTCTTTAAAAACACACAGGAAATTTCACTCAAAAGTGCAATGATATTTGCAACCATCATATGGCTTGTTGCAAGTGCGATTGCAGCGTTACCCTTCTACTTTTCAGGGGATCTGTCCTACCTCAACAGTTACTTCGAAGCGATTTCAGGACTCACAACAACTGGATTCAGCATGTACAACAACCTGGACGCGGTTAGTTATACAATGAATTTCTGGCGTGGATTCATGCAGTGGTTTGGTGGAATCGGTATAATCGTAATGGCTCTGACAATACTATCATCACCTTCCATCAACGTAATGAGGATGTACAGTGCAGAGGGCAGAGAAGAAAGACTGGTGCCAAGTATAAGACACACAACACGAATCATAGTTTACATATACATGGGATACACTGTATTTTCAATCATCCTATTCTTGCTTGCAGGAATGTCCCTTTTCGATGCAATTTTCTATGCATTCAGCGCCCTTTCAACTGGAGGGTTTGCAACGCACAATGCGAGCTTGGGATTCTACCACAGCATCTGGATAGAGATCGCTGCCATGATCGTAATGGTGATCGGTGCAACCAACTTCGCAATCCACTATGCAGTTTTAAAGGGAAAATGGAGGGAATACTTCAAGGACATTGAAACGAAGGTTGCATATTCATTAATGATTATTGGAACTATCCTTGTAGCAGTGTTCCTCTACAATGGTACATACTACGGCCATGATTTCCTGTTATCACTTAGGTACTCCCTTTTCCAGGTTGTGTCTGCCTTGACAACAACTGGTCTTCAAACAGCTTCTGGATCCGAGATAAGCTACCAGTGGGAAGGAATGGGAATATTCGTGCTCACCATAGTCATGATGGTGGGTGCGGGCGCCTGTTCAACAGGTGGAGGTATAAAATGGTTGAGAATAGGTATTCTCATTAAGGGGATGTGGTGGCAGATTAAATCACTTTTACTCCCAAAAAATGCAGTAATATCTCATAAGATTCATCATGTGGATGAACTGAAGTTGGACAATGAAGTTTTGAGGTTAACAGGTTTATTCGTATTCAGTTACCTGCTGATCTACATGGTAAGCGTCATAATAATCCTATTTTACTACCAAAACGTTCCCCAGGTGATGTTCGAGGTTGCATCTGCCATGAGCAACGTTGGACTGGGTTCTGGGCTCATGACAGCGAGTTCACCTGCAGTGACGAAGGTGGTGTTCATGGCAGATTTCTGGATAGGAAGGCTGGAGATATGGCCAATACTTCTCTTAACAGTGATTTTAATCCAGAATGCTGTGCGAAAATAGTCATGAATCCTTGAAAGAAAAGATTAAGGTAGATAAACCAGATCCTTTAAAATCTTTTTTTTAAGAGAGTATATCTTTTTCTTAAAATTGTATCCTAAAAATTAGTTTATTTTTTAATTTTTTCTCAACACGTTGAATTAAATGGGATTAATGAAGAGTAAACCCTCTTCACTGTTTCATCTGCAGAGATCGTTGCATTTTCAAGGATCTTGTCCCATGAAACAACCGTTGAAACGGGCTCACCCCTCTCAACAACAGTTTTCACTGGAGGTTTGTCGTAAACCCCCTGAAAATCCATTCTTTCTGTGAGGGAACGTTCCTTTGCAAAGATGATTTTTTTCACTGCGAAGTTTTTGGGTTTTGGCACGTTGAAGTTACCCCCCATACACATCTTCATGTGGGCTTCCGCCATGTTCAACCCAAGGCATGCCTCAGCACATTCGAAGGTTCCCTGAAAGCGGGGGTTAACCTCTATGACATAGGTTTCATCGTGGCTTCTTATCATATCCACACCGTTGGAACCTGTGAGTTTCAGGGTTTCAACAACTTCCTCTGCAATCAGTCCAACCTCATGGGGTAATGGGTATGGTGCTAGGTTTCCGCAGTAACCATAGGGTTCAAGCTGCCCCAGTTCCACATCACCTATGATCTGCCTGCTTGTCAGGATCGTTTGGGCCCCCTCTTCACCTGCCATCACAGATGCACTCACAGAAACACCCTCAATGATTTCCTGAAGGAGAGCCTCCCCCATATCACAGGTTTCATCTGCATCATCAAGGTTCATGATACCAACACCCCCTGATCCAGATAGGGGTTTCAGGAGGAATCTTTTTTCAGGATTATGCAGCCCAACTTCAATGGCCTCATGAACATTAGACACCAAATAGGTTTCAGGAACTTTGAAATCTCCATTGAGTCTCTTGTAAAGTTTATATTTATCTTCAACAGGTGCAGTGTGTTTATTCCCAAGGATCTTGTCCCCTGGAAAGTCTTCAGGTGATGCACCGGATGTGCAGATTATGAAGTCAACCTCATCCACGAATTCATCTGCAGCATCCTTGAGTAGTGAGGGTTGGAAGTCCTCTGCAAAGTTTCCAGATGAAAGGTAGGGATCTGGTGATAGAACGGATCTTCTGTAATCTGAAGCTTCTATAAGATCCGCGGTGTAGAAGTAGTCAACAGCGTAAACCGTGTATCCGAGTTTTTTAAAAGAAGAAGCTACGGGTCTTGTATTTGAACCTACAACAAGCACTTTTTCCATAAAATTACCTGCTTATCATTTAAAGTAGTCCCGAGCGGAGTCGAACCGCTGTCTCCGGTTCCAAAGACCAGAAGGATTACCACTACCCTACGGGACTGAAAATATAGAAAAGACCGCATCAATACGGTAATTTCCTCTTAGATGAACATCCTATTTAAATTTATCGAAGCCAATTTAATGGATCAGAACTCGCATTTCATATCACAGTGGGTTTTGAACCTGCAGCTCCGGCACTTATTCGCATTTTTAGTTGGTATGAACTCTTCTTCACCGTTAAGAAGTCTGTGAACCCTTTCCACAAGTTCTATGGTTGCCCTCTCAACCCTGGTGTCGAAGGGTGCTACCCAGAATATGTTGTCGGTACCCCTCTGCCTCAGGGACGCAACTATCCTTCGGTCATCATTGATTATATCCTTGAATGCAAGGCAGTAACCGTAAACCTGGTTTATGGTTGAAGAATAAGCCCTTTGACCTGGTTTGTCATCTATTATAACGAACTCCTCTGGGGTCATCCAGATCTCGTCTATGTATCCCCTGATACCGTAACTTTCTGATTCAACCCACATCTCCCTTGAGAGCATCTCTGCTGTTTTTGATGATTCCATCATCTCTTCAAAGGTTGTTTCTTCAGCTTCCTCTAAAAATTTGGCTTCAAGTGCTGAGTGTTCCTGGGTTCCCTTGAGCATGGCCTTGGTTGGACCCACCTTGATCTCATCGTGGTACTCAAGTTTTATACAGTACTCACAGAAGCCCTGAGTGTTGAGCCAGCTTATTGGGAAATACTTTTTATCTGAAGTTATTTTGAGTTTTGACTGGTCAAAAATAGGTTTTCCATACTTCATAGTATCCCACTGTTGTTAAATTTTTATTTCAATAGGGTAAAATTAATGAGTTAAATAGTGATGGGTTAATAATTTAAAGATTTAAGGATCTGTAACATGAAAGTTAAAATAAACAAGGATTAAAAATAGGTTCATTTGCCCTCTTCATCCTGTTCCTTCTTAACGCTACTTCCAAGGCGGCTTTTCAAGGATGACCATATATCCTTATCTTTCTGGTTGATCTCCTCTTCCATGACCTTGTTCTTCTCAAGCTCGAAGTCGTACTTCTTCTTCAGATCCTGATATTCCCTGTTTTTGGCCCCAATATCTTTAAGAAGTTTCTGGTTTGTCTCTTCAAGGTCTTTTGCCCTTTGAGATTCAATTTTCAGCTTTTTGTTGGTCTTTGCATTTTTGGTTACAAGGTCCTGGTAGGATTTTGAAAGTTCGCTCTTCTTCCATTCCATCTCTGCAATGGTGTTTTCATACTCCTCCACATTGCCCTGGTACGCCATGATATCCTCAAAGTACTGGTTTAAATCAGACACTTCCCTTCCAGTTATCTCATTTAACTGTTTCTGGGAAAGTATAAAAACATCTTCACTACACTCCAGGTCATCAGACTTTTTCAGAGGGATGAGGTACTGGTTGTACTCATAGATCTTAGTTTTTCCCCCAACCGTCTTCTTGGTCTTCTTTTTATAGCATTTAACAGCTGATTTTATTACCCTTACCATCAAGATTACTCCAATTGCAACTTAAAGTTATAAAAAGCAATTTAAATTCTATTAGAATGTATCTAGATCAAAGCTTTTATAATTAACTTCTTTATATCTTTCATAGATTTTCTAATGTAGAATGAATCTTATATTGAAGTGGAATACTTTTATGTTTTTTGATTTCTTTCCACTAAATCACAGATCCCACCTATACCCCTGGATGATTATGTAGGGAATAGTTTGCTTAAGCACGGTAACAGTGCCACATCTTAAAACATAGCATCAGCAGCCAATTATACATAATTAATTCATTTTTCATCATACATCCGCCACACAACCATCCATGCTGTACCTGATGATATTTTTTTTGAAAAAATTCTGAAACCCATCTGGAAAATTAGGGAAAAATCCAGTTTTTGGAAATAAAAATGGAGGTAATTGCATTACTTTATATACTCGGGAAATCAATGATTAATAAGTCTGGGGCATTAGTCTCATGGCTAAAAATTGGAAGTGATATTAAATGTTCGGAAGTAACTACGGTAATGATGGAGGAAATTCCGCTCCTATTAATGAAGGGGAAGAATACGATGTTAAAATTGAAGATTTAGGTAGAGACGGAGACGGAATTACCCGTATAGAAGGTTTTGTGATTTTTGTTTCAGGCGCTAAAGTTGGCGATGAAGTTAAAATTAGGATCACTTCTACAAGAAGGAATTTCGGCTTTGCTGAAGTAGTAGAATAATCACACTTGAATTATTCACTGATTTTTCTTGAAAATTCTTAAATTAATTCTTATTAATTTCATTAATTTTCACGAATTTTTTTTTCTCTCACTAAATTTTTTTTAAAATAAATTATAACTACATATCAATCTGTTTTTTATTTAATTTTATTTCGTTAAATTATACTATAACGAAGTAATGCATCTCAACAACATTTCTACGAATTAATCTCAAAGATTAGGACTTGAAAAGTTGATAAAAATTGCCATGAATCTATCAACACCTATAGATCTACTGGTTCATTTATAGAACTTTGAATGGAGTTTTGAAAAACTAGATCTAAATGATTCCCTATTTTTTTCTTAAAATCATGAAAAACGAAAATTTAAGAACTTAAAAGATAGGATCACCCTGTTTTCTTGATGGACAGGGTACCGATGATCTGCTTGAGGGTTGCTCCATTGTTGGGTTCAAAGTTTATATCCAGGGTAGTGGTGTTGGTTAGTGATATGGACACCAGAGTCCCTTCAGAGGTACCGTTCTCACTCGTTGTGAGATTACCTATCACCGCATCCCTTCCAGCTACCGTGGTTTTTGTGAAACCCTTTGAATAAATAAAATCAGTTATAGTTCCATTTCCACTGACTATCTCACCTATTTGTTCTGATCCATTGTAGATGTACACTTCAGCATGGTCACTTGTGGAAGCATCTTCCACTGTTAGGTTTGAAGGGTAATCAAAAGAAATCCATTGATTTTCAAATGATCCCAGATTGGTCTGATTTGTGGAAGAACCATTGTAGGTGGGGTAGTTAAGAGGTGCTCCAGGAACCTCAAGGAAGATCATCACCCCCAAGAGTAGAACTACAACCAAAACCCTAAGATAACTGAGTTTCCCATCAAAGAGTTTCCATGTCCTGGTGAAAGCATAAGCTGCCCATAAAAGTACAGCTAAAATTAAAACAACACATATATAATCAATCAACTCATTTCCAATGTAAACTGAGGATATTTGAGTGTAGGTCAATACAATGGTAATTGCCACCAGTACTGCCACGACCAACAGGTAAAGTGTTCTGTTCTCATAATCTTTCATCTCAAAAAGACCAGTTAAAATAAGGAACATGCCAACAGCAGACGATAGAATAGATGTTAAACTTGAAAATTCAGCAAAATAAGTAATTAAACTGCAAATTATGAATAAAACTCCGATAATTAGGGCTTTATTGATCCTCATTCTATCAACCAGATCCCACGTGATCTGTTTGAATTTATCTTCTTCAAATCATATATTTTTTTGTATTCCGTGATAAAACCATGCTGGTTTGATAACTAATCAAAAAAAAGTAGTTGGAGGTTGGAATAGTTTTTGTCGAATGTATGCATCGTTTGAAGTGAAAAATTGGAGGATAAAGGATCTCCTCTCAATTCCTGTTTTTAGAACAATCCACTCTCTTCAAGCTTATCTTCCATCCACTGTGCACGTTTATCCATTTTTTCTTTAATAACTAGGGTTAGGATAAATGCCGCCACAGGGAACACTGTTAAGAGTATTATGTTGTACCAGAAACTGCTCCATAAAACTCCACCTACAACTTCACGGAGGGCCCCAACTGCATAGGTCAAGGGCAGGTATGGATGTATGGCCTGGAAAAATGAGGGTAAGAGTTCCAATGGAAATATACCTGCTGTTCCCGTGATCTGGAAGACCAGTATTATGATTGCAAGGGCCTTTCCAGCGTTTCCAACTGCAGACGTCATGGAATATATGATCACCATGGAGCACAGGCTGATGTACAGAGTAGTGAGTATGAAGAGTATTTTGGATGAAATCTGTACATCCAAAAAGAGGGTTGCCACTCCAACAACAAGAGCCTGTAATATAGCTATTATTAAGAATACTCCCATCCTTCCCATGTAAACACTGGTACTGTGGTATTTTTTCCTTGATTTAACCCTCATGGTTAACATTGCAACTGCTATTATCCCACCTATCCACAAGGATATGGGTATGTAAAATGGGGCAAGTGCAGACCCATAATTTTTCACCGGATAAATGTGTTCCTTTTCTAGATCAACAGGACTTTCGAAGTAACTCTTCACTCCAGTCTGATTCACCTCAGAAAGTGAGATCAAACTGTCAAGATCAGACTCACTCACGGAGTTGAGTTTGGCTGCAGCCTCTTGGATGGCACTTCTGAAGGTTGGCCATTGGGAGTTGGCAAGACCCAATTTTGCTGAAGCTTCACTGATTGCAGAGTTTATTTTTCCCTGATTGTTGTAGAGAGCGTTAACCGCACTGTCCATCTGGTCTATTGAAGTTTTCAACTGGCTCAGTCTCGTGGTTGTACCTGTACTCTTAAGATCTGCTTCTGCAGCCTTCAAAACTGTTAGGGCCTGATTTGCCTCAGTAATATCCCCATCAATTTGAGTGATGATCGTTTTTAGCTGAGGATCTCCAGTTAAATTGTAGAGACTGGTTAAGATGGCTTTCATGTAATTCAGTGCAGTGACGAGGTTACTGACCTTCACCTCCATGTCCTGAACCGTTGTAAGGGCCTTTGATGGGTCGTTTCCAATGTAACCTGCCAGTTGATCTGATTTGGACTTAGCATAATCAGCGTTGCTCTTTATCTGAGGTAAATTTGTACTTACCTTAGACCATACACTGTTCACTGTTGTCATATCTGAATTTGCCTGGTCCAGTGACGAATCAATCTCCCCAAGGTTTCCATTCAGCTCGTTGACCATTGACTTGGTTTTAAGGAACTGTGCCTTGTTTGCCTTGGCAAGCTCCCCAACATCGCTGAGTTTACCAAATATGATCCCATCAACTGTTTTAACGACTTCATCATTGATCTTGGCCTGAACTGCATCCACTCCAGCGTTGGTGATCCTTGGAGCTACAGGATTCAGTTTATCGTTGACTATGTACTCCATGTGGGCTTGATGAGGGTCAGATGTCTTGATTGATAATATATCTTCAGTGAAGTTGCCTGGAATTATTATGACTGCATAATACTTCCCAGTTTTAAGTCCATCCATTGCAGTTTGCTTATCAAGGAACTGCCAGTCAAAGTTCGTGTTGTTTTTCAACTCATCAACAAATTCGTTTCCCAGATTGTACTGTGTTCCATTAAATTTAGAACCCATATCCTCGTTTACAACTGCGACCTTTATATCTGATGTGTGAGCGTAGGGATCCAGCGTTGCTTGGATGTTGAACACAGCATAGAGTGAAGGTATCAGAATAATCACTGCCAAAACGAACATAACAACAGGACTTCTTACAATAGCCCTAATGTCCCTTTTAAAGATTTCTCTTGCTCCTCTTATCATTAAATCCGTCCTTATAATTGTGAAAGTTAAGTGTAAAGGTTAATTTATTAGAATAAAATGCTTATAAATGCATGAAGTAAAGATGTTACTTCTCATCCTATAAAAAGGTTTGTCTTTTAATAACCTACGTTAAGTTAATTCATGATGGTCAGGCTTCCTTGAAAAATCCATTAACATACATAATCGCACTACTTTTGAATTGATTTTTCAATTAATTTTTTCATAATCACAATTTTTAGAAAGAATGAAGTTCATTGAAGTTGGAGAATCCTCAATAGATTGTAAAAGGAATGTTGAAGCTTAATTCTTAAAATAAGTTACCCTATTAAAAAAAATAAAAAAGAAAAATTAGAAAGATATAGACGCATATTTACCGTATATTGTTGCTGTTGCTGTGTTCCAGTTGTTTATAACACCAAATGTGTTTCTGTAGCTTATTGCATCTGCACTGTACCACTTACCATCCACGTATACCTCAGCCCAAACATGTCCGTACCAGCTTCCACTTGAGAACTTGCAGTAACCATGCACGTAACGAGCAGGAATACCCGCAGCCCTCTCAAGAGCTATCAACAAATGGGTTGTATCAACACAGTTTCCAGATTTGGAACTTAACATTCCAACAGCACCGTATTTGGTGTTGTAGTAGAATGAATAACCTATGTTATCCCTTACCCAGTTGAATATGGCAACTGCCTTAGCATACGTAGTAGTTGCACCGGCACTTGAGATAATAGATTTGGATAAAGCTATTATCTGAGCATTGGTTGATTGACAGTTGGTTGTAGCCTTTAGATATTGTGCTAATGCTGCTGAAACTGTACTAGAGGAGCTACTGCTTGAACTAGTTGAACTGGTTGATGAGCTACTGCTTGATGTACTGTTGGTTGTCACAGCACTCCATGCTTTTACACCAACATAGCTTGGAAGTCTTGCATTGCTGTCATCAAATCTAAGGATCTTTGAGTACATGTACACAAGGGATTCGAATCCCATTTTTCCAAGGGTTGATGAAGCATAGTTTGGAGCCTTACCATTGAGTGCCATGTATGAGGCTATTGAATTAGCCATCGAAAGGTACTCTGTGGTGTAAATATTTCCAGCCGTCACATTTTCAGATGAATTGGTAGCTTGTGTGAAGTTGCCAAGTACTACATCATCTGTATCGTTGTTGTAGATATTCAGTAGTGCGTTGACAAGCAGGTTCAGGAAGTCCGACATGTCTATGTTCTGACTGCCAATCGTTACGTAGTTTGGTAACCTGTAATTGGCTTCAACATAGTTTGCAACTCTTGTTGCTGCATCTTCAATGTCAGCTAAGCTTATGGTTGTATTGTTACTGATTGAAGTGTTATTTCCTTCGGTTGAATTATCACTTGAAGTGGTTCCTGAGCTCCCTGAGCTCATATTCCCTGTGTATCCAGAGAATCCATCATCTATCAATCCATATCTAAATAGAACATATCCTGATGCTCCATTATCAATTGCGGCTTGTATATCCTGGTTCAGTTCACTGGCAGATAGTTTTGTTACGTTGTTGTCAGATTCATAGGTTTGAATTCCTACAACAACTGGTTTTCCACCAGAATACTTGACTATGTACGCAGTCACATCTCCTATCCAGTCAGTATCCTCGTTGTAGTTACCCTTGTAGATCATTGGGACAAGGTAATCCAGATACTGGGACAGCTGGGCATAATCCTGCCCGTAGTAATATGCGTTTGCAGCTCCTTCAGGCATTAAATCTGCTGAAACTGCCACACTTGAGTTTATACTCTTAACGGTACTGTAAACATCTGCAACAAATGATGTTATTGCATCTGTACCGTTGGCATATTTGTAGGCTGTTCCTGGATAGCGGACGTAGTCAAGGTTTACACCATCAACTCCATAGTTCTTAACCATGTCTGCAATAGCACTTATAACTTCGTCGTTGTGGGTTGTGTTGTAAGCTGTGACTGTTTTTGTTGTGTAAGTCGTTGTTGTGACTGTTTTGTAGCTAGTCGTGTACTTCCATGTGTACTTCCATGTGTACTTCCATGTGTACTTCCATGTGTACTTCCATGTGTACTTCCACACATACTTCAATGTGGATTTCCACTTGTACTTCCAGTGTCCTCGGTACTTGTACCATGATTTATACCAGGACTTGTACCATGACTTGTAGTAGGACTTGTAGTAGGACTTGTAGTAGGACTTGTAGTAGGACTTGTACCATGACTTGTAGTAGTTTTTGACTGCTACCTTGGTTGAAGTTGTTACTGGAGTTGTGACTGTGGATGTGTAGGTTCCCTGTGGATCTATCCAGTTTCCGTTGGCATCTTTGAAGCAGGTTACCCATGCATTCACACGTATTCCAGTACCATTGAACGTCTGCACGACTTGAGAGAGAAGGGTTTTGTACGTTGGGTCCGAGTATATGTTGCATTTCACGTAGATGTCCGTTATACCCATACTGAGTAGTTGGGTCACGTTCACCTTTAGTGCATCTGCACTTGAAACCCAGATCCCCTGTATCTTACTGTAATCCTCTCCAGCTGCAGCTGTTGCATTGTTTGAACTGTTTAAAACCGTGCTACTTGCTGTGGTGTTGTTAATTCCAGAATCACTGGTTTTATTGGTGGTATTAACCGATGCAGTTGTGTTTACCGTCAGATTCTCTGTTGTTTCTGTGTTTGTGTTGTTCGTAGTTGTGTTTGTGTAGTCTGTTGTGTTTGTGTAGTTCGTTGCGTTTTCAATTGAGTATTGTGCGTTAGTTGTGTTGTTGTCACTGACAGTTTCACTTAATGAATAGGCATATATGCTACCTACATTGGACAATGCTAAGCTCATAACGAGCAGCATTGCTAATAGCAAATTTCGCTTAATTATACCGCCTCCATGTCCAGACCTTCCCTGAAACTCAGACCCATGTACTGAAATGTACATCTCAGATATTATGGTCTGAAAGAAGTTTCTGGACAACCATAAATTCTAAAATGGAGCATATATAAAAATTTCGATTTGAAATTCAATAATAAAATATCACTAAGCCTTTTTTTAGTTTTAAAGCTTCCTTAAATGGATTTAACATGTCGAGTTTCAAGTATCCTCTCTTAATTTGTTATTTTTAGAAATAAGTCAAAGTTAGAGCTTATTTTAAGAAAAAAAGGAATTTAAATATGTCTTTATCTTGGGATTAACCCTTCAATTGAATAACCCCTTTCTATTACCTTATTTTTTAAAAAAAGATATGTAAAGGCCTATTTTTTAGATTAAATAAATCTTAAAATAGATTTATACTGCAATTATCTCCACTTCAACTCTAAGTTTTTAATTTAATGGAGTAAATCCTAAAAAAATCCATTTAAAGAGCCTTAAAATTACATAAAGGGCTTTTTTATTATTTTTTGCATTGAAATGATTAAAAAATCACAGCGATGATATCAATCCTAAAAAAGGGCTTACTAAAAAAAATAAGGGGAAAATTACAACGACAGTGAAGCATACCTACCGTATATGGTTGCTGTTGCTGTGTTCCAATTTTTTATAACACCGAAACTGTTTCTGTAACTTATCGCATCTGCACTGTACCACTTACCACCAACGTATATCTCAGCCCAAACATGTCCATACCAGCTTCCACTTGAGAACTTGCAGTAACCATGCACGTAACGAGCAGGAATACCCGCAGCCCTCTCAAGAGCTATCAAAAGGTGACTTGTATCAACACAATTCCCTGTTTTGGCTTTCAATGTACCTACCGCACCGTACTTGGTGTTGTAGTAGAATGAATAACCTATGTTATCCCTTACCCAATTGAATATAGCAACTGCCTTAGCATACGTAGTAGTTGCACCGGCACTTGAAATAATAGACTTAGATAAAGCCACTATCTGAGCATTAGTCGACTGACAATTAGTCGTGGCCTTCAAATACTTAGCTAAAGCTGCAGGAATTGTAGTTGTGGAATTTGTTGTAGTTGTTGAATTACTTGCTGAATCCACCGCAACATATTTAGCTGTAACGTATTTTGGAAGCCTCCCCTTGGTACTTGTAAAGCTCAGTATGTTAGAGTACATATATATCAAGGAACTGTATCCTATCTTTCCCTTTGAAGAAGAAACATAGTTTGGAGCTCTACTGTTGGACTTCATGAAAGATGCCACATAACTAGCTATCTTAAGGTACTCTGAAGAGTAAAGTTTGGCACTTGTAACACCCTTTACTGATGTTGATGGACCAGTGTAGTTATAGCTGGTCACAGAAGTGGTCTTTCCACTTTTGATTTTTAAAAGAGCGTTTACAAGTAAGTTCAAAAACTCAGGCATCTGTATCTGCGTACCACTAATTGTAACATAATTTGGCAGCACTTTGTGAGCCGCAACATATGCGACAACTCTTTTTGCTGCATCTTTAATGCTTGCAATTGTTAATGTGATACTTTTTACTGATTTTGTGCTGGTTGAACTACCTGCTGCTACACTTGAATTGTTACTAGTACTACTAATTGAGATCGCACTGGAATTGTTACCATTTGTAGCTGTTAGTTCAACATTACTCAAATTGCTTGAGTTATTTTCTTCATTAGAATTTTCAGAGCTAGAATTTACATTTTTCACGTCTAGTCCCTCAGATCCATCTGAAGTTTCATTCAAAGATGAATTTTCAGATGTATTGGAGGTGGTTGTATTTTGTGTATCTTCTACAGTGGTGTTTGAATCCCCTGTCAAGTTTTCTGTTAACGATTGGGCATCAGTTGAGTTTGTTAAGTTCTCATTTGTTTGATTGCTTAACGACTCAGCAAATATGCCGCTTACATTAGACAATACCATGCACATAACAAGCAGCATTGTCAACAGTAATCTTCGTCTGATTCTATCGCCTCCACATCCAGAACCCTGAACCTATATGTAGTCCCTTAATAATCCCTCTTAAACCAAACCTAATTTTAATGGTTTTTAATTCTGGACAAGTATATCCTCTAAAATCTAAAAATATATAAATATTTTGATTTAAAATTAGAATAAAAATGATTTAAGAACTCTTTTTTAGTTTTAAACTTATTTAAAAAGGATTTTTATGAGACATGTCATCCATTCCAATAAGGATTCCCTATTTTCAGGAAAAATACATTATTAAAACGTTTTCAAGGAAAAAAAGTCCTTTTAAAAGGTTTTTTATTAAGGTTTAGCTATTTTGATCCATCAAAAAAGTTGTATTTCTTTATTTTTTCCAAAAAAATATTTAAAAAATTCTTGTTTAGATAGAATAGCCTTTAAAAAGGTTAATATACCATTTTAATCCAGCTCATCAAGATTTTATTTTAGGCTGCAAAAAAAATAAAGATCATTGAGCTATTTAAGTTAAAATCTTTTTTTTAAAGTTAAAATCAGTATTATTTAATTAGTTTTGTTAAAAATGCTAAAAAAATGTGGAAATATCTTTAAAAAAATAAAAAAAGTTAATTTAATCCTAAAATCATATATAAACTTCAAATTTAACTTTAAATCAATAATTATAAATATTCATTAAATGTATTGATGATTGCAAGCTAAAGTGATCCCCTTATATTATATTAAAAGTTTTAATGAATTTAATAGATGTCTAAATGATCGAGACATCTGAAGTTGAAAAATATTTTATTTTAGTGCCAACAACATCCTTAAAAAAATTATAAACCCTTTTACCTGTGCAGTGGCAAGTGTAAATCCTTTCAATTTTATACTGGGAAAGTTTTTCAGCTGTAAAAAGGATATCTCCCTCCTCTTCCACCATACCCGATGAAGGTCTTCCCATTAAATGGAAACCACCAAAAACAGCTTTCACAGGTATTCCAAACTCTTCATTGACGGATTCCATCACATTGAGTATGCCCCTGTGGGAGCAGCCACTGAAAACAACCAGGCCGTCATCACCCTTTAAAATCATCACAATCTCATGATCAAAAGTATCGTTAAGAATCATGCCCTCTTTTTCCATGTAAAGGTATCTGTTACCCTTTGGAATGGGATATTCATTTTTAAATTCCTTTAAAATATAAACATCGTTCATTATCTTGGTTTTACACTTTAAAAATGTTATTCTATCATTGTACTTATTCAAAACGTTTTTATCAATTCCTATGTACCTGTAGGGAAAACCTGGATCTTTGGAGTAGTGGTTCAGATCAGCACCCTCAGCCATATAGACTTGAGCCCTAGAATTCTCCTGGAAAAACCTTTCAAGACCTCCAGCATGATCGTAATGGCCATGTGAGATGACCAGAACATCAACAACACCAATATCAATTCCAAGTTTCTCTGCGTTATCTACAAACCTTCCTGTGGCTCCAGTGTCAAAGAGTATGGTTTTATCGTTCCATTCAATTAGAAGGGAGAGTCCATGTTCACCTTCAAATCCACTGTTCTGGCATTCATCATCAATGAGCGAAGTTACTTTCATATTACTCTCCTAAAAGGCACTAAAAAGATTTAAAGTATATTTTTTTTAGAATGGGTTTAATCTTTAGAGATTTAATCATAAGACATATTAAAAAATAGTGAAATGGAGTTTTACATGAGCCCCTGTTCCCTTTTGGTAAATGCATATGCAGAAATAACTATCATTAGGGCCGCAAATACCATTATAACTGCTATGTCAATGTAGATAGGTATTGAGGATGCTCCAAGTATTGCATAGCGAAGGGCATCCACACCGTAGGTCAGTGGGTCTATGTAAACCGCTATCTTAAGCCATTCTGGCAGGCTGGTTATTGGGAAGAGTGCACCGCTTAAAAAGAACATTGGCAGTACAACGAAGTTCATTATGAGGTTGAATCCCTCCATGCTCTCCATGAATGCAGATATGAAGAGTCCTATTCCCACGAGTCCCAGTGACATGATGATCATGATGATCATGGCTGCTATGAAACCAAGCACAGTGAGTTGAATGTGTAGTATGAATGCCAGAAGCAGGATTATAGTTCCTTGTATCATTGCAGTTGTACTTGCACCCAGTGCCTTACCAAACACGATGGATGAACGTGATATTGGGGCAACGAACATTTCCTTAAGGAAACCGTACTGCCTGTCCACAATAACAGACACCCCTGAGAAGAGTGACGTGAATAATATGGTCATTCCTATTATTCCGGGGAATATGAAGGTCTGATAACCCCCTGCAATTCCCCCGAACCTCATTGCTGAACCTAAACCCGTGCCGAATATCAAAAGCCACAGTAGGGGCGTTACAACTGATGTTACGATTCTGGATTTGTACCTGAGGAACCTGGTATTTTCCCTGCGCCATATGGTGTATATTCCCTCTAATTCTCCCATTTTAACGCCTCCTGCTCAGTATGTTGAACCTTCCACCCTTCCTGGTTTTGCCCTTCCTGGCTGTTCCATGGATTATGGACTTTCCTGTGTAGTGTATGAAAACATCATCGAGTTTTGGGTGCTCCAGTTCTATGGAGTTCACGAATATGCTGTTCTCATTTGCCAAGTTCACAATTGAAGGAACGAGGTTTTCACCACTTTCAACCATGAGCTTCACCTCACCATCGATCCTGTGGATGTCACTTACAAAGTCCAGCTTGGAAACCAGGGACACGAAACGCTCCTCATCGTCGACTTTGACAGTTATTATATCCGCTTTAAGCTCTTTTTTAAGGTTTCGAGGTGTGTCTGACTTTATTATCTCACCCTGGTCTATAATGGATATCTTGTCGCAGAGTTTGTCTGCCTCGTCAAGGTAGTGGGTTGTGAGAAGAACCGTGACATCCTCCTTCTTGTTGAGGTTCTGCAGATACTCCCATATGCTCTCCCTCGTCTGAGGGTCGAGTCCAAGGGTTGGTTCATCCAGAAACAACACTTTAGGGTAGTGTATAAGTCCCCTGCCTATTTCAAGCCTTCTTTTCATTCCACCAGAGTAGGTCTTTATCATTTCGTCGGCTTTGTCCTGAAGCTGTGTCAGGTCAAGTATCTCCTCGATCCTATCCTTTCTAACATCCCTTGGAACACCGTAAAGTGCTGCATGCATTTCAAGGTGTTCACGGCCCGTAAGAATATCATCGAGAGCCCTTGCCTGGAAGACTATTCCTATGGATTTTCTGACCTCGTTGGCATTTTTAACTATATCGTAACCGTTCACCGTTGCAGTTCCAGATGTTGGGCGCAGTATGGTGCAGAGCATGGAGATGAGAGTGGTTTTACCTGCACCGTTGGGGCCCAGCACGCCATGTATACTGTCCCTTTTAACATTGAGGTTTATTCCATTCACCGCCACGAAGTCATCAAATTCCTTGGTTATGTTGTCGGTTTCTATGATGTAATCCATTATCACACCTCAGTAACTTGAGATAAATACTTCAGATATTATTCGATTTCAAATAAACCATACATCATTTTACTAATAATATATATTCATTTTAATACAAAAATATGAACTAGGGTTGTAATATTTTTTTATTATGAAATAATTAAAGTAGGAGAACACAATATAAAGATTGTGATGGATTGAATTGCTTCAAATATGAATCAACTTGAACTGGAGGGTTTGAATTTGATATTTGAAATTGTGAAATCCAAAGGACTGTCCCACAAATCTTATTTTATAGGATCCAAAGGAGCTGCAGCTGTCATCGACCCCCGAAGGGATGTTGATATCTACCTCGACATTGCAAGGGCGCATGATATGAACGTTGAGTTGATATTTGAAACCCATAGAAACGAAGATTATACCGTTGGATCCCTTGAACTTTCAAAGCTTGTTGATGCAGAGATACATCATGGTGCTGGTCTTGATTTTGAATATGGAAATCCTGCACATGAAGGGGACATCTTCGAAATTGGATCACTCCAACTGGAGGTTCTTGAAACTCCAGGACACACCAATGAAAGCATCTCAATCACGGTTAAAGATAAGGATGCTTCAGACGATGTTTACATGGTCTTCACAGGAGATGCTCTTTTTGCAGGGGAAGTTGGAAGGTGTGATATCTACGGCCCTGGAGAAGTGGAGGCAATGGCTGGATCCCTCTATGACAGTATACATGAAAAGATACTCCCCCTTGGAGAGGGGGTTATCATCTGCCCGGCCCATGGTTCAGGTTCAGTCTGTGGGGCTGAGATACGGGACGTGGATATTACAACTGTGGGATACGAAAAAAAGACCAACCCACTTCTACAGAAGACCAGAAAAGAGTTCGTTGAACACAAGGTGGCTGAGAGGTTCTACATTCCACCCTACTTCAAGAGGATGGAGTTGAACAACCAGCAGGGTGTGGATATCCTTTGCAGACTTCCTCAGCTTAGATCCATTTCAACTGTAGAACTTCAGGAGATGTTTGAAAGTGTTCAGGTGGTTGATGTCAGGGATCCGGAATCCTTTGCAGGCGGACACATACCCGGAACACTCAACATATGGAATGAAGGAATTCCTGCATTTGCAGGGTGGTTTTTAAACTACAAAACCCCCATAGTTCTGGTTGATCAGGATGGATCCAGAATCCATGGTGTTGAGAGGTACCTGATTCGTCTTGACTACGACAATATATATGGATACCTTTCAGGCGGTTTTTCATCGTGGTTCAAATCTGCAGGACCAACAGAAACCATTAAAACTTGCTCCGTGCATGAACTCCGTGAAGAAATGGAAGATCCCTCAATCTTCCTCCTTGATGTCAGGAAGGAATGGGAGTGGGAAGAGGAACGTATAAGAGGATCTCACAACATTTACCTTGGAATTCTTGAAAAAAATCTGAAGGAAGTCCCAAAGGATAAAAAAATTGTTGTTTATTGTGATTCTGGTTACAAAGCTGGAGTTGCAGCATCCATACTTAAAATTAATGGTTACCTTGACGTTACAAATGTTCTTGGCAGCATTATGGCCTGGAAAATGGCAGGTTATCCCACTTCAGGGGATTGAATTTCAAGGATGTGAATGATTTCGGAATAGGCGAATCAAGGTGGTGGAACATGAAAATCAAAAAAATTCCTTTAATGACAAGAAGCGAGTATGATGAACTGATAGACGAATGTTATGTGGGCAGAATTGCATTTAAAGGAAAATATCCCTACATAGCACCTTTTATCTATGTCTTCGATGGAGATTTTATTTATTTTCTCTCAACACGTTACGGTAAAAAGATAGAACTGTTTCGGGAAAATCCACACGTGGCTGTTGAGATAGAAAAATACTCCAAAGACCTTTCAGATTACAGGTTCGTGACACTTCAGGGCACTATCCTTGAGGTGGATGATGTAGTCCAAAAGAGGAAGGTTAAGGAAGACTTTGTTGAACTTATACATGATAAAAACCTTTCAAATCATGTCATGGCTGCACTTGGACATTCTCCAGATGATCCACTTGAGTACCTTATCGAGGAGGACAGATCATTCGTCTGGAAGCTTGTAGATGTGAAAAGCATAACTGGAATTAAAAATAGGGATTAATAGAAGGGGATCTTTAATCAATATGGAAATGATATACTGAATTCAGTTTTTTAAGTTTTTTTAAAAAAATAAATTTAAAATGAAGTTATAAAAAGGGGTGAAAAAAATGGAAGGATTTAAAATGAAGGAAATTCCAATGCTCGCTGGATCCATTTTGATTGTTCTTTTTGCAGGTTTTTTAGGTTCTCAAGCCACGATTTCACAGATACCCGTATGGTACGCGTCACTTGCAAAACCACTATGGGCACCTCCTAACTGGGTTTTTGGACCGGTGTGGACAACACTTTACCTGCTCATGGGAATTGCATTATTCCTGGTTTTGAGAAGTGGCTGGCAGAGGAAGGATGTTAAATTTGCAGTTCTTATATTCGCAGTGCAGCTCGCACTTAACGTTCTCTGGTCCGTGGTGTTTTTCAGCTTCCACTCCCTGCTTGGAGCTTTTGGTGTTATCCTTGTGCTATGGCTTGCAATACTTGCAAACATCATAGCATTCTACGTGATTTCAAAACCAGCAGGAATGCTTTTAATACCTTATATAGTGTGGGTCAGTATAGCAAGTTACCTCAACTACACAGTTTACCTGTTGAATCCATAAAAGGTTGGATTTAACTTTGGAATGAGTTTGGAATCAACGGCAGGGATATAAAATGCAGTGTATACACAAAAACAGATTTTTTTTTAATATATTTTTTAAAAAAAATTTATATCTCTAAAACAAGAAAAAATGGGGAATTGAACCCCAAAACTCTCTTTTTTAGGATCTTCTAATACCAGACAGACTTGCTAGCAACACGAGAAGTGCCATTACCAGTAAAGTTACTGGTGAACCAGTGGTTTCCATTGGAATAGTTTCAGCAGAAACAGCCTCTCCACCAGATAAAGGTTCTTCTGTTACAGCTTCTCCTCCACTAATAGGTGGAAGTACTCCTTCACCACCACTTGTTGCAGTAACCACACCAGTCACAGTACTTGCAGTGTTATTATCCATGAATGGATCAGAAGTATCTGTAATGGCAGACACGGTGTTTCCAATAAGAGAACCTGCAGGTGCAGTAGCATTCACAAGACCTGTTATAATTATGGTGACGTATTTACCAGGTGCAAGAGTACCAAGACTCAAGGAACCTGTCCAAGAACCCATATCGGCACCATCTAAAGTGTAGGTCGCGCCACTGAGCCATGAATCCAATGTATCCGTCACAGTAACGTTTTGAGCATCAGAAGGTCCATTGTTACCGACTACGATGTTGTAGGTAATGTTTTCACCAGCAGTCACGTTAGCAGGAGCAGTCTTCTGGACGTAAACATCAGCTAAGGTGTAGACCCATGTCCATGTATGAGCATAGTTGTTGTCCTGATTTGGATCGGTTACTGAGAAAACAGTTGCATCGTTGTACAACCAAGGCCCAGCAGGTTGTGAAGGATTCACCTGACCCCAAATTTTCACCAAAACAGAAGTTTGCGCTGCTAACACATCCCAAACGTATGAACCACCATATGCACCACCCCAAGAACCCATATTCACTCCATCAATCGAGAACTGTGGATTAATGAGTTTACCAGTCACATCATCTACCAATGTAACAGCTTGAGCATCAGAAGGTCCATTGTTAGCGACCACGATGTCGTAAGTAATATTATTACCTGCAACAACAGTATCTGGTGCAGTCTTGGTAATATTTAAATCAGCTGCGGTAGATACCAATGTCCAGGTATGAGCATAGTTGTTGTCCTGATTTGGATCGTTTGCTGAGAAAACAGTTGCATCGTTGTACAACCAAGGCCCAGCAGGTTGTGAAGGATTCACTTGACCCCAAATTTTCACCAAAACAGAAGTTTGCGCTGGTAAAACATCCCAGATGTGGGTACCATTCCACGAACCTTTATCCACCCCATCAACAGAGTACTGGGGATCAACGAGTTTACCAGTCACATCATCTACCAATGTAACGGCTTGAGCATCTTCATCAGGGTTGGTGTTAGTGACGGTTATATTATACGTAATGTTGTCACCAGCAACCACAGTATCAGGTGCAGTCTTGGTAATGTTTACGTCTACAGCTTCCTGAGCAGCGGCGGCGCCAGCAGCACATATTACGAAGAATACCGTCAGTAATAAAAATGCAGGACGCCTGTGCTTCCTATACATTAATTTCACCCCCTATTTTACATAGTTTGTGACATTTGTCACCACCGTATATGAATGAATTTCATATATTGTGACTATAATCACTATTATGGAAAGATTATAATAAATAATTTGTGAATTAAAATGAGAACAAAATTGTTTTATAGGAGCCGAATATTCCCAAAAAAATTGTCAGATTAATAAGGTTATATGAATCAATTTTAATAAAAAAAGTGAAGTGTACCTCCCACAACAGAAAAATCATGGTTGCAGTTACACCATAAGCTGCATTAGAAATAAGTTTAAAAAAAGATAGACGATTAGATTGAATTTATCTAAAAAAGGGATTTAAAATAAAAAAAGGGATTTAAAATAAGAATTTAAGAGATTCTTAAACCCTTACTTTGATTGTTTTATAAACCTTCACGTAACTAATCACTTTCTTGTATTTAACGTATCTGTGATGGTTTTTGTAGTAGTAAACCTTCTTCTTGGTTACCACTTTTTTGGTGTACAGGTACTTCTTAACGTACTTGTACTTCACAGCAGATGCTGTTGTACCTTTTGTACTTTGATACCACTTCTCTGCGGCAGCATCATCATAAGAACTTGTCTGAGCAGCAGTTGGGAATGTTCCAACCCAGTTACCTACAAATGCAGCATGTCCATTGGTGTTATGCCACACCTGAACACCATTGTAGGTTGTTGACTGCTTGATTACCTCGTAATTTTTGCTGTTTGCATCCGCAAAGTTTGTAGCTCCTCCAAGGAAGTCTGTGACTATTTCTCCACCACTCCAAGAGGTTGCGTAGTAATTTGCATTTGGGAACATACGTGAAAAGTCGTATATTGTTTGGGTTGGATTTGCAACCCTGGTACCCTGCACGTCACCCACTGAGAAACAAGTGTGTAATAATATTACGGGAATACCCTTTTTGTACGGAGGTGTGAATGTTTTACCGTACCATCCTTCACGCATTTGGTTTCCAACACCCCATATGTAATCATTTGAACCGTAAAGGGCATATGGACCTGTTGCTGCTCCACCTTTCATGTTGTAATGTCCGGTTATGTACGCACCGTGACCAACGTATATGATGGCATCTGCGTTGTACATTCCCTTCATTATATTTTTAGTGGTTGCGCTGCTTCCAATGAGACTTACAACCTTGTAACCTTTACTTTGAAGTTGAGAGGTTATTGCAGCAGCTTCATTGTGCATGTAAGGTGTGTCACCTCTTGCATCACCCACCACTAGAATGTGTGCCTCTGAACTTGGCATTGAAATAAAAAATATAGTTGCAAATATCATCATCATTCCAAATGCCATTAAATTTTTTTTAATACTAGTTTGGGACAATCTTAACATCCCTCCCTTAAATTTTGTATACCTTGCTGAGTTTTCACAGTGCCATAAAGCTTAATAATGAATTGGGTGCATATATTCACACAATTAATATGAGGGGCGTTGTTCAATGGAAACTGAACAAAAAGTAAGGGATCTAATTATTGAAACACTTGCAAAAAAGGAACTGTCAAAAAAACAAATTTTAGATGCAGTATGTGCCCGAACTAACAGGGAAATATCAAGCAAAGCTTTAAATGAAAACATTATGAACCTCTTGAAAGAGGAAAAAGTGGAAATTGTGGGCTATGATTTTAATATATACGAAGGAAAAAAGCGTATTCAGTCCATAAGGTCAGAGGGGGTTGTTTTCAGTCTCGTGAAACGGGACATTGTAAATATGAACATTTTAATGAAAAAATTTGGAAGCGATATTCCAGAAGATTCCCTGGAAGCTTGTTATCAAATAAAAAGGGCCATGAATCGAAAACTTCAAAGCATGAACGATCCCAACCTTAATTTAAACAACGTGTTCAACAAAACTTACCTGCTGGTTAACAGTCAGGATGATACCCACAGAAGAAAGTTAACGAGCAAACTTGCATTTGTTTTAAGTGATGAAGAAGGCTCAGATGAAATGTTCAAACAGATGATCGATCTTATCATGTCCTAAAAGAGAAATAAAATGATATTTAAGGGTATTTTTCAAATGAAATCAAGCCCATATTCACATTCTGATTTTTTTTATCATATCCCAATATGGAAGTGTAGTCATTAAATAGGGAAATCATGCAAAAAAAACTGCAAAAATTAGGATATGCAAAATTTAAATAATTCGTAGTACCATAAATATAACCATGACAAAAAATTCAAAAATTCACGGTTTTGGATTGTTAGCGGTGATTTTTGTTTTTTTATTTGCATCCATTTCAATGGTCAGTGCCCACCAACCTCGCCTTGAGGTGGGTCAAAATGCAACCTACGAAAATGCAATTGTGGTGGAAAACCCAGAAATATCCCAGGCATTCTATGGAAAACTCAGTGAAAGCCCCAATTACTACAAGATAACTTCAGACAAACCATTTAAACTTTACATAAACCTTCTTGTACCTGCAAGTCCAGGCATAAGTGCAAATCTTGTTTCAGCAGAAGTTCTCAATTCAAGTGGTGAAAGCATACTCCTCATAAACGGTACAGATGCCCAGTGGGAGCCGTACTTCGAAGAGTTCGGTGGGGACTACTACCTCAAGGGGCCTGAGGCAACAAAAAACCTGCCTTCTGGAACCTACTACGTTAGGGTGTTCAACACCAACAACCAAGGAAAGTACGCCATAGCAATTGGAGATATGGAATCCTTTCCAATTGAAGAGTCTCTGACAGCCCTTGTGACCATACCATTACTCAAGGAATTTTTCTTTGCAAAGCCCATTACAACACTGTTTCTGGAATTTTTAGGAATAATAATGGCGCTCGGATCACTCATGGTGCTTCTGGCAATGCTTGTGAAGGCCAGAAAATCAAAGGAAATAAGTGAAATAACAGTTAAGGTAAGTGGAGTTCTTAAACCCCTGATCTGGTTGGGAATAATCATCACAACCCTTATGTGGATCTACGTGATGTACCAGAATCCATTGAACATGATGGGAATCGTTAACAGCATACTTCTGATGGTTCTCATAATTCTCAGCTGGTACGTTGGTTCAAAAACTTATAAAATGGAATTTGGAAGGATTCCATGGAAGAGTACATTGATCACAGTTCTCTTGTGGTTGTTATTCGCCTTTGTCGCCATTGTTGTTATTTGAATTGGAAGTGTTCTTTAGGGAAATTCCAGTCCCTAATATACACCCCTATTTTTAAAGGTAAATATAGATGGATGAACCTAACAAATAACCTAAGATCTATAATGATAAGGCAATAGGAGAATGAAACTGTGGACCTTTTTACAAACATTACACTTGTTTTCATAAGCGGGATCGTGGAACTCTGGCTTGCAGTTCCAACGGGAATTGCACTCAAGTTAAATCCCATTTTAATCGTTGTAGTATCAGCTTCCAGTTCCATTTTAGCTGTTTTGATAGTGGCGTTTTTAGGAGATTCCATCAGGAACAGATTCATTGCATGGAGATATGGAGAGGATAAAAAATTTGAAACCAGGAGGATCCATGATGTCTGGAATAAATATGGAGTTGTGGGTCTGGGATTGTTATCTCCACTGCTTTTTGGTGCTCCCCTTGGAACTGCAGTAGGTATTACCTTTGGGGTCAGGAAAGACAATTTGATACTATGGATGTCCCTGGGAATAATCATATGGAGCGTAGGACTGACTGCAGCAGGAATAATGGGTTTGATGAGTTTTGAAGCACTTTCAAAATGATTTAACGTTTATTAATATAGAACATCTTCTTTTATGCTGTTAAAGTATTCAAATATCTGTGAAAATAATTTTTTAGAAAAAAGGGAATGTAAGGCCTTAAACCAGCCTGTTTAATAGTTTAAGCATGGAAAAGGTTAATATGGAAGTTGATCGAAACCTTTAATAGTACAATACAATAATTGTAGTTTTAAGAGAACTTAATATGACCTAATTAAGCTTATGAAAGACAGAATTTTTATGTTAATTTTGAAATAAGATTGATATATCACAATTAACGTTTTAAAACGGTGTTTTAGAAGGTGTAGTAATTGGAAAAGATAAAGATAGCGATAATTGGTATTGGTAACTGTGCAAGCTCCCTCATACAGGGAATACACTATTACAAATACAGGGATCCCCAGGATGTCATCGGTCTGATGCACTGGGATATAGGGGGCTACACACCCTCTGACATAGAGGTGGTTGCTGCCTTTGACATCGACAAGAGGAAGGTTGGAAAGGATGTGAGCCAAGCCATATTCGAAAAACCCAACTGTACAACTGTTTTCTGTGAGGATGTACCAGAAAGTGGTGTTGAAGTATCCATGGGATGCGTACTTGATGGTGTGGCACCACACATGGCAGATTTTAAAGAGGACCATACATTCGTTGTTTCAGATGAAGCAGAGAATGAAAAGGATGAAATAATAAAGATTTTAAAGGAAAGTGGAGCAGAGATACTTCTAAACTACCTTCCAGTTGGTTCTGAAGATGCAACAAGGTTCTATGCACAGTGTGCACTTGAAGCTGGTGTTGCGTTCATCAACAACATGCCTGTTTTCGTGGTTAGCGATCCTGAATGGGATGCTAAGTTCAGGGAAAAGGGAATACCAACAGTTGGTGATGACATAAAGGCGCAGATCGGTGCAACCATAACCCACAGGACACTTGCAAACCTGTTCCGTGATAGAGGAGTGAAGCTCGAGAGAACCTACCAGTTGAACACAGGCGGAAACACCGATTTCCTGAACATGCTCAACAGGAGCAGGCTGGATTCTAAAAAAGAGTCAAAAACTGAGGCTGTTCAGGCTGTTCTGGCTGAAAGGCTTGAACCTGAGAACATCCACATTGGTCCATCCGATTACGTGACCTGGCAGCAGGACAACAAGCTCTGCTTCCTCAGAATGGAGGGTAAAACCTTCGGAGATGTTCCAATGAACATAGAGCTTCGATTGAGCGTTGAAGACTCACCAAACTCTGCAGGCTGTGTTATAGATGCCATAAGATGCTGTAAACTGGCACTTGAAAGGGGAATAGGCGGACAGCTCACCTCAATCTCAGCCTACACAATGAAACATCCACCAGAACAGTTCACAGATGATGTGGCCCGTAACATGGTTGAGGAGTTTATTGCTGGGAAGAGGGAGAGATAAAACTCCCTCTCTTGTATCCTAAACTTTTTTTTACATCTTAAAATATATGAATAACTATTTTTAATTAGTTTTAATTCTTAAAATTAATTATTATACCTTTTTGTCAATCTCCATAATTTATCAATCTTTTTAATTTGATTTTAGTTCATTTTAAAACTTATTTTTTAATAAAAAATGTTTTATTTCTTTAAAATATCTTTTAAATGTTTAAATATCCTTTGATATCTTTTCATGGGTTATTTAAAATTTTTGTTTAAAATAAAAAATATGGAAAAAAGATTAAAAAAAGGATTGAAAATAAAAAAATGATAAAAAAAACCCCTTTTCAGAAAATATATTCATTTTAAAGGCCAAATTCCCCAGTTGCAACCCAATCCGCCTTGACAAGTGTCCACCAATCAATAGCCAGTCCCTTGAGAACGTAGTCATATGGCAGCCATCCATAACCCTCGTCTCCCCATGACTTTCCCCATGAGTTCCGGATTAACAGGGCGCCATTGCTTGTTTTTCCACATTTTGGATTTTCGATCACAACACTGTCATCGTATCCCACTGCAACTACGGCATGACCACCTGCAACCTTCTCTCCACTGCATGGATAGGGTATCTTCCCAGCTTCTGCATCATATATTGAATCGTAAACTGTGAAACCAAACATGGAGGGCAAGCCTGCTGTAAGATTTGTTTTTATTCTATCCAAAAGGGTGTTTGTAGATGTTGAGGGAGGATCCAATCGCAGGTACTGAATCGTTTTGTAGTTCTCAGCAAATGCATAGCAAAAGGCATCTGGATCTACATCAAAATCTGGTTTTTTATCTGTGTAGGGCCAGTACTTTTCAGGTGGCACTCCAAAGAGAACCAAAGCAGCCATGGTTGTTCTGAGGTAAGATCCAGTATCACCAGTTAGTCCTGCAAGCTTTCTGGAATTTTTGTAGAGGAAAAGCCTTGAAGCATCTATGTGATTACCAAAGGCCCGGCGTTCAAAGTATTCAAGCAGACCAACACCTGCATTTGCAGTGCATGACCCAAGACTTTTCTGATCCTCCACAGGAGAACACCACTGTCTTAGATCCATGTTATCTGGAATTCCAGTTACAGGTTCTTGGATACCTAACTCATTTACCATGTCTTTTATTCTGTCGTTCTTCTTTTTTTCAATTTCAAGGGTTAGATCTCGCCTATCAGGGATATCTGGAAACCATCCCATTCCTTTTTCATTTATTTCATCCATTTTTGTACCTCACTCCTTCTTGACATTAATAGACTTATTGAAGGAATTTTCTTCCCCAATAAAGCATAGACCGAATTGAAACATGATTTAGGAATAAATCTAAATTATGGGGAATTGCCAGGACTTAGTAATAATTAGTTAAAAAAAGTACTTACTAATTTCTAAAATAAACAGAATACGTAGTTATAAATAATAATTTATATCAGAATAATATGCCTTATTTGGATCTGGCCACATCATTTTTTTCGAATTTTAACCATAGTTTCATAGTATGGAGTTCCATTTCCAGCTTCACTCATGACATCCACAGTTAAAACGTTGATATTTTTACCGTACTTCATCCAGCCACCCATCTGCACCTTAACCGTGTCTATCCTTACACCCTCACTCTCCTGAAGAATTACTTCAAGCTCCCCAACTGGAGATTCAAGAACTGCAGTTTCTCCATCATGCATCCCTAGTTTCTGGAGTACCTTGGATGAAACTTCAACACTGAGAACTCCCTGCTTCATTTCAGTTTCTGGGACAACCGAACGGATCCATTTTTCAGGGGAGGATGAGATAAGATGGAGGTTGTAACCATCCTCAAGATCCTTGTTTTTTCTGTAACATGAAGTTTCATGGAATTCATCTATGAATTCAAATTTCCCAGATTCTGTTAAGAACTCTCCATCGGCGTAGGGGATCTCATCTTCAGGCACCAGATTCACAGGGCCTTTTTTAATATCTTCCCATTGGATCCCCATGTCTGCAATGGGAGCTGCTATCTTCTCTAACCATTCAGCCGTGCTTCCTGCCATTTCCTCTCCAAATCCCATCTTATCTGCAAGTGTCTGAAAAACCTCAAACTCTGATTTTGCCTCACCTTCAGGAGGCGATACTGGATTTATAGGAGATATCCAATTGTGACCATAACTCCCAAGCATGTCCCCCTCTTCAAGGAAGGTTGTTGCAGGTAAAAACAGATCTGCAACATCGGATGTGTCGTTTAGGAAGTGATCCATCATCACAACATAATCAACACCTTCAAATGCTTTTTTAACTCTGTTCGAGTTCGGGCTCAGATTAACAGGGTTTCCTGATGTTATGAATGCCATCTTTATAGGTGGATCCTCTGTTTTAAGGATGGCCCTCCCAATTGTCGGCATTGGAAGTTTTCTACTTTTATCTAAATTGTCGAGGGAATATGAACCATCAAAGAAGCCGAACTCCTCGAATCCCTGGCTCACACCCCCACCGGAGATCCCAATGTTTCCTGTTATGGCTGCTAGGGCATCCAAAAATCTGAAGGTAAGGTGTCCTGCCATGTATCTGTGGAGGCCCCAACCAGTGACTATGCTGGAAGGTTTGTTTTGAGAGTATGTAAGTGCAAGTTCCGTTATGGTTTCAGTCGGGACATCACATTTAATTGAGAGTTCCTCCATGGAAAAGCCATAGATGATCTGGAGGTATTTCTCGAAGTTTTTAGTGTTTCTACTAATAAAATCTTTGTCTGCAAGATCCTTCTGAAGTATCAGTTTTGAAACTGCAATTGCAAGGTAAGGATCCGTTCCAGGTTTCGGTTGAACGAAAATATCCGCGTATCTTGCTGTTTTTGTTTTAATGGGGTCAACAACTATGAGTTTTGTACCGTTTCTCTGGGCTTTCCTGAGTATCCTCCAGAGGTGGATGTCTGTGACTGCGGGATTTCTACCCCAAATGATCACAACCCTACTGTTTAGGTGGTCCATGTGATCATGGGATATTCTCCTGCCCAGATCCATTTCCTGACCTGCCTGACCTATGCCACCACAAACAGTCCCATAAATGGTTGAAACCCCACCCAGTAAATTGAAAAATCGACGATTAAGTATTTTAAGAGCGGTTCTTGATCCAAATCCCTGGTAGTAAAGTATGGATTCTGTTCCATGTTTTTTTATTGTATATCTGAGTCGGGACACCATTATGTCAAAGGCTTCATCCCAACTTATTCTCTTCCAGGCCCCATTCACCTTTTTAAGCGGATGTAAAACCCTTTTTGAGTTATACTGAACATTTTCAAGGTACTTAGAAGTGTTTGGACAAAGAAATCCATCTGTGATGTCATGGTCGGGATTTCCCTTTAATTTGGTTATTTTTCCATCTTGAACTGTGGCGATTATGCTACAGCCACCGGGACAGTCCCTTGTACAGGCAGTTAAAATTTTTTTCAATATGGATGCACCTCTAAAACCTTAAAATCAATGAAATAATTATTATAATTGATGATATGAGAATAAATGAGTTTTTAATGAATTTTATGAATTCAATTAAAACATTATTGCGGTTTTTAAGTTTTATAATTTTATAGAATAAAAGATATTAAAAGTTATAACTGGGTTAAAAATAAATTTAATGAAGGTTTTCAAGGTTGTCTTTAATCAGCCCCTGTGATTCTAGTACCTTGATGTCCTTCTTTTCAATATTTGATCTGGGTTCTGGACCAATTTTAGCACATAGGATCATATCACAATCTTCCAGTAGGGCACAGGCAGATCTCCAGCGATCTGAATGCTCTTTAATTATAGTATTTGGTTTTTCCCTGAGTTCAAGGAATTCCACCAGTCCATCCTGCAACTCAAAGATCAAGAAGTGATCACATGTTGAAAAGTGCAGATCCACATTTTTACCATCACTTGAAGCTACTGCAATTCTCATTTCGATACCTTCCCCCTTATGGAACATTAATTTCTCCTTCAAAATCGTAGTAGTTCTCTATGATGGTGTTGGTCAACAGATCCACCAGATGGGTACCGGCCCTGTAACCTAGTACCGGCACCCTTTGAGCACCTAAACGATCATAGATAGGGAATCCTAACCTTACCAGAGGAATATTTTCTTCCTTAGCTACCCTCACACCGTAAGAATTTCCAATGAGTAATTCTATATCTCCCTCTTTGATATTTTCATGGAGGTCATAGAGATCTCCTCCTGCAAGTACTGTAGGCTCGCTACCAGTTTCATGGTTCATACACTTAATATCCTCAATGAATCTCTGACTGGAAACTCCAGTACACAGTACCGACGGGATCATTCCAAGTTCTGATACGAATTGGGCCATTCCAGCAACGAAGTCAGGATCCCCATATATGGCCACCTTCCGGCCGTAGTTGTAGGAATGAGCATCTACAATAGCATCTATAAGTATTCCACGATCTCTTTCTAGCTTCTTTGAGGTTTCCAGTTCCATGAGGGTGGTTAAGCATCCTATGAACTCATCGGTATTTTTAAGTCCCACCGGCATTGGCAGTGAAAATGATGGGACTCCGTACCTATTCTCCAGGAGAAGGGCTCCAGAATCTGCATGTTTGCATAGGGATATGGTGCCCCTTGAATTTGCAGAGTCCCTAATCTCATCCAAACCTGTCCCTTCACATGGAAAAAATGATACATCCCCGGTACTTGGTGCATTAAGTGATTCTGATGTATCTGTTAGGATTATATTTCCACATTTAAGAGTTTCAAGTATATCTTTAATCTCTTCCACATCTGCAGGAGATACTGTGCCCATTACAATATTCACTTTACCGTTATCCCCATTTTCACTGAATTTTTGGGCCAAAGCTTCAACAAGTGCCTTTATGGTTCTGTCGTATCCTTCAACATGACTACCTGCATAGCTGGGGGTTGAAATTGGAATTATTGGAAGATCATGGATTGATACCTCAGGAATAGTGTTATCAGCATCTTCACCACTAACTTCAACATCTGCACAAACATCTATACATTTACCATCACTATTTTCAATATAAGATTCTTTAAACTTCTTTATTATGGCAGACATATCATCTCCAATGGTTTCTGTGAGACAACTTGAAGTCACACCGATCAAACTCGGTTCATACTCATTGCATATTGTTTTAAGAGCTTTTAAGAGGTTTGCTTCACCTCCATAAACAACGGTACCCTCACTCATTGATGTGGATGCCACATTTATGGGTTCACGGTAATGGCGGCAAAGCTGAAACCTCATGTAGGTACTGCATCCTTGAGAACCATGAATCAAAGGCATTGCACCCTTAACTCCCAGAAGTGCCTGTAAAGCACCCATTGGCTGACAGAACCTGCAGGGGTTTATAACTGCAAAATTTTTATGAAGACCATCTACTTCCTGATTTTCTTTAATCACCTTTAATTCTCCTTAATCATTTATAACTTGAGGATTTTTGCTTAATTATCCCATTAAATTCATTTTTTTTATCCATCTTGTTTTATCCATCATTCTTCAATGGCCCTGGGAACCAACTTCCAAACAGGGCTGGAAACAGACCTGTCAACTTCCCGTGCAAAGTTCATGAAACCCTGAAAACCTGCGAAGGAGGTTATTCTATCATGGTTAAAATCACAGAAGGGTATTCCAATTTTTAATGCCATATATTTCTCCTTTGCACCTGAAACAACTAGATCAGGTTTATACTTTTTCAGGAGTTTTGCAAGTTCCATTGAACCCGCATCATCCACCACTAAGGTTCCATCCCTCACAGCATCCTGTATTCTCTGGTAATCCTCTGGAAGTCCGTTTTGTGTTCCTGTCATTATAACATCCATTCCAAGCTCTTCAAATGACCTTATAAGTGACCATGCCTTGTTTCCCCCAACATAAACTGCTACACGTTTACCTTCCAATTTTTTCCTGTAACCGACGATTTTAGAACGTAAATTCTTCACATCCTCCGCTATAAGTTCTTCAGTCTTCTTCATCATATCTTCATCACCGAAGAAGTTCGCAACTGCCCTTAATGATTCCGATGTTTCTTCAATTCCAAAGAAGTTGACCTTTATGGAAGGTATACCATACTTCTTCTCCATTTCATGTGCAAGATAGTTGGAAGACTTCTGGCACTGAACAACGTTTAGATCAGCCTTATAAGCCTTGACTATTTGGGCAACTCTTGAGTCACCAGTCACTGAACAGTTTATTTCAACACCTATCCTTTCAAAGAGTGATTTTATAGCCCATAGATCTCCTGCAACATTGAACTCCCCTATTACATTTATTTTGTACCTGGAGTTTTCACTGAAACTTTCATTCGAATTGAGCTTATCCTCCTCAGAGTCTGTTCCTATCACATAATCTAAAAGGGCATCACATGCAATTCTGTGGCCCAAAGATTTGTTAAAACTTCTAAAACCTTCAGATTGCACGGGTATAACCTTGCATTGGGTTATCTCCTGAGCCTGTTTACACACACTTTTCAAATCATCCCCGATCAATCCAACAACACATGTAGCATATACAAATATCGCTGCAGGTTTGTAAAGTTTATTTAATTCAATTATAGTTTCAAATAATTTGTTTTCTCCCCCAAATACTATGTCTTTCTCCTGTAGATCTGTTGAAAAGCCTGTTTTGTAAAGATCATCCCCCGAAGTCCTACTCCCCCTTATATCCCATGTACATGAAGCGCAACCTACAGGACCGTGTACCAAATGTATTGCGTCGGTTATTGGCATTAAAACTACTCTAGCCCCCCCATAGACGCATGAACGCTGGGTGACGGCACCTGGTATTGATGCTTCGTTACATGAAGGAGTTGAATCCTGGCTTTTTATGCACATGTGACTTTTACGAGACTTCAATGTTTTCAGAACAGATTCTGGAATTTCAGGCATTACTATTTCAGTATTTAAGCCATTATTCTTTGATTTTCTATTTTTTACTTCCACATCTGCATTGTTGTCAGTATTTAATACCAATTTTAGCCTCCTCTAACCAATGAATGTGAATAATTATTATTTTCAATCCTTTGAAAATTATTATCAATTTATTAATTAAAGATATGATTATTAAGCATAATTTCAATATTTAAAGTTTTTAAGTGCTACTTTTTAGATTTTTTAGATTGCATTTTAAAAAAGAGTTGGATAATGTTTGGATTCAGCCCAATACTAACCCAAAATAATCAATTATCCAAATTATCCAGTATTTACTAAATTTTACTGCTTTGTTACTGCTGGAGCTTCCAGTGGGTTTCATCGTAGTATGTTTCAAGTACGGTGTTGGTTATCCTGTTAAGAAGATTGATTCCTCCATTATATCCAACAATTGGTACTCTATGATACCCTGCACGGTCGTAAACCGGGAATCCCACCCTAACAAGAGGTATTCCAAGATCCTTGGCTATTACCCTTCCATCGGAGTGTCCTATCACCAGATCAACAGGTTCTTCCTTTAGACGTAGTTCCAATGCCCTGAGATCCTGTCCCGGCATGACCTCTATTGGACCATCAGATTCCTTGGAAACCTTTTTCATATCCTCCACAAACTCTGGATTCTCTGTTCCAGTACATGCAACTGCAGGCACCATTCCAAGTTCACACACGAATCTTGCTATGCTACTGACCATTGCTGGATCTCCATAAATGGCAACATTACGTCCGAAAAGGTATCTTGATGCGAGATCTGCCATTGAATCCACAAGCAAACCCCTTTCATCCAGAAGTTCATCTGTAGCTTCCATACCGGTTAATTTAACCATGTTCCTAACGAAATCATCACTGTTCTGTAGTCCAATTGGTAGTTGACCAATAACTGCAGGTACATCGTACTTTTTATCCAGTTCAAGGGCTGCAGAACCTGCATAGTTACACAGAGCGATTGTTCCAAGACTGTTTGAAGAGTTACAAATGTCTTCAACAGGTGTACCTCCCTTTGGGTAATAAGGTTTCTTCTGTGTTGTAGAAGGCCTTAACGGCGAATCGAATGGGTCAGATGTGTCAGTGAGCATTATACCTTCAGAACCCATAAGGCCCATCATGTGTTTTATCTCACGTATGTCACCAGGGTTAACTATTCCTGGAATTATGTTGACCTTCCCGTTGGATTCTTCTGGATCCTCTGCAAGGTTTGAGACCATTGCCTTCACAGCGTTGTCATACCCTGTGAAGTGATTTCCAACAAAACTGGGTGTACTTATGTGTATTAGTTTAATTTTTTCAGCCTTTTCTTTACCCATCTTCTGGATCATCTCTTCACGGGCAACCTTTATGAAACCTTCAACATCGTCTCCAATGATTTCACATGAACACGTGGTTACGATACCCATGAGTTCTGGTTTGAACCTTACTGCAAGATTTCCTATACCAGATATGAGATTTTTACGCCCTCCAAATACTGCTGCATCCTCGTGAAGTGAGGTGACAGCTATTTCAGATGGTTCACGGAAGTGTCTTGAGAATCCGTAACGTACAAATGTTGAACAACCCTGGGATCCATGAACCAGTGGAAGTCCCCTTTTAACCCCTGAAACTGCAAACATGGCACCTAAAGGTTGACATGTTACAAGAGGATTTATAATGGCATTTCTATCCTTTTCAACGATATTTATACCACAGGTAGTCATATCAGATTCTTTATTAACGGTTTCACCACTCATTTTGCCACCTCCTCTTCAGTTTCTTCCATGCTCATTTCTTCAATACCTCCTTCAGTTTCGTACTCAAATTCCAGCATGTTCCAAACAGGGTTATATACGGCAGCATAAATATCCTTTGTAAGGTTTAAGAAGCCTTCAAAGCCTATGTAAGGACCATTTTCGTAGGAATGGATAAGAATACATGGTACTCCCATCTTATGGGCCAGATATTTTTCTTTTATACCTGAAAGCATGAGATCGGGTTTGTATTTTTCGATTATTTCCTCCATTTCAAGGGAGTTTGGATCGTCAAATATTATTGTTCCCTCATCCACACGTTCCTTGATCTTTTCGTATCCATCTTCGTGTTCAAACATGGTTGATACTGCAATTACCTCCATTCCGAGCTCTTCTTCAAGAGGCCTTGGGAAGTGCCAGTTCTTTGGACCTCCTGAAAAAACCCAAACCTTCTTACCCTTGAGTTTTTCCTTGTAGAATTCTAACTGAGGCTTTATATCTTTCATTCTACTTTCTATAACCTTTTCTGCTTTGTCTTCAAGTCCAAAGTATTTTCCAACCGCTCTTAGGTTTTCTGCACAGTACCTGGGCCCAAAGAAGTCCACCTTCATGTAGGGTACTCCATATTTTTGCTCTATGAGATCCGCTATGTAGGTTGCAGAACGCTGACACCTTACAAGACTGAGTTTGGCCCTGTGCATCCAGCATATCTCATCATGGGTTGAGTCACCTGAGAAAGAGGACAATATCCTTATTCCCATTTCATCGAAGTAGGACTTAATGACCCAGAGGTCTCCATCTATGTTGTACTCACCTATGAGATTGACATCATAGGGGGTTGTTTCAAGTGGCTCTCTGGTACCCACAAGATTATCGAACAGTGTGTGGTTTGCAACGTGATGTCCCTTGGACTGTGTTGGACCTGAGAAACCAGGGGCGTTAAAGGCAACAACATCCTTACCCAGTTCTTCAGAGAGTTCTTTGGCCACTGCATCCATATCATCACCTATGAGGCCAACGGTACATGTTGAGTAGGTGTAAATTGCATTTGCTTCTGGGAATTCCTTTGCAGTTTCAAGAATGGTTTGTCTTAACTTTTTCATTCCACCAAATACAACGTCTGATTCCGTGAGATTCGTTCCAACTATGTACTTGAGGTTGAAATTTTCTATTGGAAATTTGCTTCCATCTGGCATATCCTGACTGGTTGGATACCTCTTACTTCCGTATCCATAGAATGTGCAACCCACAGGTGAATGAACAACATGAGCAACATCTTTTATAGCTCCAGTTATAACACCTTTAACACCCGCAAATGCACAACCCCTTTCAGTCATGCACCCTGGAACTGTCTTGGTATTGCAGGCAGGAATATCTTCCGTAGGGTCTGCATTATCCTTAACGTAAGTGTGTTTTTTTCTTTCAGGAATATCCTTATCCACATCAAAAAGTTTGTAAGGCATTATAATTCTCCTTTTATCATTAAATTTTTTAAATTTTAAATTCATTTATTAAATGGCTTAATTTCTTTATTTAATCTCCTTTTTAAGTGAAAAACATGCTTTTAATAATTTAAAACCTCTTGAATGTTTTCATTCGTTGTTAACTAAATTCGTGAGATTAATGACTTAAATTAATTTGAAATGGGAGTATGAAGAATGGAGTGAATGGTTGAATTTTTAAACTCCCATTTCAAATGATTGTTTTTTGAAGTTTTCTTTGATTATTCAAAGTTCAGTAACGAAGTTCAATGATTTTTTTTATTCTCTTTAATTCAACTTGCAAATTTTTCTTTAAGCTATTGCACTTTCTCCTCTTTCATCAGTTCTAACCCTAACAGCATCCCTTATGGGACATACAAAGATTTTTCCATCCCCTATTTGTCCTGTGTGGTTAACCCTCATTATGACCTCAACAACTAGAGACGCATCCTCATCTGGAACAACCAGTGAGATCATCCGCTTTGGTATGTAACTCATGGATCCCTTTTCTTCCAGAAGTTCTGGCTCCTGAATATCAAAGGAAACCTCCCCTATTATGGCCCTCTGTTTTCCCCTTCCCATGACCCTGCGTGCAGTCATTGCAGGAAATCCCAGAGTTTCGAGAACATTTTTTGTTTGAGCCATTTTTTTAGGGCGTATTATGGCAATTATTTCTTTCATTTAATGCACCATTCCAATTTATAGGTTATAATCCCTCTGATCTTGTTCTTACTGTGTATGCAGATTCAACATCACTTACAAATATTTTTCCATCACCAAAATTCCCTGTAAATGCGGATTCATTGATCTTTTCTATTATTTCAGGTATCCCCTCATCCTCTGCAACCAGCATTAGAAGGACCTTGGGAAGTTCATCGTAGTATATCTTATCCAACTGGATACCCTTCTGTTTTCCACGGCCAATTACGTCCATTTTGGTGAGAGCAACATATCCTGACTCTGCAAGAGTTTCTACAACTTCATCTATTTTATCTGGTCTTAATATTGCACGTACCATCTTCATTTTTTAACTCCTGAATCTAAACTAATTTAAAAAATTTATAAGTTAGGTGTTAATCCACCAAACCATAATCAAGAACCAGTTCCTCAAGTTCGTCCATGGACATAGGCTTTGGAATAACGAATTTGTCGTTGTTGATGATCTTGGCTGCAAGTGTTTCATACTCATGAGCTTGGTTACACTCAGAATCAAATTCAACAACTGTTCGTTTGTTGAACTCTGCCTTCTGGACTATATTGTCCCTTGGAACGAAATGGATCATCTGGGTTCCTATACGTTTACAGAACTCCTTCATAAGCTCCACTTCTCCGTCCACGTTTCGGCTGTTACAGATTATTCCTCCAAGTCTCACACCACTCTGGTTTGCGTACTTCACCATACCTTTACAGAGGTTGTTTGCTGCGTAGAGCGCCATCATCTCTCCAGATGCCACAACGTAGATTTCTTCGGCTTTACCATCCCTGATTGGCATTGCGAATCCTCCGCAAACAACGTCCCCTAAAACATCAAAGAAAACGAAGTCGTTGTCATCGTAGACCTTCTGCTGTTCCATGATTGTGATGGCTGTGATCACACCACGACCAGCACATCCAACACCTGGTTCAGGACCTCCAGATTCAACACATTTTATCCCTTCAAAGCCTGTTGACATGATGTTGTCCAGATCCATACAGGCTTCTTCTCCTTCTTCCCTCAGGGTGTCCATCATGGTTGTCTGCATTTTTCCCCCGAGTATCATTCTTGTACTGTCTGCCTTTGGGTCGCAGCCGTGTATCATAACCTTCTTATTGTGAAAGTGTGCCATTGCTGATGCTGTGTTCTGGGTGGTTGTGGACTTTCCTATTCCACCCTTTCCATAAATTGCTATTTTTCTTACCATTTAAACCTCTCTTCCTTTTTTTAGTTAAATCGATTTTTAATGGATTTTTATCCTTTAATATCTTTTTTTAAATCGATTTTTTAATTTTTAATCTCCATCTTAGCTTACCTTGATTTTCACCTCAAATCTTATCGGAACAAGGTAACATACTTCCGACAACAATAGATGCGCTGAAGTGATATATAAATTTTGCGGCAGGCTTTTGAAAAATGTTCAGTGATTCTCAGAAAATGTTAAAACAAATTATATGAAATCAATGAAACGATATGATCATTAATGTAAGACGTATTTTTCATAGGGGATCATCACTACAAGAGATCAGCACTAGGATAAGTTTTTATCACAAGCAAATCCATTATATTTATCTTTTTTAAAAATTTATGAATGTGTTTTAATAAAGTCTGCAGTGCCCTTGATACTGCTACTTAAACCTTTGAATATTCGATTAGTATTTATCGAACAGGTAAGTGATAGATAACATATTAATTAGATCATTACGATTAAGTTAAGGGCCTATCTATATAGCGGAATATCCTTTAATAGAGATAGAAAGCTAATAAAAATAGAAATACGGGATAAACATGAAATTCGGAAGAAAAAATTTTAAGGGAAAGTTAATACTGATTCCTGCACTTGCAGCTTTTTTACTGGCATTGATACCCACAATAACCCACAACTGGCCTTTAAGCTGGGATATACTGTACCATGTGCAGTACGCAAAGATCTATGCCCAACAAGGATTTACACTAACAGACCCCCTATTGAATGCGCCCACAGGCCAGACCATAGGTTATCCTCCTCTTTTCCATCTGCTGCTTGCAGCACTTGGAACCGTTCTCAAGGTGGATTACTTCCAGATAGCCAGGTTCATGCAGCCCATCATTGCAATGTCAATAGTACTCTCGGTAAGTTACGTTGCCAAAAAGATCTACGGAGAAGTTGCAGGATTATCTGCAGGTTTTCTTCTCGTTTCAAGTTACATGTTAACCCGTTTAGTGCTTCCAATACCTGAAAACCTGGCCCTGATATTCCTGCCCCTTTCAGTTTACTTCTATTATATCTCAATAACTGAAAAAACATTGAAATATGCAGTTATATCCGGAATATTATTCATATTAGTATGTTTAAGTCATCAAGCAGCCATATTATGTTTAATACTTGTTATAATAGCATTCACTCTACTTGAAATAATATTGAGCCGCAAGATCACCGTTTTAAAGAATTTTGGAGCATTCCTCTCTGTGGGAATTATTTTAGGGATTATAGGTTTGATCATGCTTTTGATATTAAAACCAGAACTTTTAAACAGTATCATACAAAATGGAACACAGGCAATTGGTTTTGGAACAAAACTCAATTACAACAAAACTTTCAGCGGCATAGGCTATTTGAGCCATCTTGGAGCTTTAGTTTCCTTGTTCGCACTGGTAGGGGCCGTTGTAAGTATCAAATTAAGGTCAAAAAAAGGATTGTTCGTATTAACATGGATTGCTGTGCTCTTTTTGTTGAGCAAAGCTTACTGGTTTGGCATAAATGTTATATCCTACAGGGTTCTTGTCTACCTCCTTATACCCATGGTAATACTGGGAGGATTCGCTTTAAGCCATATGTATTATCATCTTAAAGATTACAAACGATTCTCCTCGCCCAGATTCAGATCTTCATTTTTGATAGCTGTACTCAGTTTGTCAATGTTCTTTGGAGTTTTAACTGTTACAAATTCAGAGATGGGGGTTTTCTATGCCAAACCCGCATCTGGAAACTTCCAGATAGCTCCTCCAACAACATCCGAGGTTGAACTTGCAGGCTGGTTCAAGTCAAATGGTGTCAAAAACGAATCCATTTTAACAAACAACCTTTACTCTGGAACGCTTGTATCAAGTTATGCAGATATGCCACTGCATTATGGTTTTGAATACTTCAATGGAAGCACCCCTCAATCAGATTTCCAAAAAGAGGGAATAGGTTACATAGTACTGGACAAACGCCTCACCCTTCCATCAAAGAATGGGACCTTTTATCTGCAGAAGGAAAATTCAGAGTTCTATCCAATGTTTTACTACACTGGAGATATCACTTCACACTTGAATGAGATCGTTTCAAGCTTTGCAAAACTTGTGTATCAAAATCAGGACTTCTTGGTTTTCAAAGTGTGAATTTAAGGGGAATAACCTTCAAAATATTTAATTCACATTTTCTTAATCTTAATTTTTTTAATTCACATTTTTTAAAATTTTTTAATGAATCTAATTTGTTTTATAAATGCTTTTAATAAATTTTGTTTGAATAAATTGAATTCAACACACATACAAACCTAAAAGTTACTCCCAAATTTTTCAAAAGAGAAAGTATTTCAGGAATTTATGGGAATATAGATTACGGAAATATATATGGAACTTAGGACTATCTATATAGAGACAATGTAAGTAAGAATGAAACAAAATCCAAACTTACTGTGAGGGTCAGAATGAAAAAGATAAAGATCATAGAAACAGCATACCGAGATGCGCATCAGTCACTCCTTGCAACAAGGATGAGAACCAGGGATATGTTACCAATTGCCGAGAAGATGGATGAAGTTGGATTTTTCTCCCTGGAAGCTTGGGGAGGTGCAACCTTCGACAGCTGTATAAGGTACCTCAACGAGGATCCATGGGAACGCCTGGTTGAGCTTAAGGAAGTCCTGAAAAAGACCCCGATACAGATGCTGCTTCGAGGCCAGAACCTACTGGGTTACAGACACTACCCCGACGACATCGTCAGGAAATTCGTTGAAAAATCCTATGAAAACGGTGTGGATGTCTTCAGGATATTCGATGCACTCAACGACATCAGGAACATGGAACTTGCAATAAAAGTTGCAAAGGAACAGGGCGCCCATGTTCAAGGAACCATAAGTTACACAATAAGCCCATTCCACACAATAGAGAAGTACGTGGAATTTGCAAAGGAACTGGAAGCACTGGAATGTGATTCAATAACCATAAAGGACATGGCAGGATTAATATCACCACACGACACATATGAACTTGTTAAAACTCTTAAAGAAGAAACAGACCTCATGGTGAACCTTCACTGCCACTGTACAAGCGGTATGACTCCAATGAGTTACTATGCAGCCTGTCAAGCAGGTGTTGACCTCCTTGACACTGCAATATCACCACTTGCATGGGGTACATCCCAGCCACCTACAGAGAGCATAGTTGCAGCACTTAAAGGCACTCCATGCGACACAGGCCTTGACCTGAAGCTTTTAAGTGATATAAAGAAGTACTTCGAGGAGATACGTAAGAAGTACAGCGGCTTGATCGATCCAATAACTGAAAGAGTGGATACAGACGTCCTGTTATATCAGATCCCTGGTGGAATGCTTTCAAACCTTGTTTCCCAGCTTAAGGAGCAGAACGCACTGGACAGGTACGAGGATGTGCTTGAAGAAATGCCTCACGTGCGTGAGGAACTTGGATACCCTCCACTGGTAACACCAACAAGCCAGATAGTTGGAATACAGGCAGTTATGAATGTTCTAAGCGGTGAAAGGTACAAAAACGTTTCAAAAGAGGTTAAGGATTACATCAAAGGGTTCTATGGAAAACCTCCAGCCCCAGTCAATCAGGAAATCGCTGAGATGATCATTGGAGATGAGAAACCAATTGACTGCAGACCAGCAGACCTCCTGGAACCTGAACTTGAAAAATTCAGAAAGAAAGGGGAAGAAATGGGTATAATCAAAAAGGAAGAGGATGTTCTAACCTACGCACTTTACCCTGCAGTTGCACCTAAATTCCTGAGAGGTGAAGCAGAAGAGGAGGAAATCCCATCTCCTGAGAAAGTTGCTCCATCTGAAGCCCCTGCACTTCCAACCGAGTACAACGTTGAGGTTGATGGTGAGGTTTTCGATGTGAAGGTTGTGCCAACCGGTTACATGGAGATCGAATCCGTTGGAACCAAGGCACCATCGGGACCTGTTGAAGGCGGAGTCACATGCAGTATGCAGGGAATGATCCTGAAGCTCAAGGTGACAGCAGGTGACAAAGTGAACGAAGGAGATGTTGTGGCAGTCCTTGAAGCCATGAAAATGGAAAACGATATACATGCCCCTCAATCTGGAGTGGTTGAAGAGGTCTTCGTGGACGAGGGAGACACAGTCAACCCTGGAGAAGCTTTAATGGTCATTAAATGACCAAAATACCCTTTTTTTAGATTAAATATTATTATAATTTCTATTTTAAAAATTTATTTAAAAACTCAGTTAATTTCTATTTTAAAAAACTTTTTTGATGTTGATATTTTTTAAAATAGATTATGAGATAAAATTATGAGATAGTATCCATCTTTAGATATCCTTCTAAAAAATTAAAATTATTAGCTTCCTTTCTATTGGTGTAACAACAATTTAGTAAAAAAGAGTTTTATTAAAAGGCGAAATTTTATTGAAAAGGTAAAAAGTAGATGTTATTTATTCCATGTAAAGAGTCTTGTCAGGGATTTTTGCCTCTTTAAATGCCCTTTTACGTCTCATACATGATTCACAGACTCCACAGTGCTCCTCCTGATCCTTGTAGCAGGAGTAACTCATGTACATTGGAGCTCCAATCTTCTCACCAAATTCTACAATCTCCCTCTTACTCATACCAATTACAGGTGCTTCAATTCTTATATCATCAGGGGATCCTATGGCCAAAACCTTGTTGAATGCATCTAAAAATTCTTTTGAGTTATCAGGAAATGTTACAGCTTCTTCAAGGTCCCACCCAACTATTATGATCTCAGCACCCTCTGCCTCTGCAAATGATGTTGCAATTGCTGTGAAAACCACGTTACGTCCAGGTACCCATACTTTACGTGCTGTTTCATCACAGATTTCCTTATCATCCAGTTCATGCTCCTTGATTTCAGGTATCTCCTCCTCTGATGTCAGGGCTGAACCACCCAAGTTTGCAAGCCACGGCAGCTCCAGAACAGTGTGTTTCATGTTTAATTTTTTACATATGGATCTTGCAGCCTTTACCTCCCTCTGGGCACTTCTCTGGCCGTAGTTGAAGGTCAGGGCGTGTATCTCATATTCATCCTTGAAACTGGATGTTGCAACCGTTGAATCCAGACCTCCTGAGAGGACTGCTATTGCCTTTTTCTTTTCTGATACCATTTTAAACACTTTTTGAGTTTAATTTATATTATCTCATTTTTCAGTTTAATTCGTTGAAACGTTTAATTCTTTAAAATCATCATTTAATTTTTACAGGAAGATGAAAATAAATTAATAGGATTCACTGATTATTCTAAAATTATATTCAGACATTTTAAGAGGATTTTCTGTTCTTGAAAGCATCTTCTGCCATTGCCATAACATCCTTAACTGGAATTCCAGTTTCTTTTGATACTTTTTTTGCATCTTCGTACTCAGTTTTACTGCTTACAATGTCTTCTCCAATCAAACCAACTTTAATCCTTATGGTCTTCTCCATACCATTGACATCAACTTCAACAGGCACTATTTTCCTTGAAACCGTACTTCGATGACTGTAAGGCAAAAATCTAACACCTAATGTTCCTGTTTCTCTTATAATAGTTTCCGCAACATTTTCAGAATCCTCAGGTGTGGTTATGACCCTTAGAAGATGACCTGGCCTGTTCTTCTTGGTCAATGTGGGTATTATGGTAACATCCCTTGCTCCTTTCTCCATCAACCTATCAAATGTGTGGCCCAGAACCTCTCCCGTAACGTTGTCCAGGTTGGTTTCAAGTACATGAACCTTGTCCATTGGAACGTGCGAATCACCCCTCACAATCCTTAAAACGTTTGGAATAGACAGTTCATATTTTCCAGCACCGTATCCCACGGTTTTGTTCGTTACCAAAGGATAAAACTTGCAGAATTCATCAACCATGTTCACGAGTAGGGCTGCACCAGTGGGGGTTGCAAGCTCCTTTTCAACAGGCCCTCCGAAGGTTGGAACGTTCCTCAGGATCTCGAGGGTTGCAGGTGCTGGAACACTGAGTTTACCGTGCATACTGTTTATCCTGCCCCCTCCAAGGGCCACTGGCATCCCATAAACCCTTTGTTCGTTGAATCCCAGTTTGAAAAATGCGTAGGCTGCACCCACAACATCTGCAACTGCATCTGCAGCTCCAACTTCATGGAAGTGCACTTCATCTATTGTTGTGCCGTGGACCTTTGACTCTGCCTCTGCAATGGTTTTAAAAACTTTTTTAACAAAATCTGTGACTTCTGATGAAACAATCGGGTGTTTGATACTTTCAAAACCTTTGAGGAGTTCTTTGTAGGTTACAGAACCTTTATCATTACATTTAACATCCGCGTAGGTTGCGAATATCCCTGATTTTTTAACATGAGATATTTCAACCTTTACATCCCCAAAGTGTGATGCATAATGTTCCATGACACTTATGAGATCTTCATGATCCACTCCAAGGGATGCTAAAGCTCCAACCATCATGTTTCCAGATATTCCAGAGTTTTGGGGGTCTATGATAACTACCATGGTATCACTGCAATTTTCTATTCATTCCAAGTTTCGATACATAATTTACAGTAGAACTGTTAATTTACAACAATATTCTATTGAAAAAAATATTGTTTTCTGAAGTTTAAATAGGTATCAATATAAAAGAAACCCCAAATAAAATCCAAAATTAAAGAAAAAAATAATTTAAAAGAAATAATATAAAACGAAACCTATTTCTCAGATAACCTGAAAATAGGGTAAAGATAAAAATAAAAACTGAATTATTAGTGAAGTATTAGTTATTTAAAAGAAATTAGGTGATTTGATAATGGACTGGAAATCTGTGGCTGTTTTTATAATATTTGCAGTGGTATTTTACTTTATAGTATCCTTCCTGCTGCACTAAGGTATTAGAAACCTTAGATTATAAACCTTAGAAATTTTTATATTTTCACTGCGCTTTACTTGTTTTTTCACTTTTTAGGGAGGTTTACCATGTGGAATGTGTAGTAACGGGCAAAGCCACAGTCCCTGCAGCGTATCTCCATGGTGTACTCGTCAACTGTTATGTCATGGATGGTTGCATCACCGCAGTTGTAGCACTTGGCGGATTTTTCAAGCTTCCACGCTTTAACTGTCATTTTCCACCCTCCGATTTACCTGGTACTTCCACCGTTTTCAGAGTGTAGTACCTTGCGGCACCACAGTTGGTGCACCATATTTTGCCTTTGTTCATGTCTATACGAATTCTTTGCACGGCATTTTCACCGCAGTAAAAGCAGGGCACTTCCTTTTCAAGTAACCATGTTTCAGCCCTATCTTCCTTGGCTTCATGTTTTCCGTTGCTCACGATTATTTTGCGTATTGGCACTTCAAGTATGGTGTACTTCTCCCCTTTAAGGGCTTCCTCAACAGATTCTATAATTCCATCAACCCTCTCCTCATCCACAACACTGCATATGAGAACTGCATCTGTTGCATAATCCCTTATCATACCTATGGCTGATTTTGGATCCTCCTTTATTGAAAATCCCTTCCAATCCTGGGGAGACATTCCCTTGTACTCTAAAATGTAAAATCCGGTTATCCCTGCATCTGTAAGGGCATTCATGGCTTTTCCCAGGTTTTCAATCTCAACAAAGACTCTAAGATGAACCTTCATAAAACCACCTACTATATATTCATTATATTCATCATATTATTATAATGTGTTGGTGATGAAATGAAAAAAATCTGCATAAAAGATGCAAAGGTCCTAGAAGACCATGAAAAGCTTATAATTCAAAGAGAAGAGGGATTTCTTGCAGTTGGAACACCATATGTTGGTGGGGGCATCCTAGAGGTTAAAAATATCGTTAATCAGTCCAGTTGCAGTGAAATCCCTGAGGGATCAGGATCTCACCTTTCCAAATCAGAAGACAGAACTGGAACAAGCCAAATTTCAGATGATCTTCATGTTTCAGATGATGCCATGGTACTTGTGAATCCCTCGGATGGAGTTTCAGTGACCATCAACGCGGGCAATGTTACAACGGTTTTAACTGGAGATTACCTGAAATATTTCTCCAACGATGCTGATTACCTCTGGATGAACATCATGGTGTTTGTGGATGAGTACCTTAATGAAGAAACCCTTTTAGAACTATTCAAAACAGTTTCAGATGCTAAATTTGCAGGCCTATGGGATATGGGGCTTTTGAACCATTTTTCCTTCGATCCCATGAACTGCGGTGATTCAGTGGTCCTTGCATGCAAGGGCAGGGGCACCACACCTGAGGATAGATTGATCGAAACCATTGAAAACACTGGCGAATGTGTAAGGAAGGCTGTGGCTGAGCTTCTGAAGATCTGCGGATTTCCAAAGGATGTTCTGGGTTTCATGGAGGATGTTGGAGTCACAGTGGAAAACCTCACAGATGCAGGTATGGAACTCGTTGTTGGCGTTGAAAAAACCGATGAAATCCGGGAGAAACTCAGGATGCAGATAATCAAATCACTCCAGGATCTGAACGTGGTCTCGTTCATAATAGCAGGGATACGACTTGAAGAGGACTACGAGAAACACCGCGTCCGTGGTGTGAATGTGGATGATGATCCTGCCTACCTTTACTCAGATGAGGTCTTTGGAATGTCAGTTGCAAATCAGATAGCAGGTACAAAGGCTATTTTCAACTTCAAAAGATATGACGAGGCTAAACCTGGAATAATAAGTCATCTTGGCCCGGTTCTGGATGATATTTTTGCAGGGCTTGTTGCAGGATGCATGTCCAAGATATTTGAGGAATAGTACCATAGATCTCTTAAAACCGCTTAGATTAAATTTAAGTAAAGCCAGCTGGATTTTGCAATGAAACAATTCAATAACCAGTTCAGCCAAACTGTATTTGAGAATGAGTGATTATTTGTTTTGGCTGATTTACTTGATATTCAAATATAAAAATTTTATAATTACAATAACTGAATAATAATTAAAATAAGAGTAAATTTCAATGAAAAAATGAATTTGAGGTTCACAATTGCAAGATAACGATGAAAACAACAGTATCAACAACTCCAGTGCTGGAGGTTTGAGGGGTATTGCAGGCCTTGTATCCTTTTCCACCATACTCCCCCTTAATATTCACACAAGCATCGAGGAAATGGCTAGGTTCACATGGTTCTGGCCGGTGATTGGAGGTTTCATTGGAATACTTGCAGGGGCCTTTGGATTCTTCCTCCTGAACATGGTACAGATACCCCAAATCATTGCAGCCGCACTGATATACAGTTTCATGATATGGTTCAATGGATTCCACCACCTGGACGGCCTCATGGACTTTGGAGATGGGATGATGGTCCATGGAACCCCTGAAAAGAAGATATCTGTAATGCGAGATACACGAATAGGCACAGGAGGAATGGCTTACTTCGTCATGGTGGCCCTTGTCACATTTGCAGGTCTAACATCAGCACCTGCAGCTTTGATACTCCCAGTGATCATTGTAGCAGAGGTAGCAGCTAAAATGGGTATTGTCACATGTGCGAGTTTTTCAGAGGCATTTCCAGACGGCACAGGGAGGTTCTTCATTGAATCCATGAACAAGAAGCTCTTGCTGCTTTCACTGGTTCTGTCATCAGCCATTGGGTTTTTAGCCCTCAACTTAACCGGAGTAATTGGAGTGATTGGAGGATTTTTGGGGGGGGCTTTGATTGCAACTGTTGCTCGAAGAAACTTCAAATGGGCAACAGGAGACATACTTGGAACATCCAATGAAATTGGAAGGATGTTGTCCCTGATACTCATGGCATGGATCTTGCTGGTTTAGACAACTGGAATTAAATCCCACAATTAACACTAAAATAACTTCAATCACATGAAATAAACTTTGATATGAAAAATTCTGAAAAAATCAGATTTAAATCAAGTGTAAACAAAATCAAACTATAGATAATTATTTTTAAATTAAATAAAAGATTAATAAAAGGATTATAATAGGACTATAATAGGATTAATTAATTTTAAAAAAAATAAATAGTCATAAAGGTCGGAAAGAAAATGGATGATGTTAAAGTTAACGTTTTAAGGCTTGATCACAGAAGGGTTAGGGATGCAAGGATAACAACACATGTATGCCTCACATCAAGGGCTTTTGGAGCAGATAAAGTCATATTAAGTGGAGATGAAGATAAAAAAATTATGGGAGGTGTAAGGGACGTTGTGAAACGATGGGGTGGAGACTTCGAGGTCGACTACCGTAAGAACTGGGAAAACCTCCTTGATGAATGGAAAAACTCCGGTGGAGAAATAGTCCACCTCACCATGTACGGAGAACCAGTTCAGGATATAACAAAAAAGATAAGAGAATCCCCAAAGGACAAACTCGTTGTTGTTGGTGGTTCCAGGGTTCCAACCAAGGTTTACCATGAGGCAGACTGGAACGTTTCCGTGACAACACAGCCACATTCAGAGGTTGCAGCCCTTGCAATATTCCTTCACACACTCTTTGAGGGTAAAGAGTATGATAAAGACTTTGAAGGTGGAAAACTCGAAGTTGTGCCAACAGCCCATGGTAAAAGGGTTCTGACACATGAGGAGAACACAGAATGATTTTAGGATTGTGTAACCTGCTCCTCTCACAGCATCTTTAAAATCATTATTACCACCTATTTTTATTCTTTTTATAAATTACATTAAAAATTAAAACTATTTATTAAAATTATTTTTTTACAATCCAACTCATTTTTTAAAAACATTTTTAGTACTGTTTAACATTAAACTGCCAAGATCTATCCAACAATTAAATTTAGTTAGAAATCTTCAACTACAGATTGAAACCTGAAAGTTCCCACCACAATAAATAAAATAATCAACGATTAAATTAATAGTAATCAAAGGTTCTCATCTCTGCTTGAAGATATTTTGCATTAGGTTTTAGGAAGGAGGTTGGTTGCTTGATAAATGTTGTTTCACATCCACTGGTTCAGGAAGAACTTGCAAAATTAAGAAGTCCAGGTATCGATAGTGCAGATTTCAGAAGGGGAATGATCAAAATAGGTAGATGGATAAGCTACGAATTTGCAGAAACACTCCAAACAGAAGAATTTGAAGTTGAAACACCATTAGGGACTTCCAAAGGTATCAGAATAAAAGATAAAAACGATTTTGTGGTTGTAAATGTCTTAAGGGCAGCAATTCCCCTTGTTGATGGGATACTCCGGGTTTTCCCCAATGCAAAGTGCGGAGTGGTTGGTGCATGGCGCAGGGACGAACCACCATTCCCAGTTGAGGTTAACTACATAAAACTGCCTGAAATAAAGGACAAGATCGTTGTTGTTTCAGATCCAATGCTTGCAACTGGAAACACCATGACCAAGATCCTCAAAAGGATAAAAGAAACTGACAAGCCCTCAAGACTGGTTGTCTTCAGTATCATAGCAGCAGAGGAGGGACTGAAAAAGGTTTCATCTGAACACCCTGAAGTTGAGATATACACCTGTGCAATTGAAAAGGAGCTTAACCCTGACGGTTACATAATTCCAGGCCTTGGTGATGCAGGAGACAAAGCATTTGGGAAACCATGTGGTTGAATAGGATAAAAATAGAGTATTAAGTCAGTAAACTGATTCACCATGGGCTGAAGCAACTATGCCCGGGATTCCATCAACCTTCAAGCGGTGAATAGCTTCCATACCCTCTTCAGGGAATGCCACAACCTCAGATGAGATCAACCGACTCGTTAAAAGTGCTGCTGCAGGTGGAGTTACAACGAAAACGGATCCATACTTCTCAAGTGATTCAACAGTTTCAGGACTTAACGCACCCTTTCCAATGTGCATTTTAACACCCCTGCTGGATAAAAAAGGTATGCTCTCTTCTATCTCTTCCTTGTTGCTGGTTGTGGGTGATATTCCTGCAGGACTCATTGCAGTGTGCATGAAAACTGCACCCTCAATATCAAGGAGATTCTCACCATTTTTTATGGATTCAACGAGTTTTGGAAGGGCAGCATCACGTCCAGTGAATATTGTACCATAAATTTCTATTTTATCCCCTATTCTAAGGTTCTGAATTGTTTCAGATGTTATTGGAGTTTGGATCTTCTTTATAGACCATTTATCATCATTCATGGTGATAAACCTCAAATCTCGTTAACCATAGGAGTTCCTGTATATTCATCATTCCAGCTCGTTCAGATCCTTGAGGAATGTTTCAACGTGTTCCTCCTTCACGTGGGGCATGACTATGATCCTGACGGCCCTTGGGTAGGATGCTATGGAAACAGCCCAACCTTTATCCTTGAGTTTTGATGAAATCTCATCGGGTGACATTTCATCGGATGTGAAGGCAACCACGTTAAGTTGAGGTTGTGTAACCAGTTTGAAGTCTGATTCTTCGATTCCCTGTGCAAGGATACTTGTAACTTCCATGCAACGCTCTGCAACATGTGTGTAACCCTCTCTTCCCATGTATTTCATGAGGGCCCATGTTGCTGCAGTGGATGCTCCTGTCCTTGTACCAACGATGGTGGCCTGTCTATCCTTTGTGAGGTATGGTGTTTTAACACTCATGGCTTCAAGGTACTTCTTTTCCCGGAATAGAATTCCTCCTGTAGGTATTGGTGCAAGTCCCATTTTATGAGGATCTATGGTTATTGAACAAACGCCTTCCAGTCCAAAATCAAATTCAGGAAAATCATGCCCTGCTTCCTTGAGGAATGGTATCGAAAATCCTCCAAATGCTGCATCAACATGCAGATAAATGTCTCTTTCAAGACAAAGCTCTGATAGTTCTGCTATTGGATCTATCTTACCCAGTTCAGTTGTTCCTGCAACCCCAACAACTGCAACTGTATTTTCTGTAATGAGCTCCCTAACTGAATCCATCTTCATACGATAGTCATCATCCAGCTCTGCCTCATGGAGATTCAGACAGAGCATGTCGGCTGCCTTCTTAAAGGAGAAGTGGGCAGATTTTGGAACGATTATTTCAGGTTCATCAATATGTCTCTTGTGCTGAGCAGAGTTTCTTGCAGCTCTCATTGCCATGATATTAGCCTCTGTTCCACCTGTGATGATGTGGCCTGAAACGTCCCTTTTTCCAAGGAGTTCGCCAAGCATGGTTATTACTTCATCTTCCATTTTCTGGGTTCCCTTGAAGAGTCCCGGATCTCCAAGGTTTGACTCCAGAAACATTTTGTAGGCTTCAACTCCAACTGGATGGGGGCAGGTGCACATTGAACCCAGTATTTTACCTGATTTGTGGGTCATGTCCAATTTTTTGAATTGCCGGAGCGATTGAAGTACTTCTTCGTGTGATATTCCCTTGTTTTCCATTTCAATCCCTGAAAAATGAATGAGTATTCTGATCTTTCCTATTAACTTATTTAAGTAGATTGTTTGGTGTTGATTTAGTGTTCAGTTAAAATAAATATTGTAAATATTAATTTAAAAATAAAATGAATTGGGGGATTTAAACCCCTCTTGCACATTTAATGTGTTTATTTATTCCTGTACAAGTTTTCTTGCAGCTTTTAAGAGCAGTTTTTTCTCGACACGAGCAACTACTTCTCTTACAGTTGGTACTGCGTCTGTATTTGCAGATACGCTGGTTATTCCAAGTTCAACGAGTTTTTCAACGATATCAGGCATACTTCCTGCCTGTCCGCAGATACTGGTTTTAACTCCCGCTTTGTTACATTCCTTAATAACCCGGGATATGAGTTTTAAAACTGCAGGATGTCTTTCAGAGTAGAGTCCAGCTACATTTTCGTTGTTACGGTCGATTGCAAGTGTGTACTGTGTGAGGTCGTTGGTTCCAAAGCTTACGAAGTCTATACCTTCTGCTATGAAGTCCTCAATGGTTAATGCTGCTGCTGGTGTTTCCACCATCATACCGAATTCAATGTCCTTTTGTGGTTTGAGTCCAACTGATTCTGCTATTTCTTTGGCCTTTCTTAGTTCATCTGGGTGCTGTACAAGTGGTAGCATGATTCCAATGTTGGTGTACCCCTGTTCATGGAGTTTTTTGATTGCCCTGAATTCTGCTTTGAGTATCTCTGGTTCGTCAAGTTCCCTGCGTATTCCTCTCCATCCAAGCATTGGGTTGTGCTCGTATGGTTCGTCCTCTCCACCTTCAAGTGATTGGAATTCATCTGTTGGGGCATCCAGTGTTCTGTACCATACTGTTTTTGGGTAGAATGCATCTGCAACCTTTAAGATGTTCTCAACAAGTACCTTTATGAGTTCATCCTCTTTTCCTTCCCTTATGAACTTTTTAGGGTGAACCCCTGTTGTGAGCATCATGTGCTCTGTTCTTAGAAGTCCAACACCATCTGCTCCTGTTTCTGAAGCTTTTTTAGCAGCTTCAGGCATGCTGACGTTAACCTTAACCTCAGTTACAGTTAAAAATGATGGTTGAGCAACTGTTGGTGCTGCTGCAGCTGCAGTTTCTTGGGTTTCAGAGGATTCATCCTTAAGTTTTCCCTCAAATACCAAGCCCTTCTTACCATCGATGGTCACCATTGAGTTTTCTTTGAGTATCTTGGTGGCGTCTCCAGTTCCAACAACACAGGGTATTCCAAGTTCCCTTGAGACTATTGCTGCGTGGCAGGTTACTCCACCTTCGTCTGTTATTATACCGTTTGCACGTTTCATTGCAGGCACCATATCAGGTGTGGTCATAACTGTGACGAGTATATCTCCTTCCTCAATTTTATCAAGTTCATCAGTGTTCCGAACGATTTTAACAGCACCAGAAGCCATTCCAGGGCTTGCTCCAAGTCCTCGGGCTATTATGGTTCTTTCAACTTCTTCAGATACTTCTTCAGCTGCTTGACTGTTTCCAAGGGTTGTAACCGGCCTTGATTGTAGCATGAAGATCCTACCTCCTTCTATTGCCCATTCAGTGTCCTGTGGGAACTGGTAGTGCTCCTGAATCTTTTTACCGAGTTCTGCAAGTTTAGCTATTTCATAGGTACTTAAAACTCGTTTTTCACGTAGGTTTTCAGGTACATCAACCTGCACAGTTCTTCCATCAGGGCCACGTTTGAACATGGTCTTTTTATCACTGACCTTGTAGTCCAGGATTTCACCAGTGTTCTTGTCGTACCAACAGTTGTCTGGAGTTACTGTTCCTGAAACAACACCTTCACCAAGTCCCCATGCACCTTCTATGAGAATTTTGTCCTCACCTGTTGAAGGGTGGACTGTGAACATCACACCTGCTTTTTCGGCGTCAACCATTTCCTGAATAACAACAGCTATGTAAACTTTTGAGTGGTCGAAATCGTTCTCTTCCCTGTAAAAAATAGCTCTGGATTCAAAAAGAGATGCCCAACATTTCTGGACAAATTTTACAACTTCATCCACACCTTTGATGTTGAGGTATGTGTCCTGCTGTCCTGCAAATGATGCTTCAGGTAAATCTTCCGCGGTTGCAGATGATCTTACTGCAACGTAGACATCTTCTTTACCAATCCGAGTGCACAGTGCATTGTATGCTTCCACTATGATTACCCGTATTTCATCAGGCATTGGAGTGTCTGTTATTATTTTTTTAATAACACGTGAAGCTTCCTGAAGTTCTTTGTTGTTGTTGACGTCTAAAGCATCAAGAATGCCCATTATTTCCTCGAAGATCCCTGTTTCTTTTATGAATTTATCGTAGGTGGCTGACGTTACAACGAAGCCCGGAGGTACCGGTATTCCTGCGTGAGTTAGTTCACCAAGGTTTGCACCCTTTCCACCTGCAACATCGACATCTTCCTTTCTAAGTTCTTCAAAAAATTCGACATACTTCATGCTAACACTCTTTTTTTACTGTTTATCTAACTAATTCTGCGCCTTCATCAACCACAACTCTGCATGGAACTGGGAATTTCATGGCAGCCCTTCTAAGTGCTTCTTTTGCATCTTTGAAGTTTTTCTTGTTTGTACGGATGGTCAGGACCTTCTGGTCAGCCTTCACTATTGCTACAGAACTGACTGCCTTTCCGAAAGCTTTCCTCATACCGTCCTGAACCCTGTCCGCTCCTGCACCGGTTGCCATTGGGTTTTCCCTTACTATGTGGTGTGGGTATACCCTTATCTTAAGGTGGTAACCCATCCTACCAGATTTTCTCTGCATGTACCTGTTTGAAGCAATCCTTGCTGCTTCAAGTGCGTTGTGAGATAAATGTGCTGGCTCTTTGACTTCAAGAGTCACTTTTAAAGGAAATTCTCCGGCCAGGTTTCCCATGTCGTACTGAACTATCCTTGAACCTGGAATTTTCCTTATATAATCTTTTCTAGTATATGCTCTAACCATTAAATAATCCTCCTTTGTCAGAAATTTAAGTCTATAACTTAATAAACATTACCCTCAAATATACTCCCATCACACAATATAAAAAACCATCGAATAACCCATGCACTGGGTGGTGATCGTCATGAAAATTGCAGTAACTGGAAAAGGAGGGGTTGGAAAAACAACCCTTTCGGGCACTATGGCATGTATATTGTCACGGACTTATAAAGTATTCGCTATCGATGCAGACCCGGATATGAACCTTGCATCCAGCCTAGGAATACACGACAAAATAACCCCAATATCTCAGATGAGGGAACTTATAAAGGATAGAACCGGAGCAGAACCAGGATCATCATTTGGAGAAGTTTTTAAGATAAATCCAAAGATATCTGATCTGCCAGAATCCCTCTCAATAAACTACGACTCTGAGGGCAAATTGAAGCTTCTTGTAATGGGAACCGTGGATAAGGGAGGAGAGGGATGCGTATGTCCAGCATCCGTACTTTTAAAAGCACTTATGCGCAACTTAATCCTTAAGAAGGATGAGATCGTTGTGCTGGATATGGAGGCAGGTGTTGAGCACCTCGGCAGGCGTACAGCCGAGGCTGTGGATATCATGATAATCGTTGTGGAACCTGGACTCAAATCCCTTGAAACAGCAGAACGGATAAAAAGACTTGGAGGAGACATAGGCATCAACAACATGACCTGTGTTATAAACAAGGCTTCGAATAAGGATGAAGAGGATTTTGTGGTTCAAAAACTCAAAGAAATGGATCTTGAAGTGATTGGAAGCATTCCAAGAGACCCCGAAGTTGTTAAGGCAGATATGGAGGGTAAGGCACTTGTTGATTATCCAGAATCCCCTGCTTTAAAATCCATAGAGGAAATCACAGAAAATATTTTAAATCGTTCAATGAAAGTAGATAATGTATAATATATCAGATCGTTTGGGATGCAAACATGAATGTGAAAGCCAGAATAAAATTCAATTACCGCCATGAAGAAGGGGCAGAAAACGCCTTTAAAGCACTACAGCCAGATAACATTGGATTTATAGACTCTCATGTGGTTAAAAACAGTTTTATCTGTGATATGAAGAGTTCTGCCATTGGAACTCTGCTTGCAACAGCAGATGATCTGATCTTTTGTGAGATGATGGTTGAAAGGATGTCAGAATTTGCATCTATAAAACCACCCTCTAAGCACGAATAACGCTTTAATAATTATAAAAAATAAATATTAATGGATATTAATATTTAAAATCTAAAAAAAGAATTTTTAATTGTAAAAAAAATAAAAAAAGAATTGTGAGATTTAATATATTTTATAGAGAATTAAAATTTTAGAGAATAAAATTTAATTGAATATCACGTATAAATAAAAAAAAGGTGGCATTGATGAAATTTACATTGAAAGGAGAAATTGTATTCAGCAAAGAAGCAGATGAAGCCACAAAAGAAATTAAAAGTTTCATTGAAGATGCGAACAACGAGATATTCCAGAAGGGAGTTCCAGAATCCCAGAAGGATGACGCATCAAAGATAGTTGAATGGGATTTAAATGGAAACACATTGAAGGTTAAGATCGTATCTGGAAGAAGGGGAAGGGCACACGACGCCATACTCCGTGTTAAAAAACCATTGACACAACTTTTAGGACGTAAATACCATATAGGTGTGCGTAAGATCAACGTTAAGGATTATAAAATTGAGATACCCTCTGAAAACCCAATAGAAGTTGGAGACATGCCCTACGTCCTTGAATCCAGCTTCGAAGATGGAGAAATGATCGTTAAGTTTGAGGAGCTGAACGAGGGAGATCTCAGAAAACACGTGGTTGACAGGGTTGTGAAGCACCTTGAAGCTGAAACTGCAGCATTCACTGTGGATGAGGCAGCAGATGAGGAAAAACCTTCAGACATCCTAACCAAACAGGTGACCAAGATAGAACCTGGAACCATCGTTGCAAAGAGTCCTGATCAGAAGTTCTTCTTTGAGGGAGATACCACAGAGGAAGCTGTAAAACGTGGCTGGATTAAGAAATTCCCTGCAAAGGGCCAGTGGTTCTACGGCCCTGAGATCACTGCACTGCAGCATGCACTTGAGGACATACTTCTTGAAAACGTTGTTTACAACCTGGAATTCATGGAGTGCCTGTTCCCAAAACTCATACCCCTGCCTGTGATGAACAAGATGCGCTACCTCGAGGGACTTCCAGAGGGAATGTACTACTGTTCAGCACCTAAGAGGGACCCTGAACTCTTTGAAAAATTCAGGAACAAACTGGTCATTGAAAAGGAGGTTCCAATCGACCTTCTCAAGGATGGGCTGAAGGATCCATCCTACGTCATAGCCCCAGCCCAGTGCGAGCCATTTTACGAGTTCCTGAGCCACGAGGTTGTTGATGAAAGTGAGCTTCCAATAAAATTCTTCGACAGAAGCGGCTGGACCTACAGATGGGAAGGCGGCGGTTCCAAGGGACTTGACCGTGTCCATGAATTCCAGAGAATAGAGCTCGTATGGCTTGGAACACCTGAACAGGTGGACAGTATAAGGGATGCAACCGTTGAAATATCCCAGAAACTGGCAGATGAACTGGAACTTCAGTGGTACACCGAGGTTGGTGACGACCCATTCTACCTTGAGGGCAGGAAGGTTGAGGAACGTGGAATCGAATTCCCAGACGTTCCAAAATATGAGATGAGACTCTCAGTACCTGGCCAGAAGAAGGGTGTGGCTGTGGTGTCTGCAAACGTTCATGGAACCCACTTCGTGGAGGGATTCTCAATTAAAGAAGCTCACAAACATCGGGTCTGGACAGGATGTACAGGTATTGGAATAACCAGATGGGTCTTCGGTTTCCTTGCACAGAAGGGCTTTGATAAGGAGAACTGGCCTGAAGCTGTCAGGGACCGGGCTGAGAACATCAAAGTGCCAAAGATATTGACCTGGCCTTAAATCAACAACTTCTAAAAACAACTACTTCTATTTTTTACATTTTTTTTATTTTTAAAATCAATTTTCTATTTTTAAAATAATTTTAAAACAGTATTTATTGGAAGTATATTTGAAAAATATATTTTAATAAAAAAAGGGGGAGAAAACTCCAAAATGCTCAACCTGAAAAACTACGTAGTCGGTTTGACCTTCGTTGCAATGCTCTCAATTTTTCTACTGAAGAAAATCTTTGATAGAAACACTGCGAAAAATAAACGCATCCATGAAAAAGAGGGGAGAAAAGAACGGTTTAAAAACAGAAAGAATAAAAAATAATCAGTATTATTTGGTATGTAATATTAGGATTTGAAATAAAAAAAGTTAGATATTTAGATTTTGCTGATTTTAATCAAAAAAACTGGGAAAAATTGTCAGAAAAACTGTAAAATGGTTCGAATATGGATGGTTTTTTTCTACTGAAGAATTTTTACATCCATTTCATTCCATTTAATGAGTGTTGAAGCACCCAGTTTACTCTTCAGCTTTGTCTAAAACTTCAGGGACTTCTTCAGTTTCAGCTTCTTCTTCTGGAGCTTTTTTCTCGAAGACATCAACGAATTCAACTTTCTCGATGGTGTCTATGTTTTCCCATACATCCCTTGCTATTCTGAATCTGGCGAAGGTTATGTCCATGTACGGTTTGTTGTCGAATTTTGCCATTTCATCCATGGATATCTTGGCAACTCCATCCTCGATTGTGACCTCGGTCTTCTCAATGTCGATCTTTGGGTTTGGGTAGTGGAGTTCTATCATGCTTTTGATCTTGTCCTCGTCTCCTGCTATGATCTCTGCAACCTTCACATGGTACTCAAGGCTTTTGCCTGCAAGTTCATGGTTGAAGTCAACCCTGACACGGCCGCCGCTTATGCTCCTTATTTTACCTGTAACACCTTCAGAGGAGATGCTCATTCCAACTTGAGGTTTCATTCCCTGTTTCTTGAACTCCTTCATTGGTATGAGCTGTACGAGTTTTGGGTCCCTTTCTCCGAATGCTTCTTCTGGAGTGAGGCTTATTGTTTTTTCATCGCCCTCTTCCAGGTCGATGAGTTCCTCGTCAAGCCCTTTTAAGAGGTGTCCTGCACCTACAATGATTGGTATTGCACCGTAAGATTTATTTTCTACTAATATTCCTTCTTCTTCTGCCACCTTTTCATCGGTTGTGTCAAAGACCTCGCCTGTCTCCTGAACCTTTCCGGTGTATTCTAATTTTACAAATTCTCCATTCTTCACTGGCATATCTCTAGCCTCCTGTGCGGTATTCTTTTTCGAAATTCTTTTAGAACTTCTTTATTCTTATATTTTAATATACGGATTACAGATGGGTATCTGTCTATATAGTTATGTACACTCTCCTTAAAAACACCCGCCTCCAATGAAGATAAGACACGCTGCCGGTGGTGCCTGCTGAAACCCTGTGAAATTACAGATTCAACATCACCAAGACCGTAAAATGGCCCGTTTTCAATTAAAGAATCAGCGGTTTTATCATCCATGAGTGCAAGGGATCTGAGCTCATCCTGAGAACTTTCATTCACCCTATGGAGTATGCCCTCAACATCACGCATATCATGTAGGGGTGCCCTTCCAGCATCCATCTCCCTCCTGAGTACTTGAATGGTTTCAGGAGGTAACATATCCTCTGCATCATCAAGGTGCCCTGAAAGGACAGCATTCCTTATTTTAGTTCCACTAACCCCTTCAATACGTTTTATAAAGAGGAACTTGTCCTTGAAGTCGAACCCTATTTTTTTAAGGGACTTTGAAAGGGACACTATAACGTAGTTATCCTCATCGAGCTTTCCCTCCATTAAAATTTCCTTTGTCTGCATGTCCACGAATTTATAGGGTTTGGGTGCCACACCATGACCCTCACTTATCCTCGACAGGATTTCCCTAAACTCTGATTCAGATTCGGGAAAGGGTTTGTAGCCACGGGGTATGTGATCTGCATCCAGTGCATGGAAGGTTTTTGCAAGGCAGAGGGAGTACTGTCCTGAGCCCATTATTCCCATTGGTGGTCCTTCGATCACAATATCAGCACCAACTGCCACTGCAGCTTCAGCTCGGGCCTGGCGGGTCATTATGTAGGGAAGACCCCTGCCACTGCGCTCGAAAAGTCCTGGAACAACTGCAACGAAGATTCCCCCTGGAACCTGACTTTTTGCCCCCATCATACAGTGCCTGTGGCCCTTGTGGAGGGGTGAGTACTCAGTGAAGTCCGCTATTATCTTAACCTCACGTTTAACATCAGCCTCTGGTTCTCCATATTCGGGTTCCGTTTCCAGATCCACCTTGAAGATTTTTTTATCCCTTGAGATGATGTTTTTGACGAATTCTTCCCTTTCAAGCATGTGAATCCTCTTTGTAGTTACGGTTTTATTAATTGATCTCTTAATTGATCTCTAATTTTTTTAAGGAGTAAATCCTTTTTTTATCGCGTTAATCGATAAATTAAAATAATTACCTCTTTATTACAAGTTTTTTAATAGTTTTAAGTTCATATATAGTTACAAATATTTTTATACAATTCATAATCAAAAATTTATCGTGAAGTACATGTTATCAAATTTTATTTAATTGAACTTAATTCAATTGGATGAACCATTAAAATCAGGAAAATAAAAAAATTTAAAGGTGTATCAATGTCTGATCTTGCTCTTGTAAACTGCAACATTCCAGGAATAAATGAAAACTGTTCGGTAGAGGTTGAAAATGGAAAGATAAAGTCCATAAGGAAGGTAGTGGCCAGATGTGATGAAACCATTGATCTTGAGGGTAAAATTCTTCTTCCAGGACTTATAGATGCGCATGTGCACATGAGAGACCCTGGTTTAACCTACAAGGAAGACTGGAAAACTGGAAGCCGTGCTGCTGCTTCAGGAGGTTTCACAACGGTTCTGGACATGCCCAACACAAACCCCACGACCACCACTGCAGGGAGGTTCAGGGAGAAACTCCAGATTGCAGGTTCAAAGAGTGTTGTGGATTTTGGGCTGCATGCAGGGGTTGAAAACCTGGATGAAATCCCTAAGATCGCTGAATTATGCCCCTCTTCCTTCAAGATATTTGCAGATCTCGTTGACAATGGTTTTTTAATGGAGGCTTTTCATGAAGTGTCCAAACTTAAGGATAGCTCATTAACACAGGAACAAGAATCCAACGAGTGTCACTTCAAACCATTGATATCCATTCACTGTGAAGATGGAAGTATCACAGGGCACTGCACAGATAGGCTGAAGTCTGAGGGTGTTTTAGATTCAAAGGTTTATTCCAGGGCAAGGCCTCCCCTTGCAGAGGAGGTTTCAGTTTCAAATGCTGTTACCATGGCTGAACACTTCAATGTTCCTGTTCACATATGTCATGTCAGCACCAGAAAGGCCCTTGAAATTATCAAAAGGGCGGAACTTGCAGGATGCCCTGTCACATGTGAAGGAACACCCCATCACCTGCTTCTTGATGCATCATCCTTTGAAGCATTCGGTACGTTTGCAAAGACCAACCCCCCACTGAGGGATGAAACTGACAAGATCATGGTGTCAGACCTTGACATGATCGATGTTGTAGGCACGGATCATGCCCCCCACGAACTCCTTGAGAAGGGCAGGGATGTTTGGAACGCACCTCCAGGAATTCCAGGACTTGAAACTGCACTGCCGCTGCTCTTAACCCAGATAAATCAGAAAAAACTCTCATTTGAACGGTTGATACAGCTGCTTGCAGAGAATCCTGCCAGGATCTTCAATATACCAAACAAAGGTTTCCTAAAGGAAGGAATGGATGCAGATTTCGTTGTTGTGGATATGAATAAGGAAGGAGTTGTAGAACCTGAAAACTTCCAGAGTAAGGCCGAATACACCCCTTTTGAAGGATACAAAGTCAAAGGAATGCCTGTGATGACTGTGGTCAGGGGTAACGTGGTTATGGATGAAGGAGGAATATTCGAGAACATGGGAAAGTTCATCCACATTTAAATCTATTTTAATAAATTTTATCTTGTTATCTTTTTTTATCTCTTTAAAAAACAATCTTACAAAAAGAATAATTTAAAATTATATAATTATTCGAACTTTTTTCAATAAAATAGAAAATAGATGGAAAATAACGTATCATAAGCACATTATATGATTCTGAAGATTTTTTTATCAGACATTTCATTATAAATTCATTATAAAGAAAAATAATGTTAAAATGGAAAAGCAAAAAAGTATTTTAAACTTTTTTTACACCTTTCCTTTTTTTTAACCTTTTATACCTCTTTTACATCGGCCTTTACCTCTTTTTAAATCCGAAACCCCCAACAATCATGAGCACAGCAAGCACAAGTGCTGCAAGTGGTACGGCTGTTGGCTGCATTGGAACAGTTTTTCCATTTTTATCTGGATTATTCGGCACTGGCTGTGGAGTTACACTGACTCCTGCTGCAGCTGAAGTTGGATGGAGAATAGGATCATACGTACTTGAGTACACATGTGCATGATTCTCTAAAGGCCCTAAAACTTCCACACCACATTTCATTGTTAAAACTGCAGTTGTGCCATTTGGCAGATCCCCAATTGTCCATATTCCAGTACTTGGATCGTATGACCCATAATTCGCACTTGATGAAAGGTATTTCAATCCCTTTGGAAGTTTATCATCAACGTAAACACTAACAGCTGCGTCTGGACCATGATTCTGCACTATTAAAGTGAAAATCACAGATTCATGTATGTGAAGTTTTACTGGGCTGGCTGTTTTAGTTATTGAAAGTGTTGCAGCTGCTGGTACGTTCAGAGTCTTTGAGTCGTTGTTATTTTCAGGATTAGGATCGTATTCATTCTCTGCAGTTTTGTTGGCAACGTTTGTCAGGTTTCCTGTTTTAACAACCTGGGCAATTATGGTCAAAGTTGAGTTGAAACCATTTTCCAGCGTTCCAACCATCCATATACCTGTTGTTGAGTTGTAGAATCCCTGAGTAGCAGAGTATGATATGAGTTTAAGTCCATCTGGAAGTAGATCAGATACAACAACACCTGTAGCTTCATCAGGGCCGTGGTTGGTCACTGTAACCGTGAAGGTCACGTTCTGATTGTAGTTAGGTGTCAAGTTGTTTGCATCCTTTGTAACTTCTATATCTGCTGTTTTAACCCTTATCTCATAGGAAGATGTTTTATCTTCAGTGTTTGGATCGTTTGTCTGGGATGAAACTGTTGCCGTGTTTGTGAAATTGTCATGATTGGTTGCATTCTCAGTTCCCCTCAGAAGTACTGTTAAATTCTGGTTTGGTTCCAAGTTACCGAGTAAAAGGTTTCCAGTCCACGGGTTCCATGTTGTTCCATTGTCCAGGCTGAATTCTGGATTGACAATAACGGATGGAACAATATCATTCAATGTTACTCCAACTGCAGTTGAAGGTCCCCTGTTACCAACTTTTATGGTGTATGTTACATTTGTTCCTGGAACAACAGGGTTTGGTGTTCCTGTTTTTTCGACAAACACATCAACCTGCGCCACGACCGTGGTGTTCCATTGGTCAGAACTGCCTGCAGGATCCGTTGGAGAGGTTACATTAGCATTGTTTGTAACCACTATGCTGTTCAACTCATTACCATTGGATGATGTAGCATTTGGAAGTATGTTTCCCCTTATCTCTATTACAATGTCTTGACCTGCAGTTAAAGGTTGCAACCATATCAGTGGGTTGTTCCATTCCATCCAAGATGTGCTGTATCCTACAACGAAGTACTCAACATTGGTAAGCACCCCTGGAACATCGTCAGTTATTGTCAGCTGTGATGAATCAGACGGACCATTGTTGTGTATTGTCAAAGTGTAGGTTATGTTATCTTTTCCAGCGGTTAAAGGTCCTGAAGGTCCTGTTTTTGTAATGACCAGAGAATCATTTATTCCGACATCTGTTAAAGCCGTACTTGTGTTATCAGTTGGAACAGGATCTGCAGTTGTTGATGTTGCAGTTGCTGTGTTGTTTATCTGTCCTGCAGGTGCTGAAGAGGCAAGTATTGATCTTACAGCTATTGTTACATTGTTTTCTGCCCCTGGCAGTATGTTTCCAAGGTTCAGTGCCCATGAACCTGAAGGTACGTTGATCCATGAGCCTCCGTTAATGGAGTACTGTGGATTAACAAGGCGGTTGAACCATGAACCCATGATTGTGTCATTTAAGACCACGTTTACAGCCGTGTCAGGGCCTTTGTTTATCACGATTACTGTGTAGTTCAGTGGTTCACCAGCATTAACGCTGGAGGGTCCAACCTTCTCAACAACAATATCAGCACCTAAAACATGCACTTGAGCGTTTCCAGTGGTGTAGTAATCATTTAGAACTCCGGGTCCAAGTCCATCAGTTCCAGTTCTTCTGTCAGGATTACCAGAAGGTTCTGATGCGTAGGTTGAAACTGCAATGTTTGTAAGGTTACCCCCTGCAAGGTTGTAGTTGTTGTTCACGGTACAGTTGAAGATGAAACTTACATCACCCTCAGAAAGTGTCAGTACTGGGGCTGTGAAGGTCAGAGTGCTGCCTGAAACTGTTAAAGTCCATGTTGGTGGCAGAACCTCTGAGCCAGGCACGTAGGTTAATCCATAGGGGAGTGTGTCCACCACTTGTACGTCGTATGCATCTGATGTGCTTGTTGCTGTGTGTTTTACAGTTACAGTGTATGTGAACTGTTCTCCCGTGTTTAGATTTGTTTTGCTGGCTGTTTTTGTTACCTGAAGGTTTGGTTCCACCACAGTGGATGTTGCATTTGATGATCCTCCGTTCAGGTAATTTCCTGGGTTTTGAGGGTCTTTAAAGTACATGTTGGCAGTGTTTGTTAATGTAACTCCATTCTGATTTGAGAGAACATTCTCAACAAGTCCATAGTAATCAAGGTAGATAGTTCCAGACTGGGTTGCATTGATCCATCCAAAGTCGAAGTTCAGTGTGCCAGTTCCAGAAACTTGAGGAACAGCAAACTCCGTTGAAATTCCTGTTGAAGGAGTTAGAGTTGCACTTCCAGTTACATAGGAAGTTCCAGAAGCCATGACATCTGTTAAATACATATCATCAGTAACGCCCACTGGAAGGGTTATTGTTATCCTGTAATGCACAGAACCACCTACAGGTGAATTGCTGCTACCAACAATTGCCTTGGAAATCGTTGGTTTTCTTGCAGTTAAGGTGGCTGTTGCATTTGAGTATAAGTTGTTAATAGCTCCCTGGAGTGGATCACCAGTTCTTTTACCATCATCTGCACCGGGATTTCCTGGTGTGGAGTTGTTAGTACCATGATCTCCAGGTAATGTTGTTCCTGTAAAGTTAACCGTGTTTGTAACATTTTGGTCGCCGTATTTAACCTGTGGATTGACTGTTGCGTTGTAGGTGATATTCAGATACTCACCGGGCAGCAGTCTGTCAACTGTGATGTTAAGAACTCCGGCAGTGGAGAAGTCATGGAAAACAATTCCTGCATTGCTTGGAGTGATTATTAGGTGGGTGTAATCAAGTCCTGTGTAGTCTGGAAGTAAAGGATCCAGGATCTGCAGGTTGTATGCTGGTGCTCCGTTGGTTGTGTTGTTGTTTTGAACCTGAACCTTGAAGGTCACGTTCTGTCCCCCCTCAACCGAAGCTGGAGTAACTGGATTTAGAACCTGTTTTGATGAGGATAACTGTGGCACGACCACATTTAAAGCAGGAGAACTGGTTGTGCTTGAACTGGTCTGGCCGGTAGCGTTTTGATACGTGAATATTAAACTGTTAGGTATGGTGTCCCCCCTCTGATTCTGACTGTTGAGAACAACTGCATTGAATATGAGAGTTAGGGTACCGTTTTGAAGTCCATCAGTACCAGTATAAGTGATGTTTCCCAAGTTAAATGCAATATTTGAAGTTGTTGTTGGATCTATATTTTCAAATGCATTTATTTGGCTGAAGTTGAATCCAGTTGCAGTTATACTTCCATTGCTTCTTTTTATCTGGGCAGAACCAGCCAGATATTTTAATTTGGAACTTAAAACATCATTCAAATTAACATTAATTGTTTTTCCCTCAGGAACTGTTAGATTGAGTTGGTAAGTTACAACTTCACCTACCATAACATTTGTTCCTGTGGAATCTGGTTCTGAAGTTGAATTTATGGTTTTAGAAGCACTTGGAGCAACCGTACTTATGATTACGTTGTTGGAATTCACTGCAGGGTAGGCCCTACTTTCAGTGTAACTTGGAGGTAGCGACCTGAAACTCTGGATCGTTGCATTGTTGATGAAAGATGAATTGGATGGTGCATCTTTCATTGCATTGAGTGTGAAAATGAATTGTATGGTTTGACCAGGGTTGATAACTGTTGTATCATCACCTGCAACTATTTTAACAGTGTTACCTATTAAGGATATGTTAAAGCCAGTTACTGGAGTGTAACTGAAGGTGGTTAGGTCAAAGAGTGTTGAATTTAAGGTATCTGTCAAGTTTACATTGTAAGCAGGTGATCCTCCATTGTTGGTCACGTTCAGGGTTACAGTCATTTTATCACCGCCGTCAACCGTTGTTGGTGTGACTGATTTGGATACTGAAAGTTTCGGTTCAACGATCGTTGCAGTTTTTGTAGCTGTAAATGCTCCTGCTGTATTTTCATCCCATGTGAGGTTCACCCTGTTAGTTTTTGTTGGAACTGTGGCATTGTTAATGGTCTGGTTTAAAACCAATGCCTGTAGATCTATATAAAATGGGTTGTTCGATGCTGTGCTGTTTGTTAAGCCTGAAAACAGGAAAGTTATGGATTGTCCTGAAACTGTTACAATTGGATTTGAGATTACTCCACTGAAGTTGGTGGTGTTAACGAAGTAAACTCCAGTGTATTGGAATCCATTTGGAAGTGTATCCACGACTTTAAGGTTGTTAAAAACACCTGTTGGCATTGTTACAGGTATTCTGTATGTCACGTATTCTCCAACAGTGAGGTTGCCTGTTGTTCCATGTATGCTTGATGTTAAGATGTTTTTTCCTATTGTAGGGTTTCCAGTTCTAAGTACAGCCGAACCTGAATTAGTGTACTGCCTTCCATTTGGATCAGGACTCGTTCCATTCCAAGGCAGTGAATAATAGTTTGCTGTTGCAGTGTTGGTATACCTTGGTCCAATTACAACATCCGGTAAAATTTTAACCGTGAATGTGAATGTTTTTGTTTGCCCAGCAGCTATGTCCCCACCAGTGTATGTTACAACTCCATTTGAATAGTTATAACTAAATCCAGAAGCTGTTGTTCCTTCCAAAACACTTGTTAAATCAAATATTTGACTGCCGTTTGTTCCGTTTAAAGGATCCGTTATAATTGTGTGGTAAGCCGTTGAGCTACCCGTATTTTTAACTGTGATGGTTACGGTTGTGGTTTGTCCTCCCTGAACCGGGTTTGGACTGAATGTTTTGGTAATATTCAGTAATGGTTCCACCACATTAACTGCAGCAGTTCTTGTTATCGGTGAATTTCCAGGGTCTGTCCAGCTCAGGGTTGCGCTGTTGGTTTGTGTGTTGTTTGTACTATGTACAGGGTTTGATGTGCTGTTTGCAACGATGAAATCAAGATCTATGTAGAATATGTTGTTGGAACCTGATGTTGTGTTGGATGTTCCTGAAAATAGGAATGTTAACACATTACCGCTCTGAGTGAAACTTAGAGGAGCTAAGGATCCCAGGTATCCAGGTCCACTTGTGTTTAAATAGTAACCTAGGTAGGTTAATCCATTTGGCAGTGTGTCCACTATTTTTAGATTTGTTATCTGCCCTCCAGGAAGTGTTACAACAAGTCTGAACCTTCCTTTTTCTCCTATTGTTAAATTGTTCCCTGAACTGATTCCATCAAGTGATCCAAGATATGATTTTGTGAATTGAGGTTTTAAAGTTGTTACCGTAGCAGTTGAACTGTAATCTGCAGGATTCGTCACATAGTTAGGGCTTCCGGCCAGGGGTGATGAGGTATAATTGGTTACATTTACAGTGTTAGTTAAGCTCTGATTTGGGTAGACGTTACCAAGGAGAGCTGTGTAAGTGATGATTATCGTGCTCATGTTGATGTGACTTGAATCATTTGCAGTATAAATAGGGTAAAGTGCTCCAAAGTTTAAACCATTTCCAAATAAGTCTCCTAACCCAGTGAGATCTATGGACTGGCCATTTTGATATGTTGCAGTTACTCCTGTTATTGACTGTACGTAGCTTGGGAAGAAGAGGTTCTTGAAATTATCCAACACATTAACGTTGTATGCAGTAGCATGACCTGTATTCTGAATCTTTATCGTGTAGGTTACGCTGTCCCCACCTTGAGCAGTGGTTGTGTTTGCAGTTTTTGTGACGGTTATATGTGGCTCCTGTGTTGTGAGTGAAACAATTTTGTTGTCTGCGAATGTCTCCAGGAATGTGTTGTTGTAATTGATGTTCATAAGGTTAGTGAGGTAGAGAGAATCGACCATTGGTTCGTCAGTGGCCGTTACAGTAAAGAGAATGTGAACCAAACTCGTTGGCTGTGTTGCATTGTATACATTTCCATAGAAAAAGGTTAAGGTGTTCTGAACAGGATCAACAACCAGTGTAGGAATTGTTCCTGTAAGGGCACTGAATGTGTCATCACTTGCAAAACACCACTGCCCCGCCGAGGGTAAAGTGCCCTGAGCTACAGGTGTCTGACCATTTGAAAATCCGACTGTCCTTAAAAATGGGAGTGGCAAGTAATCTGTTATGCTGAAATTTTCAAGGTTGGTTGTTGGAACATAAACTTCCAGCGAAAATGTGACTGTATCTCCAGGTTTAACAGGATTTCCACTAACTGGGTCTGAACCGTTGATCTTGTATATTGACTTTGATGCCGTTGGAGAAACTATCCTTATTTGGGTTCCACTTCCATCGGATACAGAACTGTTATTTTCAGTAAGTTTTGCAGAATCTGTCACTGAATTTTTTATGTAATCGTTGGAAACCACAGGATGGTTAGGGTTCTCATAGTTCACATTGATCTGGGACCAGAAGTTAATTGAACCCTCTGTGGCTCCATTGTTAACTCCAGTGTAGTTAACTCCCTCCAGCACACCACTCAACCCATTGTTTATTAACAATTGAGATACATTGAACACTAAATAGGTTTCACCAGTTGTGCTGTTGTGGATCATCTGGAAAACTGATGAATCAAGAGGGTTGAAGTTCAGGTTGTATGTTCCACTTGGAAGGTGTAATGTTAGGGTTGGTGTGTGTGCTGCATCATTAAGGAATGTCTGACCATCCCCCATAGTATCCATTATCACAAGCTCCTTGAGTGAGAAGAAGTCTGATACCTGGAAGTTCACAGTGTACTTCAGAATGTCAAGGGGTTTGTGGTTTGTTGAATTCGTTGTATCTGAAACTCCCTTCTGCACTGCAAGTGATTTCAGGTTCAGAGTGTAACTGTCACTTGATGAAACGGGGTTTGAGAGGTAGGTTCCATTGACAGTTGCGTTGTTGGTTGCATTGGTTGTGGCACCTGTTGATGGGTCAAGTACATACCCCGCGGTGTTGTTGAATTCTGGTGCAAAGACTGTGTACTTCACCACCCTATCTGAGCCAAGCACTCCAGTTATGGATCCAAAGTTGATTATGAGTTTTCCACCAGGGGTGGTTGTTGATGGCTGCTGGATCACTGTTCCACCTGCTGGATCAACTACCTTAACGAACTGAAGATTTCCAGGAATATAATCAATCAGGGTTACGTTGTTAACTGTCTGTCCATTTGCAACATCAACTGTTAAGGTGTAGGTCACAGGGTAGTTGGATCCAGTGGCTGTCTCCTGCTCATGGGCATCACTGGTCTTTGTGAGTTTTATAACCGTTGGTGTTACAGGTGTTGTTGAACTTACACCCCGAAGTGGTGTGGTTCCAGTTGGTGTTGCACCGTAACGAAAAACTGGATATGCTGTGATATTCAGTGGAAGACCAAGTGTTGCATTTCCATCTACCGTTGCAGTGAGGTTGAGCACTGCTTCAGGTTCCTGGGTTGTGAAACTTCCAAGGGGGTACTGGATTATCCAGAGGTGTGAACCTGGAGTTCCTGTGACAGACAGTCCAGTGAGGGCATCGATCAATGTTCCCGATGCTGGGAATATACCATTATCTGTAACAGTCACCTTCGATCCAAGGTATGTTACACTTGATGGGTTTAGGGTTACACCCTCAGGCGTTATGAGTTCAATGTAAGGTCCGTAACCTGTAACATCTCCACCATCCTTGAAGCTCACCTGAAAGTTAAAACTTTCATTTATAAAGGAGGAATTTGGTGCTGTGACCGTTGAAACTGGTATTGGCCCAAGTTTGAAGTTCGCAAAACCTACAAGATTTCCTGAATTATTTGTGCAGGTTGTCGCATCCACATATTTTGTTTCAGGTACGTGTCCTGTGTGGCTTGCTGTGACCATGAAGTTCCTTTCATCACTTGAAAAGTTCATTGAGTAAAATCCAACAGCATCTGTGGTTGTGCTTCCAACAAAACTACCATTTAAAGAATTGACACTTATTGTGACTCCGCTGAATGGCAATCCATTATCACAGCGAGTTACATTACCTGATAAAACTATGTTAGATTGATTTGAAGCATTAACATTCGAATTAGAATTAGTTAAATTAGTACTTGAATTAAAAGTAATATTTGAAGTATCTGCAGCTGATGCTGTCCCACAAAGGGTAATTATCAGTAAAAAAACTGTAAACAGCAGTAATTTAGTTTTCATAGAACCCCCGTATTATATGAAAAGTTTTAATTTCTTTTTGAGTGTTAAATTCATTTTATAACAGTTCCTTTATGTTAAATTTTTATCTGAAGTCTGTGAATGAACTTTTTACTTCAATGTAATTGTAGATTAATTTAAAACAGTTATTATTTTTACATTTTTATATTTAAAATTATTCATTTGTTCTTTAAGCCACAAAAAACCAATTAAGCTAAGACAAGACTCTCTAAATATTAAATTTTAATTAATCATAAAAAATTAAACCAAATATAAGAATAAATTAAAAAAAAATAAGGTTAATATTTCGGAAAAATTATATCGGTCTTGAGAACATAAAACTAAATTAAGGTGATAAGATGTGTGAATCAACAGTTTACAGCACAAAAGGCGAAAAGATCATGGAAGACGTGCTCCACATAAAGATTGAAGGGAAAAAGATACACCTTGCGGATGTTCTGAATCAAATAAAAGACATTGAAGGCAAAATCGTTGAGATAGACCTTGACAAGCACGGGATATATGTGGAACTGATTTAATATTTATTATTTTTTTGAAATATCTTCTATGAACCAATGGATTCATCTACAAAACATCAAATATTATCTAAAGTTAATATAAATCTTATAAAGAAGATTAATTTTAAAATTTAATTTATAAATGATTATTATTTAATTGATTTAAGTTGCTTTTATTCGTTATTTTATGTTATTCCAGGATTATAATCCTTATATCTTCGAAAAAAAAGAGTTATAAAACTAATTTAATAAAAGAGTGTTTTTTGAAATTAATACGTAAAAAATGAGAACAATTTATTGAAGTTTTATAAAATTTTAAAAGCAAAATAATCCAATAAATTCAATTCTTTACATGATTCTCTTTTAAAAATAAAAAAAGGTTTTTGGTGGAATGTTCCACCTTTTAAACCGTGTCTATTTAATGGATAATGCGTTTTTAGGACATGCAGGTATGCACTGGTCACAGAGTATGCAGAAACCTTTGAGAGGTACTTTTTCATCTTCTGTGAGTTTGAGCATGCTGTATGGGCAAGCCTCAACACAGTCACCACATTGGGTACACTTGTCAGGGCTGTACTCTATTCTGTTCCTTTTAACTGTTTCTCCATCAACGACTTTATCGATTGTGGAAATTGAGAGTGCTCCTTCAGGACATGCAGTTGTACATGCACCGCATCTGGTACACATAGCAAATGATGGTTCTGCATCGACCTTGGTCTGGGATGGAACCTCCATTCCTGTTTTGGTAACGACCCTCATTGCATCGTTTGGACAGGTGTTTGCACATGCACCTATGAAGTCACATTTGCTCTCGTCCCATACAAGTCCTTCTTCAGAAGCAGGTTTTGCTGGTCCGAGTTCAACTTCAAGGTCTATTGCATCCACAGGACACAATTTTTCACACAGCCCACATGCTGTACAGACTTCTGGGAGCTCCACTGATAATGAAGCTGTTTTTGGTATTATGAAGTCTCCTGGACATGCTTCAACACATACGTTGCAACCTATACAGGTGTCATCGTCCACTTCAAATTTGAGCATTTCCTTTGCACGTTTAACTGGCTTTTTAGCTGAGATGTAAACTGCATTCCATGGGCAGGTCTGTGCACATACACCACATTTTATACAGGTTTCCTCATCTATGGAAATACTTTCTCCAATTTCTGGGAGAGTTATTGCATCAACTGGACATTCTTCAACACACATTCCACATCCAACACAGTCTATGATGTCTATAGGTCCTTCAAGTTCCAAATCCACAGTTTTAGGCTCTTTAACGCCTTCAATTCCTATGACTTCAACTGGACAGATGTCAGCACACTGCTGGCACATGACACAGTATCCTTCGAGTGGTACTTTTTCCCCTTCTTCGAGTTTGAGTGTTTTTGGTGGACAAACATCCACACAGTCCCCACATTCGTTGCACAAATTTGGGTTAAACACTATACGGGTTTGGGTTGTACCGCTCTCATCAACTGCAAGTTCGTCAGTTTTCAGTGCACCGGTTGGGCAGATATCCACACATTTTGGTTCGTCACCACAGACGTTGCAGTAAGCCACGTCTTCAGGTGACACTGCTATGGCTGCTGTTGGACATGTGCCTTGACATGCACCGCATCTGATGCAGTCTTCTTTGTTGACTACTATCATTTTTTTCTCACCTTGAGCGGTTAGATTTTATTAATGAGGTGTCCCTCACTGTCGTATACTTCTACTGTTGCGAGTCTCATCTGTGTGTCGATTGTGTGAGTTGCGCAGGATAGACATGGGTCGTATGCCCTTATCACCATCTCCATTAAGTTGAAGATTTTGTCGTCTACCTCTACTCCTGGTTTTATGTAGTCTTTTGCAACTTTCTGAATACCCATTTCCATTGCAGGGTTGTTCTGGATTGTTGCGACAACTATGTTTGCTTTGGTTATTAATCCATTCTCATCGGTCTGGTAGTGGTGGGTTAATGTTCCCCTTGCTGCTTCCACTATACCTACACCTTCACCAGCCTGTCTTTCGATTGCATCTGGGAATTTCTGTCCGGATAGATCTCCTTCTAATGCGTCAGCAGCACATTCTGCAGCTGCAACAAGTTCTATGAGTCTTGCCCAGTGGAACAGTAATGGTTCCTGTGCGTATCCGAAGTTGTCCCTGAATTCTTTCAGGTAGTCGTTTGCCTTTGGTGTTGGCATTTTGTCTGCAACGTTGAGCCTTGATAATGGAGCAACCCTGTAGACACCTTCTGGGTATCCTAAGTCTTTTATGTATGGGAATTTGAGCCAGGAGTATGGTTTAACATGTTCTGCCATGTAGTCGAGGTATTTTTCGCTTCCGAATTCAGCGTAAAGATTACCCTCTTTGTCCTTCATCCTAACGTCACCGTTGTAGACGTCCCATACACCGTTGTTAACGAGACCGCAGTGGTATGTTTCAACGTAACCTAAGTCTTTAACAAGGTCTATGTTTTCCTGGAAAATTGGTTTTGCTGTTTCGAGTGTTGCTTCAGCCAGTTCAACGTTCCTCTGTGCCTTTTTGAGGAGGTCTGCCTGGGTTTCTTCATCGAGTTCTGTGGAGATACCACCAGGTGTTGAGGATGTTGGGTGAATTGGCCTTCCACCGACTGCTTTGACTATGTCTAAAGCGTTTCTCCTGAGTTCTATTGCCTGTAAGGCAAGTTCAGGTGCGTCTTTTATGATCTGGAAGACGTTCCTTGTTTTGTGATCCTTTCCTGCTATGAAGTCAGGTGCGGATAGGAAGTAGAAGCTGAGTGCGTGGGAGTGCATGAATGAACCCCAGTTCATCAGTTCCCTCATTTTGTATGCAGCTGGTAAGATTTCATCATCTTTAAAGCCGTAACACTGATCTGCTGCTTTTGCAGCTGCAAGGTGGTGCTGTACGTCACAGATACCACATATCCTTGGTACGATCCTTGGTGCTTCTTCTACTGGTCTTCCCTGCAGGAATTTTTCGAATCCACGGAATTCCATAACGTGGAGTCTGGTTTCTTCAACGTTTCCTGCATCGTCGAGCTGTACTGTGATTTTTGCGTGACCTTCAATCCTTGTCACAGGTTCCATTGTTAATTTAACCATTTATTTTCCCTCCTTTTGCATCTTCATTGGTATTAATGCAGCTGGGAGTGTGAATGTATAGAATGTACCTACTATATCATCTAACTCGTTTGCAACTTCTTCTGGGTCAACGGTTTTGTCTTCTTCAACACCAAAGTCAGACCCTATAGCACTTATCATTTTTGCGCCCTGATCAATGACTTTTCCGGTTGGTCCGTAGCATCCTCTGCACGGGATACCTATTGAAGGACATTCTGCTCCGCATAATGACATTGTTGCAGGTCCCATACATACCAGTCCCTGTGGTACGAGACAAAGTTCTTCTTCTGGTTTACCCAGTTCGAACTGCCTTACTATTTTGTCCATAGCCATTCCTTCTGGTGGCTTTTCTCTTGGACATACTTCACAAAGGTTTGTTGTTGGTATTGATATTTCTTCACCTTTGAGTAGTGCTAAAACTATTTCAGCTACTACATCTGACCTTGGTGGGCATCCTGGTAAAGTTAAATCCACGTCTATTGCTTCTGCAAGTGGTCTTACCCTGCTTTCAAGGTGTGGCACATCTTCTGAAGGGATTACTCCTTCATCGTTGTATGTACTTGGTGAGTTTATGTAAGCTTCTTCTATGAGTTCTTCAGTTGTGGAAAGGTTTCCAAGTCCTGGAATTCCTCCGTAAGCAGCACATGTACCGTATGATATAACGAATTTTGCTTTTTCCCTTAACATTTCAGCAAGTTCACGGTTTTCTTCGTTACGGATTCCACCTTCTACTATTAAAACGTCGATGTCGTCTGGAACTTCGTCGTACTTTACATCCATGAGTACTGGGCTGAACTCGAATTCTGCCAGCTCTAACACATCTAAGAGTGACTCGTGTAAGTCAGCAATAGATAGGTGACAGCCGGAACATCCGCCCAGCCACATTGTTGCTATTTTAGCTTTTTCTGCCATTCTTTAAGCCTCCGTTTTATGCTTCAGCCGCTAACTGTTCCTTCAGTGGGGACTTTCCAAGTCCCTTTATGCGGTTTACCATCATTGTAACGGTTTTTGCGAATTTTTCTCCTTCAGATGCTGAAATCCAGTCGTGGTGTATTCTTTCCCTTCCGATTCCAAGGTCATCTGCGAGTTTGTAGATCAATCTCATTCTTCTGTCTAACTTGTAGTTTCCTGCGTCGTAGTGACAGTCACCCATGTGGCATCCTGCTACTAAAACACCATCTGCTCCTTCTTTAAATGCTTTAAAAACAAACTGTGGTTCTATTCGTCCAGAGCACATAACTCTGATTACTCGAATATTTGGAGGATATTGCATCCTTGCAGTACCAGCAGTGTCTGCTCCTCCGTAGGAGCACCAGTTACAACAAAACATAACGATTTTTACATCATCCTCAGCCATAGAGTTTCCTCCTCGATTTATTGATGTACTATCAATGTACCAATATTGTTGTACCATCAATGTACAGTATATGAATATAAAAAGAGTTATTATAAAGGTTACTTATAAAACAAAGTCGAAAAATTTATATATTAGAATACCAATGTCCTTATTTTTAATACACATATTTAGAAGCACTAAAATCAACCCACATCCATATACCTCATTAATTTCATTTAAAATTATTTTTAAATCCCATTTCAATATTTTTTAACGTTTTAAATCCATTTTAAGTATTAGTAACATGAAAGAATTATGGGAATTATTATGAGTATTAACAATTTTCATAAAGATCCAGTTTATAGCTCATTTAACACGAAGTTCATAGACCATATATAAATAATTTGTTGGGTTTGTTGGGCGTTACCACCACTGAAAACCACAAAGTTAGTCAATCCATGTATAATACAGATCAAATCTAAAACTGAATGATTTAACTCAAATTATTTATCTAAATAAAAACATAGATCCTTGCACTTTCAGTGTTTTTAAATTCCATATTTGATTCTTTTAAAAAAAACACTCCAAGTTAAACAAAAATGGTGGTGGTGGAACTGCTGCTTGAAATAACCGATCTAGCGGTTGAAGTTAATGGAAAAGAAATTTTAAAAGATATAGATTTGTATATCGAGAAAGGAGAAACCCACGTCCTTTTAGGACCAAACGGAACCGGTAAAAGTACTCTGTTCATGAGCATCCTTGGATTTCCTAAGTACAACGTGACGCGAGGTGAGATCATTTTCAAGGGGGAAGACATAACCAACCTCACAACAACCGAACGTGTTGAGCTCGGTGTTGGTGTGAGCTTCCAGAACCCTCCTGCAATAAGGGGTGTCAGACTCAAAGACCTCTTAAGACTTGAAAGCCGTAAACATGGAATTGAGGCAGATGAAGATGAACTGGATCCCGAAACAATGACCCTTGCAAGAACACTCAAATTCGATGAGAAATTCCTTGAACGTGACGTGAACCTTGGATTTTCAGGTGGAGAAGTTAAAAGATCAGAGATACTTCAGCTTCTTGCACAGAAACCAGACTTCATAATGTTCGATGAACCAGACTCAGGTGTGGACATCGAAAACGTGGAGCTTCTTGCAAGTGAGATAAACACTCTACTTGATAAGGATAAGAAACCTGGTCTTCGACAGAAATCAGGTCTTTTGATAACTCACCTTGGTTACATTCTGAACTTCGTTGGTGCCAACAGGGCACACGTTCTCATGGATGGTAGAATAGCATGTTCAGGAGACCCAAACGAGATACTTGATGACATAAGGAAAGAAGGATTTAAAGGGTGTGTGAAATGTTGCGAAACACATTAGAACGTGCAGAGAAGGCTAAGAAGAAGAAAGCTGCCCTTGGAGAAGACGTGAACATCGAAGAATTTGAGATGGAAAATCCAGAGGAACACGAAGAAATTGACTCCCTTGAAGACCTTCCAAAGAAGGCCCAGGAAACCCTTCTGAAGGTTGGTGTTGAACCATCAGGTGAGGGAAGAAGTGGTTCATTCCTCCAGATGGATCAGTCCAACGTCTGCACGAACTGTCAGTCTGAATCAGTTGAACTCATGGGAATGAAACAGGCCCTTGACAAGTACGACTGGCTCCAGGATTACATGTGGAAGGCTGTGCAGGTTGATACAGACAAATACACAGCACAAACAGCACTTGGAGAAACAAGTGGATACTTCATCAGGTCGTTACCTGGATCCAAGGAAGTGTTCCCAATCCAGGCTTGCATGTTCATAGGTGATGAGAACGTTGCACAAACTGCCCACAACATCATCATAGCCGAGGAAAATTCAGAGCTGCACATCATAACAGGATGTTCAACAGGTTCAGATGTTCTGTCTGCAATGCACGTTGGTGTTTCAGAGTTCTACCTCAAGAAGGGAGCTAAGATCACCTTCACAATGGTGCACAACTGGGCAGAGCAGGTGGAGGTCAGACCACGTACAGGTATCATCATGGGCGATGACTCAACCTACATCTCAAATTACATATTAACAAGTCCAGTTCGAACCATACAAGCTTATCCAACAGCTTATTGCCAGGGAGAAAACTCAAAGGTACTCTTCCAGTCCATACTCAGTGGTAAGAAAGATTCTGTACTTGATCAGGGGTCCAGGGCCATCTTGACAGGTAAAAATTCAAGTGCTGAGATGGTTACCCGTGCAGTTTCCAATGATGAGTCCCAAATATACACAAGGGGACATCTTGCAGGAAGATCTCCTGATGTTAAAGGCCATTTAGAGTGCATGGGACTGGTTTTATCAGATGATTCAATGATTTACTCAGTTCCAGAGCTTGAAGGTGCTGCAACAGACATGGAACTTTCTCACGAAGCAGCTGTTGGTAAAATAGCTGAAGAAGAAGTTTTATATCTAATGTCTAGAGGTTTAACTGAAGAAGAAGCAGCTTCCATGATTGTCAGGGGATTCTTGAGCATGGACATAACTGGTCTGCCACCGGAACTTGCATCTGAAACCAAGAAGATGATAGACCTTAGTGTGAAGGGAATGTAAGAAGTGAAGCAGATATTAAATCAGCAACTGAGTAATCATGGTGAATCAAATTAAAAACAGATTCAACTGATTACCATAACTTTTTCATTCGATTTTTTTTCTTTTTTTAGAATTTTTTAGATCTATGCATTAATTTCACTGGATATTATAATTCGTTTACATGATATTCAAAGACTTGGAACATAAAAAAATGATTTGAAAAGATTAAATGAAAAAATAGAGGTGTTTTGAAATGTATATAAATGGTGAAGCCCTTGTTGGGGATGGAAACGAAGTTGCACATATAGATCTGTTAATAGGAGACAAAGAAGGTCCAATAGGCCAGGCATTTGCAAATGCACTTGTTAATCAAGTGGAAAGACACACACCACTTTTTGCTGTTGTTGCACCGAACCTCATGTGCAAGCCAGTGACCATGCTCCTTCCAAAGGTCAGTATAAAGGATCTTGACGATGCAACCAGGATATTCGGCCCAGCCCAGAAAGCCGTTGCAATGGCAGTTTCAGACTGTGTGGAAGATGGAACAATTATGAAGGAAATGGTTGAGGACATCTGTATCTTATGTGGAGTTTTCATCCATCCACAAGCAGAGGATCCCGACAAGATATACCAGTACAACTACGAAGCAACAAAACTTGCAATCAAACGCGCTTTTGTTGATGAACCGCCAATAGATGAGATACTGGCTAAAAAAGATTCATTGAAACATCCATTCTATAAATAATGTCCCTGGATCTCAGAATAAATTTAAAAATACCTTTTTAATGTGTTTTTAAGTTTAGAATGATCTTATAAACATTGCAATATTTCTTTCATCAGTTTTTCTTTTTCTGATTTTCATAAAATAAGATTTAAAACTTTTAAAAGAAGTGTTATGAGTTATTGTATCTGGTTATCCTATAGTTTATTAATAAAAGCATTAAAAAAGAGAGATAACTTCATTTCATAAATTATCTGGATGAATTTCTATCTGGATGGTATTTGATGATATTATCCGAAAAAGTAAGGTGAGGTTTATTCAGATATTATTATGAACTCTCCTACCTTCTCAACCTTACCAAAAGGCACTAAAAGATTATCTCCTTTTTTCTTTGCACCTTTAACGTTGACATTACGACCTTTTTCCACTTTTATGACAACATCAGTTATTTTACCGGTTTTACCGTTTATTAAGAGTTCTTCAAGATCTCCAAGTATCCTTGCATTGTTCGTTGCAACCTGGTAACCCCTGATTTCACTCCATACCTTCTCTTCCCCTTTTATGAGTTTCCTCTCTTCAACAACCATACTATCACCTGCAAGTTTTCATCTATGAGTTTGCTTTAAAAGTTTCTCTGAAACTGTTATGTCACTACAGCTATTAATATTTAAGGCCAACTCAACCTTCCCCAATATAAGAACTTCCTCATCTTGTTGCTTGTCGGTACTTCTTAATATATTTAATCCCGATGGAACCACATCTCCCATTATTATACTGGGTTTTAGACCATTGTCCCTGAAAATCTTAAGTGGGACTGCAACACACATTGCAGGTTTACCAGATCGTTCATACTCCACGAGTACTTCATCAATGGTTTCACCATTAATAAAGGGTAAATCCGATGATAGTGTAACTATAACCTCAGATTCATCTTCAGGATGAGTTTTTGATATGAAAAATACAAGGTCCTCAACGTAACCATCTCCAGGTGTTTTGAAAACCTCAACACCCATTTTATGAACAAATTTAGAGGTTTCTGGTGTGTTTGGACTGGTTGCAACAATGATCCTGTCCAGTTTTTTGGAGTTTCGTGCAGCTTCGATCACGTATTGAATCATTGGTTTTCCTGAAACTTTTATGAGTGGTTTTTCACCTTCAAGTTCCATTCTACTGCCTTTTCCACCGGCCATTATCAAAGCTGTTATCAATTTAGTTCCCCCATGATTTATGCAAAGTCTTAAAGGATCTGCAGGATCCTTGCATCATCAATTTTTCTGTGTTGAAGTTACTCTAATGCCAAGGTTTATATAACTCCTTCCATAATATAAGATTCCTTAAAGTAAATACTAAAGAGGGTATTCAAAGGATTATGTTTAAAAAGAAATTTTTTTTGAAATTTTTTATTGAATTGAACCTAAACAACATTTTAAAACTGAAAAAATCACGTGGTGATATTTAATGTTTGAAAATCTAAAGACAGTTTTTCTGCTCACGGTGCTTACCCTGATCCTCGTGGGTATAGGATACTTCATAGGATCACTATTTGGAATGGCACAATTCGGGGCACTTATAGCCGTTTTGGTATCTGCAGTGATGAACTTCACATCCTACTTCTTCTCAGACAGGATCGTGTTGAGGATGTACAGGGCAAAGGAAGTTTCAGAGGCAGAGGCCCCTGTTCTTCACCAGATAGTTTCTGAACTTTCAATGAACGCTGGAATACCAAAACCAAGGATTGCAATCATTGAAACTGCAACACCTAACGCATTTGCAACAGGTAGAAGCCCCAGTAATGCTGTTGTTGCTGTTACAACAGGCATTTTGAACCTTCTAGATAGGGATGAGCTTGAAGGTGTGATATCCCACGAACTCAGCCACGTCAAACACAGGGATATTCTCATAAGTGCGGTTGTAGCAACTGTGGCTGGTGCAATTGCCTGGATAGCTAACTTCGCCCAGTTCTTTGCATTCTTCGGGGATGGAGATGACGCTGGTGGAATCGTTGGACTGATCCTCATGATCATATTCGCACCAATCGCTGCAATGCTGATCCAACTTGCAATAAGCAGGTCAAGGGAGTTCAAGGCAGATGAAGGTGGAGCCAGAATTTCAGGCAAACCATGGGCACTTGCAAATGCACTCAGAAAACTGGAGATGGGAATAAATGCACACCCCATGGATGCCAATCCATCAACAGCCCACATGTTCATAGCAAACCCATTCGGAGGAAGGGGCAGCAGCTTCGTCAAGCTTTTCTCAACCCATCCACCAATGGAAGATAGGATACACAGGTTAATGGAGATGTAATTCTCTTAAACATTCCTTTCCACCTTTTTAATTTTTAATTTGATTGAGATCTTTTGGAATTTTTAAAATCTATTTTTTTCTTTAAAAGTTATTTAAAACTATATTCAAGGCCATTATTCAATGGAACAGCTTAATTGAATTAAAACAATTGAAAATAAAATTTTAAGATATTAAGCCTAAAACATAATTTTTAGGGGATTAACTCCTTTAAAAGTCAGATAAAAATTAAATGAATAAAAAAAGTATTGAACTGTTTTTTAAATTAAGTTTTTTAAATTAAAAATTGAAAAAATAAGGGAATTGAAATGGAAATTAGGGGATAAAACAAAAATTAAAGTGAAATAACTCCTAAAATATCCTTTCTAAACCCACCTGAAACTATTTCTTCTGAAGCTTCCTTCTCTGACCCAGTATGCATGGCCCTCCATGTCTTCCACCTACAGGGACCTTTGGAGTTCCTATTGAGTTCATACATCGTGCCATCATGGCAGATCCCATTGCAAGGGCATCAGAAACGAATATAACATCTTCGAAATATTTTTTAGAGTACTCAAGGATGAGTTCGGGTTTTTTACCTGTGATTCCTGCCCTTCCAGTGATTCCAAGTACGGAGCCTTCTTCAACAACTCCCTCCTCAAAGGCTTCTTCTATGAGTCTTTTAACCACCATTGCACTTACATGGTCAAGGGTTGCAAACATGGTGTGTATTCCTGAGGTTTCGTATATCTCGTGGCCCATCCTGGTAAGATCTGGTATTTCATCACCGTTTTTCCCAACGTCACATCCTATAAGGGTTGTTCCTGCAGAGTAGGCAGCTTTGGGATCCACAGGTACCGTTCCAAATCTTTCACGACCTTCAGGCACCTTCCTTATGTCAACGTGTTCATGGGCCTCTTCAGCATATTTTTTGGCGGCCTTCCAATCTGCACCCTTAACTATGCCCTTCTTGTAGAGGTCAAGTGCTGCACCTCCCCTTTTATCCACCTTTTCTGTTCCTCGGATTATTGAATCTGATATTGCTCCTGCAAGTCCGCAGAAGTTGCCCACTGTCCTTGAGTATGGTTCATGGCTGTTTGTGATACGACCTGCAAGTGTTGTTCCGAAGTCCATGGATACACATGGATCCCTGAAGTCAATCTCAGTCCATTTTGCAGCAAGCTTTATTCCTGCTGTAACCAGTTCACCTTCCATCTCGTTTGCCACAACAGCTCTTCCAGTTGGTGGCAGGACACTCACAACTGCACCATCGAACATCACATGGTCTATATATGTGTAGTCCTGGAGGCGTTCAGGGAAGTTTTCCTTACTCATTGCAGGAGACATCTTCCTTGGAGGTATCCCTGCTTCAAGACATCCGTTTGCTAGGGCTATTATGAGTTCTCCAACTTCTTCTGGTGCGGCAAATCCTGCTGTAACACCTGTTGATCTAACAACGAAGTCCAGATCCTTGTCTATATCAACATGGGCCTTTTCAAGGGATTCAAGTATGGTGTTTTTGACCATTTCAGATACTGATTCCTTGGTGAGCTCAACCTTCCAGACTGTTTCACCGAATACCTTCTCTCCCTTCTTTGGTGGGCGGATGTCACGTGTCATCTTAACCGTCTTATCAAGAAGATATGTTCTGCTGGTTCTGAGGTTCGTGGCCGTTAGTATGCATTTCGTGGTTGTGTTTCCAAGTTCCACCGATGCAACCACGTAGTAGGTGTCTGGTTTCATGAGAAGACCTGAACCTGCTGTTTTTTTCATGTAAGATGTTGATTTAATATCTTCAATTCTTGTGTAAGTGCTTTTAGCCATTATGGGTTTTGGACCCATTCCAAGTAGTTTAGCAAGACGAGACAACGAGATACCCCCTAAAAAAATTAATATACAAACTCTTTCTAAGGTATAAATTCATTTTAAGGGTAATATAAATCTTGTGAAAAAATTTTTTTGAGGTTGAAAGTTCAAGGAGTAAAACTGGAAAGTTATTTCCCTCAAAGATCATCTTTTAGATACATTCCCTACTTAATATCATAGTTTTATCCTGCAAAGATCTAAAAAAATAATAGAAACTGTTTTTTAATAAAAATGGAAATAAAATTATAGTTGCAGTTAAGAGTGTATCCTACAATCAAATATTTCATCAACTATTCTATTTCAATATCTCCAATTAAATGGAATTTGTTTGAAGAAGGGGACTTGAATGATAAGAACCAATTTAAGAGTTCGTCTAGAGAGGTTGTTTCAACCTAACGATCTGAAACCACAGTGGAACATGGCATTGCAAACTCTTTTAGCTCTGTTTTTAGCGATTATCATAACCCAGATTTTGGGTTTGAAAACTGCAACAATGGCTTTCATAGTATCTACGTTCATGGCATCCATGTTAGTTGGTATAAACCTTTCAATCAGAATTCTGGCCAAGTTAAGCATTATAACAGGACTTATAATAGGTTTAGCTTTTTTAACAGCTTATTTAAGTCTTATAAACCTTTACATTGCCACAGTATTAATCGTTCTGTGGGCTTTTACTGCTGCTTACTCCAACATATTCGGACGCATCCCTGGAGCCCTTGGATTCCTTGGATTAATGAGTTACGTTTTGGGAGTGATGGTGGTTGTTACACCTCAAGCAGGGCCCCTCTCTTGGGCATTGTGGGGTTTTTCTGGGACTATCATAAGTTCTGTTGTGATGATAGTTCCAAAGCTGCTTCAGAATAAGAAAAAAATCCGAAAAATTGTGGCAAACTGCATATTACCAGATTCCAGCTTTAAAACAATTTTATACGCCAGAAGCTTTTTAGTTGGAGGTAGTGATCCAAAACTTGAAAGTATGGTCGAAATAGGTCGTCGTTTGATCGTTGCCCGCATATCCGGACGTAGGATAATGGTAAACATGTCAGGTGAACCTCAAAATATATTCCAAGATTTCATGGAATCTAGCGATGAGTTAAGCTGTCACATGGCTTCTTACATATCCCATGAAGATTCAAGATCAGAAATGAGCATGGAATCTTTGAACCGAGATTTAGTTAAATTAAAGAGAATTTTGAAGGAAAAAGACGATTACAAAGTGTATGGGCAGGTTCTAGCTGCCTATGAATCTGCCTTGAATATTTGGAACATATTTGAAGATGCTTTTGATGTTATAAATGGAAAAAAATCATTTAAAATTCCTGAAATAAATTTGAAGCCACAGCAATCCTTTTTAAAAAGTTTAAAATCTAATTTAAGTCTTGAGAACATGTGGATTCGTCATGGATTAAGGCTGGCCATTGCAGTAGCAATTGGTTTTGTTGTGGCTAATTTTTTTAGTTTGCAGAGTTCTCTGTGGATTGTAATTTCTATTCTTGTTGTTCTTCAACCTGATATTGGTAGTACCCAAAATAAAATGTTTTTAAGAATAATTGCAACAATTCTGGGCGTTGCAGTTGCCATAACACTCAGTGGATTTTTAACGTATGCTGGAATGACGTGGGTTCTCTGGATTCTGAGTGGAATGATGTTTCTTACCATGATCGCTTACTGGAATGTGAGCTACCCCATTACCCTGATTGCAAGCACCATGAGCATAATCTTTATCCAGGCCCCAAACCACGTTCTAATGATAGGTTTTGCACGTTCTCTGGATATTCTCATTGGTTCTCTGATTGCAGTTTGTATGGGTTACCTTATTCTTCCAACACGTTTGAAGGTGGATGTTCCTGGAGAAGTCAAGAACAGACTGGGTGCCACAAGCGATTACATCCAGAAGGTTATACTACCCTGCCTAAAGAACGTTACTAAGGAAGGGGAAGCAGTTTCAGTATTTAAATCCATGGAAATTTCACGTAACAATCTTGAAGCCGGGATCAAAAAGGTTAAGAATTCCTTTGACGATGCAGATTCAGATATTTCTTCCTATCGATCAATCACAGATTCCATGGATGCGCTTACTGCAGATCTAACAGCACTCGTAACCCAATTCAAAAGGGTGGAGAGAATGGAAGAACCTGAAAACATGGCAATTACAGTTGAAGAGATATTAAAACCTGTTCTTGAATGTATTGATTCTGTTTTAATAGACACTTTGAGATCAATGCAGGAAGGAAAAAGTCCTTACAATTTTGATGTTGATGAATTAATTCAAAAGTATACTACAGACATATATCTTTCATCAGCAATAGGAAATTCCACTGAATCTCCGAGGAATGAATCTTTAGGTGTAACAGACGAACCTTCAGAAAATTATCACTTAAATGCTTTTAATGAATATAAAAACTGGTTGATATCAGATACAACTGCACTGCAAAATTCTATAAAAAAAGCAGCAGCTTCTGGAGCTTTGAATAGGTACAAGGATCTTTGATTTGATATCTCATTATGGGCATTATGCTTACGTGGATATCCAAATTGGGAATTAGGAAGACGAGCAAAATCAAAGACACCCCCTTTATCCAGTTAATATTGTATTCTGTAGTACATTAACATTTCTAAGGAGTAACTTCTTCAAACGTGACATCCATTATAAGGTTGAAATTACTTTAAAATTGAAATTGTTTTAGAATATGGTTCAAATGCCATGAAAAATAGTAAAAATAGAAAAGAGGTTATGACGACTTGCGTCGTCAATCACCTTTACTCCTACACTTGCAGTGTTATAAGAGTTTGAACATTGGGTGTTCTTCAACTGCTTCTGTGCCTATGTCTTTGGCAGCTTCTGCTATGAAGATATCAGCCATTGCACATGCTGGGAAAGCAAGTTTTGCGTTTTCTATAGGTCCAAAGAGAACGAAGTCTCCACCTGCCATCTGCTGGACGAGGTTGGAACCTATGTCACACACAGGCCATGCTTCTTTGTGTTCTTTTTTGTAGCCCCTGAGCCAGTCCCATGCGGATGGCACGTTGTGGATACCACTTCCAACAGGGAATCCCCATTTGCTTTTCTCAACAAAGGAGGTTCTGACTGCTACACCTGCACCCTGTCCGAGTGGGGTAACTGCTGTGTCCATGAGAGGTTTGTCGATTCCACACTCTTCAGCCATTTGCATAAGACCTTTGTCGAGTGTGCTTCCACCGTCTTCCCATATACTTACTTTACCCTCTACTGTTGGTTCCATAGGGTTGAATCCAAGAACAATGGATGCTGTGAGGTCTGACTCTTTAACTGCTTCAAGTTCAGCAGCATCTGCAGCCATGTTTATGGAGTTGTATATAGCCCTGTCACCTAAACCAGCTTCTGTAGCGTAGTTTGCACCTGCAACCCTTGCCTCACCGGAGGTAGAGTCTATAAGGAATGGTGCTTCTGTAAGGTCACCTACAAATTCCAGGTATTTAACAAGAGCTTCAGGAGTAGCTCCGAAAACCTGTACTAAACAAGGGTTTCCTGTAACGTCAGACATTTCTTCCATTTTGTTTATTAAAGCTTCTGCTTTTGCTTGATCGAAAATTCCTGCTTTTTCATCTTCAATGATTTTGTGTCCACCGTAAAAGATGGTTCCTGCTAAAACAGTTGGATATTCACCTGGCTGTCCACCGACTTTAACACCAGCTATATCTAAAACAACTTGTTCTTTGTCAAATCTAAACATACGTAATCCTCCTATTAAATTAGACTCCACCAAATGCGGATAGGATTGCTCCTACTTTTACAACTTTGAATGCGATAAACAGGATTATGAGACCTATCATAATACCGTATAGGATTCCTATATCCCTGCCTATTTGTTGACCCATTCTCTGGGAGATTTCACCGTAGTTGAACTCAACTTTTTCTTCAACATCGTCTAATCTCTCGTTTGCTTTGTTGAACTCGTCTGAAGGGACGATGACACGAGGTATAACGTTTTTATCATCTGCCATTACTTATGCCCCCCTTAACATGACCCATAATACTGGTAAGCCTACAAGAAGCATTGCAAATACAAATCCTATGGCCATACCATAGACCCTTGTGTTTATTAAACCTGCAAACAGCCTCTGATCCCTACCAATCAACTGGGTACGGTATCTTATATCTTCTACAGTTTTTTTAATTCCTTTAACGTTAGGTTTGTTTGATATTAACATGTTTAACCCCCGTTATTTCAAGAGTAGTATGGTTCCAAGAGTTAAGATGAATGCTAAACCTATTACAAGTCCCTGAACTTTTCCAGCGTACATACCTGCAAAGATCCTCTGATTTGCACCGATCATTTTGACCTGTGTCTGTATGTTGCGTATCCTTGCATCGATTAATGCTGTTTCAGGTGCTACTGGTTTAACTTCTTCACCTTCTTCCTCTTCACCGTCTTCCTCTGAGATCTCTATGACCATTGCTTCTTCTTCAAAGGCACCAGGATCTTTTTCTATGCACTCTTTTACTTTAGACTGGATAGATGCAGGATCCTCAACATCTATGAGGTCCACTAATTCCAGCTGCTGCTGGAACCTTTCTATTCCTTCGTCTGGTACGTTTTCAACGTATGGTATAGCTCCAGTTGCACCTAAGATGCTTCTTTTTTCTGGGTCAACACCATTTTCGTGTAACGCCTGTATACTCTGACCGGTGATGTGTCCCTGCACCTCTGCTCCACAGAGTATTAGGAACCTTATGTTCGGGTTGGAAATTATGTTAGCTATAACCTTCTCGACTCCGAGGTTTTCGGTTTTGCATGGTCCTGCTATTGCTGCTCCTGCTTCCGCTGGTACATCTTCAATGTGAGAAGCCAGTGTAACTGCTGCAACAGGGCTTTCTGGGTCTCCGACCACGTAGTCACCGTTTACAACAGGCCATCCTTCTGCGGGTGATTTTTTATCAGCCATTCTATATACCTCCTATAATAATAGGGCGACCAGCAGTACAAGCCCTAATACAAATCCATAAACCATGTTGGTTAGTTTACCTGCTGTCATGTAAACTCCTTCCCTTCCAGGGTAAGCACCTGGGGACACAGTTGTTGGATCGAGAGCGTGTTCAATATCATCTGCTGCAATCTCTAATTCAGCTATTTGTTCATTTATAGTGTCCATTGATACTACTACGACGTCTCTGCCTAATGCTGTTCCAACTACACCTGTGGAAGGGTCAAGAGTTAAGTTTGATTCAGGAGCTATTTTTATTAAAGGTAACATTTCTGCCATTCTTTTTCCTCCTTACTGCTCTTCCTCTTTTGGCCACAGACCAGTCCATTTAACTGATGCAGCTTCATTCATTGATGCCTGTAAAAAGGCTCTGATTGATATGAACCATGCTATAGCACCAATAACGGATATTACCCACCATGCGCTGGATGTTCCTATTCCAAGTAATCCTACTATTGCCATTGCCATGAATCCTGTGGCTGATGCAAGTTTTAGGGTCCTTATCTGGTTTTCGTTTGGTCCGAGACATGCGTTGAATGGGTGCTGTATTGCCATTGTGTTGAATATGAACAGAAGTCCTATGAATCCTGTTGATATAACTGATGCAAGTATTGCGGACATTGAGTAACTTCCAGCTATTGCTGCTGAAAATCCGAATATGGACAGTGCAGCTGCACCTGAAAGTTCTATTGTGCACCTTACGAGTATTGGTATTTTCATCTTGATAACTTTCTTAGCAATCAGTGCAACTATTGCTCCAAGTACCATTGCAATTACGAATCCAAATAATGGTCCGAGTATTGTTGGTATTCCAGATATTAGAGCACCTGCCAGACCTGCTACTGCACCTATGATACCTATGGAAAGGGACATGTAACCTATCGAAGGTACACCAGTACCTAAACCGTAGCTTGCAACTCTCCTTATAGCGTCAGCTCCCCATACTATAGCACAAACTGCACCAAGTGCTGCAAAAAGGGGTCCAAGTACTGGGTTGATTGGTGTTGCGTAAATTCCTAAAAGTCCGCCTACAACTCCAAGTGCTAATGTCTTGGTTGGTGAGATACCTGATTCAGCTGCACCGCTTCCTCCTACTGACATTAGAAGACACCTCCTTTAATTAGTAGAACTGAAAAGATTCCTATAACCAATGATGCTAGAAGGCATGCTAATACTCCGCGTGGGAGTCTCTTGAATTTAGGGTCGTGGAATCCTTCAATTGTACCGCCTATGTTGTAGGAAGCTACAACTGCGTTAACAAAGAACGTACCCACAGCGAATATTCCTGCTACTGTGGCAGCACCTAATGATGAGTATGATAATCCTGCTGCGGTTAATGCACTGTTTAAAGCCCAGTAAACCAGTCCACCACCGATTCCACCAAGAGCTCCTCCGATTATACCACTTACAAAACATACTGTTGGGACTCCATGCCCTTCAGTACCTGGGGTTATGTATTTTTCCTGTTCGTATTTTGTTATTGGGTCGATTTCAACTTTTGCTGATGTAGGGACACAACCAACACCCCATACGTAAATGAGGTTACCAATTAGCATGGTTATACCTATCATAAGCATTGAACCTACAGCACCGGATGCAAGAATGAGCCATAGTGGCTGTCCTGTCATTGCTGCTGCAGCTATGAGACCAGTCATACCTGAACCTGCTGCTAGCATTGCGGTACCGGTTCCGACACCTGTAGCCGTTGCTATAGCTGCTGGAGCACCACCCACTGGTATGAAGTGTACACCTCCACCGATGAGAACGCCTCCAACTGTCATAGCGCCTATTAATAATAATGGGTCCATCTTTAAACCTCCTTATTTCCTATTCTTTGTAGGGTCCGTATTTGGTTCTTGCAAAGACTTCTATTCTGTTGTTTAGTATGATCAGTAATAAGATTATTACAATGCTTGCGACTACTCCACCTGCTGCACCGAAGACAATGGTTGTCCAGAAACTGAAGAACACAATTGCTCCGAAACAGAAACCTGTTAGAGGTCCTCCGTACTTAGCACAGAAGTTTACAACATCCATTGAGTTCCTTGCACCGAGTTCTGCCTTGGTTGTTATGTCACCGTGGATAGCCACTGGTATACCTCCACCGAATGGGTAGGTCTGGTATTCCCTTTCTGCACCGTAGTGAACATCTCCTGTGGATGAGCCTATAGCACCTATTGTTATACCCCACAGCACTGCTAAGAGTGGTAATGGGAACGGGTGGTTAAATCCTACTACGTTCAAGGTCATCATGTAAGACATTCCCACTATACAAAATGTTGTTATGAATCCGTGGGCAGCTATTGGTCCTAAATGACTTGTGATGACATCAAGGTAAACTGGCTGGTTGAACTGTGATTCACTTACAATCCTTCCTAAGTAAGATGTAGTAGCATATGCGGCATGTACTAAAGCTGCTATAAATCCTCCTGCAGCTATTGACATTATAACTGGTAAGCCTATTGTGCCCATTAGGACAAATGCTACAGAACCTGCAATACCTGCAAGTACACCCATCTGTACTGGTTCACCAGAAATAGCTTTGTTGAAGAACCTGTGTAGGTGTCCCATCTGTGGTGCTAACTGAACCTGTGAGTTTGGGTTACTCATTGAACCTACATCGGATTCTAAGTCCTCTGCAGCCCCTGCAATGGTTGCAGCAGCTCCCATGAGAGCAACAACACCTAATCCTGTTATCATAGGGTCCATTTTATTTCCTCCTAATTTTATTATCGTTAATAAAAAAAATAGGTGTTAATTAACACCTATTCATTTAGCTGGAGAGATAAGAGCTCTTTCTCCTGCTGGTTCGAATTCTCTGAGTGCACCTTTAGCAAACTGGGCACGTACTTCTGAGAAGTCAAATGCTAAGCTGTCATCAGCAAATGCGATTTTAACCAGTGGGTTAAATACAAATGCGTCTTTACGTGCTGCGTGTGCAGACTGAGCTATACCTGCGTACTCTCCCTGGTGACCCACGTTCATTGCGTAGTTTGGATAGTTTGGTCCCCTAAGTTCAAGTGGTAATCCTTCGTCTCCTCTGATGGAGAATACGTTGGATGCACCACACTGATCCTGAAGGTCGTATCCGTAGAAACCAAGACGTGCGTGCTGTTCTTTGTGTAAGTACATGGATAAGTACCATGCGCTTAAACCAGTCTGAGCGTTACCAGTTGCAAAACCTGTGGAACATCCAGCAGCAGCAGCTGCAACTGCTGCCCTCTGTGATCCACCGAACTGGGTTTCGAGAAGTGCTGGGTATTCTTCGTACTGTTCAAGTCCGTAGAAGGTTACTTCAGAACCTACGTCCCGTACTGTGTCCATGTTGTTTGGAGCTTCACATAGTCCACCGAACTTGTCTTCGACGTACTCCTTACCGTAGTAACAGAAGTCGTCAAGGATGTTATCAGTGTAAGCAGCTGTTCCGTACTGTGTGAATCCGACACCACCGGACATGTATGAACCTAACCAGATCTGGTCGTATAACATTGCACCAGATGCAACAACGTCCAGACTTACCCTTACTGGGTCATCCATGTATTTCCTTGAGGACTGACAGATGTCAGCCAGGTAACCGAATGGAATTCCACCAGGTTCGTTTTCTCCTCTTGCCCTCCTCTGTGGTAGAGCTGTACCCATGTGTATAACTTCTGCGTGTTTTGCAGCAAATGCGAAGTCACCGGTTGCGGCTTCTCCTGCACACTGTTTGTAAGCAGAGATCATGGACATACCGATCTGCATAGCAGACCACCTGGAGGTTGTACCTCCATCACAGGTCCTTGAAACTATTGTTGGGATCCTGACAGCCTGCCAGATACCGTCGCCAACTTCAGCTTTAAGAACTTCTGCCTGTTCATCTGGGAACATTTTGTTGATGTCTATAACGAATGCAGAGTCTATTTCGTCTGCTATTTCGTCGTTACCTGTGAATATTTTCACGTAACTGTCTGCAACAAGTGCAGGGTGGGTTTCCACCATGTGTTCCTGAACAACTGCTGCACCAGGCATTGAGTGGTTGACAGTTTCCAGGTAGTTTGTGATTGTTTCAGGGCTAACTTCTTTACCTAACCTTTTTTCTATAACACCGTGAGCTGTTCCTAATCCGACGATAACAGTTCTCCTTATATCGTCCCAGAACTGCTGCATTGCAGTGTTGTTTACGAAGTGGAGGTCGTCACCTTCAACGAATGTGTCGGTTGTTGAAACCTGGTAAGGCATGAGAACCCTCTGACCGAGTGGGCAACCAATGTCTGGGTTGTACTGAGGGATTCCACGTTTAGCTGCTACTTCTTTACCAGCTTCCACGAATTCCCTTTTCCTCTCGGACTGTTTCCATCCACCGAATGAGTAGAAGGTTGTTTTCTTTTCTTCTGGGGCTTCTTTGAATTTCTTATTTAAAGCTTCCATAAATTTTTTATCAGCCATAATTCCACCTCCTGATTATTCAGGACTGTATCCACCGTTTGATCGGGTTACGTGTATCCTGTGGAGTACTTCTACTGCGTCTTTGTCATCTCTGTAAGCTTCACCATCCATTCTGTAGATGGTTGTTTTTGCTCTAAGGGTTGCTTCGTCGAGTGGTTCACCTAAAACAACAGGTTCGTCCAGCTCTTCACCGATCTGATCCTTTACAGCTTCAACTTTTCCGGTTTCTTTGTTAAAGACCTGCCTTCTTAGCATGTCGAACATAACACCGTCTTCGTCGAGCCTTAGGGAGTGACCGTGTACACTTGCTCCCCTTATACCGGTACGTGCTGGGTCGAAGAATTCTGTTTCCAGGAGTTCCTTGGATATCTTCTCAAGGTCTCTTTCCCTTGCTTCGATGATCTGCCTTCCGGAGAGTGTACCTGCGTCAGCTCCTCTGTATCTGCAGAGGTAAGCCCTTGATCTTACGTATGGCTGAGCTGGTGCGAAGTACATTGAGTCCACAAACTGAATGTATCTTACCCTGTCACCGGCTTTTGCACCGTCAACTGGCTCGACCATTTCTCTTATAACATCATCAGGTTCGTCCATTTCCTCTAGTGGTGGGTGTACGCTTGGGTATTCCTCACCAGGAGCTCTGTGACCTAAGATTTTCACAACATCTTCGTCTGAGATTTCTCTAAATTTTTCAAGTTCGTAATCAGGGTTGCATAAATTCCTTCTGTTCTGAGCAACCTGACTAGTTCCGGGATAAAATTGTGCCATATTCATGCACCTCCTAATGCTAATCTTACTTTTCTAATAATTTCATCCAACTTCTCTTGGGGACAGGTTTCTCCTCTGATAACGCCGCTTATGATATCCTTGATTTCACCTTTGGTTTTAGGCTCATCAGGCATAACGGCTCTTGTTTTGACACCTATCTTTGCAAAATCCTCAAAGTCAACGGGATATTCACATATAATAACACATGGCCTGTCAACATTCCTCAGAATCAACCTAGCCTTGTATATGATGTGATGCTTCACACCTCCAAGGTGTACAACAACCAGCCTGTGCCGTTTTATCTGCTCGATCTCCTTGAGACTGAGTCCGAAAAGGCTTCCATGGCCAGATGATGGGGCGTCCTGCGGAACACCGCCGCCTGCATTTAAAACAAGTGTACTTGTTTGTATGTTAGCTTCCCTTAAAGCAAAGGTAATTTCACAAACAGGTTTAGTTATGTGCCTCCTTCCAGGAGACATTGCTACTGCCAAAACTTCACTTCCACACTGTGCAAAGGTTCCTCTCTGGGCAATTCCTCCTCCTTCACCCATTCCCATGGTCTCTCTGCAGTCTACAACATGTGTGGATTTTCCTATCATGGTTATTCTTTCCTTTTAAGTACTCTAGCTCGTTCACTGAGTTTCGCGTTCTGATCGGTTAAACCGATCATGTCCTCTGAGACTTCTTCCAGCTTTTCTCCGTATTTTATCTGATCTGTAACTGTTTTCTGTTTTCGTATGAACAAACCCATGTGTATGTTGTATCCAAAGGGCAGATGTTCTTCGCAAATTTCTCTTACTTCATCGATCGTTTCTTCACTGTCGATTTCCATTAGAACTCGTCCAGTTTTAATCTGTAACTCAACTTCCTCACCATTGATCTTTATGGTTCGGCGATCTGGGTTATCGGAGCCCTGAGGAAGTCTCTGTCCATGAAGAACCATCCTTTCAACGCCTTCAATTTTTTCAAGATCATTTAACAATCTTTCTGTTGTGTCTGCGCTTAACAACCTGTGTGGAAATATTTCAATGTCCATGTACTGTCTTACCCCCAAGTTTGGATTTCAATTTAGACTTTGTCCTTTATGTCGACTGCTGCCTCCACGACATATTTAAGTGGTTCACGGAATGCATCAACTTGGCTGAATACATCTTTTATTAATCCGGAGGTTGCTTCTGGGGAGAACATCTGTGTACCTGCGTCTAATGACATTGCAGCTGCAACGCATGGTATAGCAAATCCTTTACTGTGCCTTGTAACAACGTGGTTACCGTTGAAGATACCTGGACCTCCACCACCGTATATGGAGTGGCTGAAGAAGGAGAATCCTACAGCTGTACCTTCTACTCTACCGAAGTCTACGCCTGGTAATCCAGTCTCAAATTCGATTATATCGTTGTAGTATAGAAGTGCTGAAGCAACACTCTGACAAGCCCTTGCAGCACCGGTACTGACCATTGTAGCAGCCATCATACCAGCAGCAGCATATGCGTTCCATTTTGCTACGTCGTCTGTGCCGTATAATTTGAATCCGTTGAGGTCTTTGTCTACTTTGATTACACCGTCAGCTTCTGCCCTTTCAACAACGTCTGCTACGACTGAACCAACTGTACCTTCTTTACCGTTTGCTTTTACGAGATCGAAGACCAAGTTGTCAGCGTTGAATCCCTGGTATGCAATTCCTAAGAGGTGCATTCTTTCAAATGCTCCTACTGCATCACCCATCTCAAACATTGCGGCCTGTTCTAATATACTGGATAGAGCAGAGGACTGCATGGTGTTTTTGAGGGTTGTTGCAACAACGTGGTTAACCATGATGTTCCTTAGTGCGTAACCTGCACCTTCAAGTTTCTGAGGCACGTCGAGCATGGTTGCTAAGTTTCCACCCATGAAATCAACTGTCTGTGGGTATCTACCTAGTATTGCTGCTTTAACCATGTTTGCGTCGTACATGTTCACATCACAAACATCGATTATGGCCTGCATGAATGCAGATGCTGTTACTAATGGAGCTGCTGAGTATTCAGCTGCTGCTTCAAACCTTGCGGTTGGTATCTGTACAAGTGCTCTTTTTCCGCCTGCGAGTAACTCAACATTTGTGTTGTCGCCTGCTTCAACTTGTATCATTTCTTTTGCTTTTTCTGCTATGGCTTCTGCATTTCCTACTATATCGAGATCTAGTTCCCTACCTAGGATTTTACATGCCTTTCCACCAACAGTTGCATTTCTTAAAGCGTTTTCTGTACCTTCTAAGTTTACAGCTACAGTCCTTTTAACTCCCTGAACAATTGCTTTAATTGCAGGGTTCCTTAATGGACTGAGGGCTTCGAGTGGTACTTGTTCTTCAACAAGATTGCCTCTGTCGTCGTACAAGTCGATCTTATCTTCAAACTTTGCCATTTTTTCCCTCCTGAGAATTCTTGTACACCATTGACGTGTACCAATTCTAAGACCAGAAGCGGCCTTTTAAATATGGAAATTCACACTGGAGAAATCAGAGTGTGAGTTCACAACAGTGATTTCAATCCATTGCAGATTCCCATGGTACAACTTTGATATACGAGACTCCATTTATTGCTTTATCTATTATTAAACTTTCTTCTTGATTAATATAGAAAGATTTATAAGTAAGTGTGGCCCAAAATTTTATTAGTGTTTTTAATATTCATTTTTGTTACTCTAAAATCCAAAATTACTTATTTTACATATTGAAAAGGTGAAGGACATGCAGATTATAGCAGATGTAGGCGGAATACCTGGTAAAGACTGCAGAGGGTTCTGTAAATACTGTTACTTCAGAAAAGTAAAAGGAAATGACCCTTTTGGATGTAGGTACTGCTCACCAGGAAGGGTTGGGTGTGAAAGCTGCACAACTGGAGTCAGAGAAACAAAAAACGAATTTATACCCCCATTTATGGTTTTAGGCTCAGTTCAAAATTCCATTATGATGGGAAACTACCATGATAATGACCTGAAGGTAAATATAAGTGGAGGAGGAGATGTAAGCTGTTACCCTCAGTTGTTAGAACTTGCAGCAGGATTGAATCAATGGAAACTCCCAATACACTTGGGTTACACCAGTGGGAAAGGTATAGATGATTCAAAAGTTGCAGAGGATTTAATTTCCCTCGGTGTTAATGAGGTTACCTTTACTGTTTTCTCAACGGATCCTAAACTTCGGAAGGAGTGGGTGCTGGACCAGAAACCTGAAGAGTCCATGAAAGCCCTGGAGATATTCTGCCAGAACAGTGAGGTTCATGCAGCATCTGTCATAGTTCCAGGTGTTAACGACGGTGAAAAACTCTTTGAAACCTGCAGCAAACTGGAAGAATGGGGTGCAAAGGCATTCATACTTATGAGGTTTGCAAATTACCGTAATCAGGGACTCATACTTGGAAATGAACCCATAATTGAAGGTGTGGAATCCCACAGTTTAGATGAGTTTGATGAGCTCGTTAAAACCGTTAACAAGGAGTTCAACCTCAGAGTTACAGGCACTCCAGTATGTGACCCTGAAAATGACACACCATTTGCAATTTCAAAGGATAAAAACAGGGAATATCTTGATATATTATCTGAAGTCACATCTGAAGCCACCATTCTCACAAGTAAGGTTTCAGCACCTTTCATTGAAAAGATAATTAAGAACATCGGAGCTGAAGACCTTGTGAACGTTGTTGCAGCAGACCAGGACATAGGCTGTCTCATAACCCACGAAGATCTTGAGAAGATCGACCTGGGTGATCTTACTGAAACTGTACTGCTCCCCGGAAGGGCATACGTTCATAATAAAAGGGCCCAGGAGATATTGAGCCGTGATGGTGTGGACAGAATCGTTACAAGGGGTCCTGAAAAATTATCAGTTGACGGAGAGATGAGTGGAACCCTTACACGTGAAGAAGTCCTTAAAAAAGAGCTTATAGCATTTGAAGATTTGATTGAAGCTATAAACTTCTTTGGAGTTAGAAAAAAACCTATTAAAAGGTAAAAATTAATTAAAAGAAATTAATTAAATTAAATATTATAATATATATAATACCAGATCATTTAAGATCCAACTTTTTTTATTTTATATAGTATTTTATATTTTCTAATTATATTATTTTATAATCATATTTCGTATTCGCAATTCTATTAAATAATTAAATAATCTAAAAAAATTAAAAAGAAAGAAAAATCAAGGTATGATAAGTTTACCAGTTGAAGGTAGTCCAATATGAATAAAAAAGAACTGAACATAACTGTACTGACACCTGAATTCTACAATTACGGTGCACTGTTAATTGCAGGAATTTTAAAGGAAGCGGGGTATAATGTAAACCTTCAAAAAGGTTTCAACCAGCCCATACATACAGACATCACTTTTTTAAGCCTTCACTCCACGATACACCTTCTGAAATATAAAGAAGCCATATCATGTATAGATGCTCTGAAGATCGTTGGAGGTCCTGTGAGCAGAGTTCCAGAGCTTGTTTTTCAGAATCTGGATGTTGATGTGGTTATGGTTGGAGAAGCTGAAGTAAGTGTTCTCAAACTTATGGCTGCACTGGAAAATGGTTTTAGAGTTGAGGATCTGCATGATGTGAATGGTCTGGCATTTAAAGATGGTGGAACCCTTCAAAAAAACCCAGCTGCCGAAAGAGTTTCAATGGTAAGACCATTACCACTCATACCTCATGATATTTCTTCAGAAAATATACGAGGGGCCAACATTTACATTGAAACCCACAGAGGCTGTCCTGGAAGCTGCACCTTCTGTCAGGTGCCCTGCTTCTTTGGAAGGGAAGTGAGAAGCAGAGCCCATGAGGATGTTATAAGAGAGGTTAAGGCCTTCTTAAAGGCAGGTGCAAGGAGAATCGCAGTGAGTGGTGGTACAGGAACACTCTACGGCAGCAACAAATTCCGAAACCTTGATGAAAATGCATTCACAAACCTTTTAAGGGATATAAGCACTTTGACAGGTCCCCAAAACCTCACAATTCCAGATATAAGGGTGGATCTCATAAGTCCAGATATCTTGCAGGCGTTGCGTAGCTACACCAATGGATGGGTTTACTTTGGAATAGAATCTGGAAGTCCCAGGATCCTCAGGAGCATGAAGAAGGGAATAAAAGTTGATGATGTAAACGAAGCTGTTGAAATGGCCCGTAACTATGGACTTAAAATTGCAGGTTCCTTCATAGTGGGATACCCCGGTGAGGAAGAGGAAGATTTCCAGGCAACAGTTGATCTCGCAGATGAATTGATGCTGGATGATTACTTCGTGAGCATAGCTGAACCTATACCTGGAACCGTACTTGCAGAGGAGGTAAAGAAACTTCCAGATGAAAAGAATGCTCTTTTTCAGGAGGCTGAGGAGTACAAAAGGCAGGGTTTGAGTCTTGCAGAGGAAAGGGCCCTTAAACTCATGATGGATTCCTTCGTTTTCAGGAGCATGCCTGTGCCCATGACCGAGAATTTATTTAAAACCCTTTTAGATGAAGTTAAATCACAGGGCAGACATATAAAAACAGTTACACATTTAATTAAAGGATTATAAAGATTATAAAAATTAAAATAAGTGAATAACTAATTAGATCTCAATTTTATAAGTTTTAATTAAAGTAATCTGAATTCATTGTTATATTTTTATTTATTTTTTTTAAAATATTGTAAAAATTTAGATATAAGACATAAAAAGAACTTTGGATGTTTTTTTAAGGGATTTTACTTCGTTTCAAATTTAAATAATCAATATTTAAAAAAAAAAGAAGTTTAAAAAAAGAAGAAACCACTGAAAGATTCAAAAATTTGATTTTTTTTTGAAATCTTTACTTATCAAGGACTTCAACTATTTTTTCAACTATTTTTGAGAAATTTTCAAGGAATTCAGGATTTTTGAGTCCTCCTTCATCTTCATTCTGATAGAGAGGTAAGGCTCCAAGAAGGGGTATATTCAGATCTTCTGCCAGTTGTTTTCCTCCATTCTTTCCAAATATTGGGATTTCTTCACCGCAGTGGGGGCATTTGAAGGTTGACATGTTCTCCACAACACCCAAAACAGGGATATTGAGTGCCTGAACCATCTTGATGGAACGTTCAACATCATCCAGTGCCACAGGATGGGGCGTTGTGACCACGACAACACCATCCAGGGCTGGGATGGACTGCAGAACAGTTAAAGGTTCATCACCTGTTCCTGGAGGACAGTCTATCACTAAAACGTCCAGATCACCCCAGAGAACATCAGACAGGAACTGTCTGATTGCACCGGTCTTTTTGGGACCTCTCCATATGAGGGGTTCGTTGGAGGGTAGAAGTATCTCAGTTGACATGACCTTGATACCGTCATCAGTTTCAAGGGGTTTTATACCTTCTTGAGTGCATTGAAGTTGGGATATTTCCATTCCAAACATTTGAGGTATGTTTGGGCCGTGAAGGTCAGAATCCAGTACCCCTGTTTTAAAACCGCTCCCTGCAAAGGCAGATGCTAGGTTTGCAGATACTGTAGATTTCCCCACACCCCCTTTACCACTCATAACTGCAACCTTATGTTTGATGCGGCTCATGTTCTTGGTGATCTTGATTTCCTGTTCCATAACCTGTAATTTCTGTTTTTCTTCTTCACTGAGATTTTTTACCATGTTACATCCTTCTCATTCACGTTCTCATTCATTTATTAATTAAAATCCATGGTTCCTTTATTTAATACTTGCTTTTTAATAGTTGCTTTCTTATTATTAAACCATAAATATGAATTCTAATAATCTAAATTATCTAATGGTGACCTTCTGTGCATGGTTCAAGTGATCCTGGCTTCAGATCTTCATTCTTCCACTGATGAAAAGCCTGACTAACCGTTCCATTGGCTCCAGAAAATACCTGAACGCCACCGTTACCGAGGATTTCAACAGCCTTACCCCCTAAATTTCCACAGATCACAACATCTCCATCGTTGATGAGTACAACCTCCGCAGCAGTTGCATGACCTCCAGCATGTCTTCCTTGAGTTTCAAAAACTTTTAAATCCATTATAATATCATCTTCAACTTTTAGAAGTGTTAAATAAGGTGTTTTACCAAAATGAGGGCAAATTGGAGAATTTAAACCCATTTCATCCTCTGTTGGAAAAAGTATATTTTTAATTTGATCATCTCCCATAGATTCTTGAGTTGTTACGAATTTTTTTCATGTTTTTTATGTTTCAATCAGCCCCACACATGGAGCCTCCACATTTAGGGCATTTATCTTCCCTGCATGGTATTCCCGGAGTTTTTTCAGTTTCATATCCACATTTGGTGCATTTACAAACACTTGGTGGTCCTGCCCTTCTTCCTGGACCTCCGAAGGATCTTCTCATTCCCATTCCAGGCTGTCCCAGATTCTGAACTTCACTTCTCAGGGACACTATTTCCTCAGAACCACAGTCAGGACATGAATCATACTCTTTGGTTGGACTGTGCCATTCAAAACCGCATTTACTGCATCTGTACCTTTTTTCATCATTCATACAGATTCCTCCTTTGATGTTTATTATTTTACCCTCCACCAGGGCCTTTGCTATTTTTTCCCGCGCGGAAGTAAGGGTTCTGTGGAAGGTTGGCTGTGATATCCCCATGAGTTCAGCTGCTTTCTTCTGCTGGATTTTCTGGTAATCCTTCAATCTTACAGACTCAAATTCATCCAGTGTGATCAAAACTGGCTCCTTATCAGTACCTTTTTCTGGTTTGAAGCATCGAAACTGGGGTTCACCAAACACTCTTCTCGATCGTCTTGGCCTAGGCATGTTATGAATATATATTCATAATTCTATTTAAAGGTTTTCCAATGGATCATAAAAAATGAAGTTCCACCTAAAAAATCCAAATTTTGAGTAATTTTAAGTGATTAAATGATTTTAATTAATTTTAATAATTTTTAATGGACTTAATGGCTTTAATAGATTTATACTAAGCTCAAATAATTTTATAATGAAAAAATAGCAATTTAAAGAATTTAAGATATAAAAATAATAAAAAAGTTAAATCAACATTTGAAGAATGAAAATGACTATCATCTTATCCACATAAAACCGATACAAACTCACTTGACTGGTTTTAAATGAATGGAAGTGATTTCACAGCGGGATCCAAGCCTCATTGGAGGTCCCCATGTTCCTGTTCCCTGAGAAACATAGATTTTTGTGTCTTTGTACTTGTAAAAACCTCTCAGATACGGGAACATCAATTTAACAATAAGATTGAGGGGAATCATCTGCCCTGCGTGGGTGTGACCTGAAAGTTGAAGGTTTATTCCTGCAGCATTTGCTGCTTCAACCTCCTGTGGAAGGTGATAGAGGAGCACTGAAGGTTTTTCAGGGTTTATGTTCATCTTCGAGAGGGCATTTTCAAGATTCTTTCTCCCGTAGGAGTACTCCACGCCGATGATCTGAAGTCCACCATGTTCAACCAGTTCGTTTCTAAGAATTCTGATATTGATGTCATCCAGTACCCTTAAAACTTCATCCATTCCCTCATAAAAATCATGGTTTCCAGTGACAAAAAATACTGGTGCTTTTAAAGCGTTTATTGATTTAAAAGTATGTTTATGAAGTCTTGCACTTCCATCAACCATATCTCCAGTTATGAAAACCATTTCAGGATCCAATTTATTGGTTTCATTGACTATACGTTCCATGTAACCTGAATTTCTTATTGAACCGATGTGGATGTCACTGAGCTGAACAACATTCAAATCCTTTTTAAGATTATTTAAATGCACTTCAACCTCTTTTATCTTTAAATCAGAACTTTTTAATATGGAGTAAAAACTTACAGCAACTGTTAGAACTCCTATCAAAATTCCAGCTGTTTCATGAGGTATTTTAATGAAGAGCGAGGTTAATCCATAGATTACAAGAAATGATAGGAGATAAAATGAGATTCCCATCCATGCAGATGCTGCGGTGTAGAAAACACGTGTTAAATCGTTTGAAATAGTTCTTTCAATGAGTGCAGCTGCAGGATACGAAACTGCTGCAACAACCATCAAAACGTAGAAGGCTGTGTTATGGGATAATCCCAGTAAAAAGGCCATTGAATAGAAAATACCGTAATTCAAAGCTAAAAAACCTAAAAAGAATAATGATATGAATGCCATGTACTGGAGGATGGTTCTCACTTTTTCAAACCTCTAATGCTGATGAATTAATACTATTTATAAATATGGTGATATTAGGATGCTGGTGATACTTAAAATAAAAAAGTTTGATTTAGTGGCTTCATTTCCAGTTTGTAGAGGTTTTAATATGTTTTAAGTGATCCATTAAATTATGGATGTTTCTGGAAGGAGTTTCACCATTGTGTAATCGTACATGAATGATTTCTTTATCTCTGAGATATCTCCAAGTCTGTAGTCACTCACAACAACATCTGCAATCTCCTCATGATACTTAGCATAATCCAATTTGACCCTTACACCATCAAGCTGACTCACAACGGGTACTGGAGAGTATACCTCTTTTATTGCAGGTACCTGGTTTTCTATCTCGGTTTTGACCAGTATGGAGGGTACTATTGGTGGGTCGTCTGCCATTTCCATTCGTTTATTGTCCAGAAGTCCTTCAACAACTTCAACGAGTTTTCTAAGGGCCCTTATATTTTCTCCCCTTTTAAGTCTTCGAGGAATCCTTCCAAGCCCACCCACGTAGGCATCTGCACCTGGCAGTTCAGACACGTCCAGGTCTGGAGCTCCAGTTACAACTATGGGTACGTCTATGTCCTCAAATAGATGGGTTTTGTTGGTTATGCACTCTCTGAAGCTTCCAAGGGCAAAGACTGCAAGGTCATGTTCTGCTATGAGGTTCTTCTCATCCTCAGATATCCTTGATATTTCCTTTCCAGCTCCCCTGGCCAGGCCTATCATGTTGTCCTTAGCACCGTAACGGCGCAAGTACTCAGAGATGTCACATGCAGAGTGGGGAAGGTGCTGCCTTGCAAGGGTTGGTGAAACTATGGCTATTTCTGTTCCGGCCATTGGAGCTATTTTAACCTTTCCAAGAAGTTCCTTTGCCTTAGCTTCGACCATCTTCACATCTTCAATTGGAACTGCCAGTGTTAGAACAAGATCCATCTGGCTCGTGGTTTCTTGAAGAATAAAACCACCTAAATCTTCTATAAGCTCGTTCATTTCTTCGTGCTTGTGAATTCCACCAGTGTAAGTTAAAGTTTCATACATAATCTTTTCTCCAAGATGTTGTATCGTAATTGAGCCCTTTCCACAGGGTTTATTGGTGCAGATTTATGGGAGGGTATTTCAACAGCCCTATCTCCCATGGTACTTACCTCATCAACCAGTTCATCCACCATATAATCTGGATAAACAAGGTAATCCTCATGATCGGATACTATTGAAAATCCCATATCTTCAACAACTTCCCTTAAGAAGTTTGAGTGTACCTTAACTTTTATTTTTCTATTTAGTTCTTCATTCTTCACTGCATGATCAGCTGAAGCATCTTCCTTAAATTCAAGTTCAGAAATATCGCCAATCAATGGCTCCGTCCCGAATATGTTTGAAACTCTTTTTATACTGTCCATTATCTGTGAGAATGTGTTGAGTTTGATCTTCACAGATTCCATCTTAGTATCTGTTTCTGAAAGAACAACTGCAATATCTGCATCTGCAGAATCTGGATGCTTCGTAACTTCGAAGTCCTGAACTCCTGCAAGTCTCAGTATCTCCTGGCACATAGGTGTTGTAACAACCTTCATTAAACAAAACCCCATTCAACTGAATAACCTATTTTAAAGTAAATGATCCGTCCATTTTTTTAATTAATCCAATTAAAGGATGTGTTTTATCTGTTTTATTTAAATCATTATTTCAGCTAATCCTTAAAGACATCCAAATTTTATTCCATGCCAATCAAAATTCATGATTTTGATTGGATTATGAAGTTTTCCTACATAGCTTACTATGAAACTGAAATATATATTTAATTAATGGATGGTTCATGGAATGATTTTAGGGAATTCATTTTATATAGAATCTGTTTATGTTGGTTTTATCAGAGTTTGGAATAAATTAAAGGTAGTTTCTGTGAAAAAAAGGAGGATAATATATTATCTCCTTTTACAAAATATTTATATAATTAATGGAACAAAAAAATAGTTAATCAAGACCATTTGAAGTTGGTTTGAGGATGTGAATGAATTGTTTAGAGCAGATGAAAGTCCAAGTACAGCCCCAATTAAGGAAGGGGAAGAATACGAAGTAAAAATTGAAGATGTGGGTAAGGAAGGCGACGGAATAACCCGTGTTGAAGGTTTCGTTGTTTTTGTACCAGACACAAAGGTCGGGGATGAAGTCAAAGTCAGAATAACTTCTGTAAGAAGACGTTTTGCTTTTGCTGAGAAAGTCTAATAGAGAAGTCCAGTAGGTCGTAGATTATTAAACTTTTTTTAAATATTTTCTATTTTTGGTGTTCAAATGAAGGTTTCTTTAAATTTAGAGAATTCACATTCTAACGATGTTACCATAGTTGTTGATGCCCTGCGCGCCAGCACAACAATCATCACTGCCCTTGAAAATTTTCAGACCATAATACCTGTTAAAAACATAGAAGATGCAACAAAACTTGCATCAGAGAACTTTGCAGTTCTTGCAGGTGAAAGGAGAGGTGCACCAGTGAAGGGTTTTGATACTGGAAATTCTCCAGTTGAGATACAAAATTTCAGTGGTGAAGTTCTCGTTCTTACAACAACCAATGGAACACGAATACTGGAAGGATTGAAGTCAAAGGTATTGGTAGGTTCCTTTGTAAATGCAAAGGCAGTTGCAGAAAAGGCCCTTGATATTGCAGAAAATCATATTGAAGTTATCATGGCTGGTGTGAATGGAAGATTTGCAATTGAAGATTTTCTGGGTGCTGGAGAGATCATATCCCACTTGCAGGATCAGGAACTGGATGAACTGGCACTTGCATCTGTAATGGCATCACAGGACAAAATTGCCGTGAATGAAGCCGTTAAAAACTCAAAATCTGCCCAGGGACTTTATGAACTTGGATTGGGTGAAGATGTTGATTTCTGTCTGAAGCGCAACCTGTATGACACAGTTCCAGTCTACAAAAACAGGAAAATAAGGAGAAATTTGTAAATCATACACCATTTCCTTACAGATCACTCCAATATCACTCAAACTAATTAAAACATCAATGAAAATAATATATAGTGGATCGATTTATTGATGTTAATGAATGAAACGTTCATTAATATCTCATTCTAATGAAGATTAAAATCCAATGAAAATTAAGAATAAATCTTAAATCTTCAAGTAGAATTAATATTAACCATCAAGGAACTTAAAAGTTAAAGTGAGAAACAAATGGCACCAGAAAACCTTAAAATAATAGGTACAGCACATGTATCCGAAAAAAGCGTTGAAGAAGTCAGAGAAACCATAATAAACGAAAAACCAGATGTGGTAGCCATAGAACTCTGTGCAAATCGCTACTACAGCATGCTGGCCGAGAAAAATGGTGAAGAAAAAAAGGATCCTTCCATAAAGGAACTTATAAAAGGAAATAATTTAACTTTATTTTTTGTAAGCAGTTTTTTATCTTACTTCCAGAGAAAAATTGGGGATGATCTTGGGGTTAAACCTGGCTCAGAGATGTTGGCAGCTATAGAAGCTGCAGAAGAAACTGGTGCAAAGATAGCCCTCATAGACAGGGACATTCAGGTAACCCTAAAAAGGGCCATGAACCAGATGAGCATCTGGGAAAAGATGAAATTCTTCTATGGCTTTATAGCATCATTCTTCGCTAAAGACGATGAAATAGAAGATGTTGAGAGCATAAAAGAAGGAGACATGCTCGAAGAAGTTATGGAATACTTCAGGGAAGTGTCACCTAAAGCCTACCATGTTCTGGTCACAGAGCGGAATGGTTACATGGCCAGAAGGCTTCTGGATATTGATGCAGAAAACGTTGTTGCAGTGGTTGGAGCCGGACACAAGGAGGGTATAACGGAATGCATGAATCACCCCGAAAAGATTCCGCCTCTCCAGGAGTTGATGACCCTCAGTGAGTCAAAAATTTCATTGGGAAAAATTTTCTTATACTCAATACCTGCATTATTTATTCTAATATTCGTAGGGGCATTCTTAAGTGGTATAAACCTTAAAACTAGCCTTTTACAGTACGTACTCCTTACAGGAGGACTTGCATTTCTCGGATCACTTCTAGCAGGATCTAAAATATATTCTGCGGTAACAGCATTTCTTGTTGCACCCATAACCGCCATACACCCTCTCCTTGCAGCAGGATGGTTTGCAGGAATAGTTGAAGCCAAGTTTCGACATGTTTCAATGGAGGATATGCACAACATCACCAAATGTGAGAGTTTCCGGGAGCTTCTTCATAACAACCTATTCAGAGTGCTCCTGGTTGTGGTTGGAGCCAACATCGGATGCTCCATAGGAACGTTCATATCCATACCTGAAATTATATATCCACTCTTCATGAAGATCATCCACCCATTTCTCTACGTGATTGGGGGATTCTGGCATTTGTTATGGCAAATATTTTAGTATGATGGCAATATTATAATAGATAAAAAAATTACTTAAGCTACTTAGAAAAAAAGTGATCCTAATGTATCTTGTATTCAGATGCGATTGTGGGCGTGCAATGTATGCCAAGGAAGGCACAGCACGTAAAAAATGTGTCTGCGGTAAAAACCTCAAGGTTAAAGAACGCAGAATACTTGTTAAAACAGAAACTGCTGAAGAGGCCTCTGAAATGGTGAGAAAATTTCAGGAAGAGAAGTACGGAGGCGCAGTCTTCACAACAGCAGACAAAATCTGAAAAAAAACCTTAAAATATAAAGAACTTAAAAAATATTATTAAATAATTATTAAATTAAAAAAATTAATATACACCTCGATCATCAAGGTGGAATCGTTCCTAAATTCAATAAATCAAAAAAAAATCAAATCTGAGTTTCCCATGACCGATAATATCTACGATATTACAAAAAAGGGTGAGAGACGGAATATAGAATTTAAAGAAATCCTTAACAGAGGATATCATCTCAAAAAAGAAAGAAGACAGCAGCTTGCAAGCCAGATGAAGTATCGGATGGAGCTTGGAGATGGTGAAGCAGTTTATTTTATAGGGGTCCATGATGATGGTCATTTAATCGGACTCTCCAGTGAAGATTTTGAAGAAACTCTTTTTGTACTGAAATCACTGGCAGAGGAAGTTAACGCTGAAGTTTTGGACGTTGAAAAACATCCTGCAGAACATGGAACCGTTGGAAAGGTCTTAATCGGCAGATCACACGATCCAAAAAATGAACATCTGCTGGTGGGAGTTGCAGGACACGTGGATCATGGGAAAAGCACCCTTGTGGGTACTTTAACCACAGGAACACTTGACACTGGCTCTGGAGGAACCAGAATCTTCCTCGATGTTCAGAAGCATGAGATAGAAAGGGGGCTTTCTGCAGATCTATCATTTGCAGTTTACGGATTCTGCAATGAAAAAGTGGTACACCTTAAAAATCCCCTGAACAACAGGGAAAAGTCCAGAATCGTTGAAAAATGTGAAAAGGTTGTTTCCTTTGTGGACACAGTTGGACACGAACCCTGGCTTCGAACCACCATAAGAGGAATCGTTGGACAAAAGCTAAACTACGGCCTTCTCGTTGTGGATGCATCCCAGGGACCCACACACATCACCAAGGAACACCTTGGAATCATACTGGCAATGGAAATGCCTGTGATCGTTGCAGTGACCAAGATAGACACTGCAACCAATGATAGAGTTCTTGAAGTGAAGGATGAAGTTTTCAAGCTTCTGAAGCTGGTTGGAAGAATTCCTTACATGGTGAAATCACTCAAAGATGCAGATTTCGTTGCAGAAAATATGAATCAACACATCGTACCTGTTTTAAAGGTTTCAGCAGTTACAGGTGAGGGTCTAAAACTTTTGGACGAACTCTTTTTAAGATTGAAGATACCTTCAAAGGAGGAAGACCTGAAAAAACCCTTCATGATGTACGTGGACAGAATATATTCAGTTACAGGTGTGGGAACCGTTGTAAGTGGTACGGTTCGGCAGGGAAAAGTTCGAAAGGGAGATAAAGTTCTTGTTGGACCAGATGCAACTGGTGAGTTCATGGAGGTTGGTGTGAAATCCATTGAAATGCACCACTACAGGAAGGACAGTGGCAAAGCAGGTGAAGTGGTGGGTATTTCAATAACCCGGGCAAAAATGGAGGATCTGAGGAGGGGAATGGTTGTCTGTAATGATAACTATCCTGCAAGGGCTGTTAGAGAATTTGAAGCTGAAGTTGCAATACTCGTCCATCCAACAACCATAAAAGATGGCTACGAATGCATAACCCACATAGAAACCATTGCAGAAACTGTTATTTTTAAACCACTTGATAAGGAGTACCTTTCAGCAGGGGACAACAGCAGGATAAGGATGAAATTTAAGTACAGGCCTTGCTGTATACATGAAGGTCAGAAACTCATATTCCGTGAGGGTAGAAGCAAGGGATTTGGAACAGTGACGAAAATAATCAAATAAAATGAATACTTAAAATGAATACTTAAAATCATGTTATAGTTTTCTTTTCCCACACTTTTTTTATTAATTTGATTTTTATTTGCAGTTAAGTTTATTTGCACTTAGGGGCTTTCCTCTTTTTTTATCTCTTCAACCATTTCACAGGCCTTGCATATGTTTAAAGACGAGGGTTCTCCACAACGTGTGCATTCACCCATTTCTATCTGCTTTTTATGGAATTTGAATGTTTTTTCAAAGGACTGCAGTATTGAAAGTTTAGTTCCAGGCCTTCTGGATTCAAGGTTGTTCAGATAATTCTTCATCTTGGCCCTGAGGGAAGTTTGGGAGTAGGGACATTCTGCAAAGTGCACGTCCACCTCGTTCATAACCGCCCATATTCCAACATCCCTTTCAGGAATTTTCCACAGGGGTTTTATTCTTGGAACCAGTTTAGGGTGTATCCTGTCGAGTTTTGGCCCGAACTTGGTGAACCTTCTGAAATCTGCCCTTGCAAAGCTCATGAGAAATGATTGTATCTCATCGTCAAGGTTGTGACCAGTTGCAAGTTTATCAGCCCCCATTTTGAAGGCTGTTTTATTTAGGAGGTACCTCCTGAAAACTCCACATGGGATGCAGCCACTCTTGTAACGATCTACAACATCGTCAAGTGCAAAGCCAAATTCTTCCTTGAACGAGGATTCAACGAGCTCAACATCCATGTCATGTGCAGCTTTTCTAGCTGCTTCAATACCATAAGCACGGTACCCTGATATTCCTTCATCAATTGAAACTGCTTTTAATTTAAAATCAAAATCTTTCATGAATTTAGAAAGTAAATGAAGGGTTAATATACTGTCCTTCCCACCTGAAAGTCCCACAACAACCAGTTCTCCCGGTTCGATCAGTTCGTAGTCCCAGATAACACTTCTTGCAGTGTTTTCTATGTACGCAGTGAATCGTTCCGGATCCAGTGTTTTCATAAAAATTATATGAAAAAGCAAACATAAATAGAAGTATGATATCTGCTGAAATTACAATAATTCCCATAGGAACCTCCGGGACCAGTTTAAGCCGTTATGTGGCTGCTGCAGTTTCAGCCCTGGAGGAAACGGGAATTAACTATGAGTTAAGTGGAATGGGAACTTTACTTGAAACTGAAACACCAGAAGAACTTTTTAAAGCAATTGAAGCTGCACATGAAGCTGTGTTCCGTGAAGGTGCCCAGAGGGTTACAACCAGTGTCAAAATAGATGACAGAAGGGACGTTGAACGCAGCCTCAAGGATAAAGTGTCTTCAGTTGAGAGGAGACTTAAATAAGGCCAATATCAAAGGGAAGTTAATGATAAGTTCTTTAATCTGCTTTGATAACTCAGTACTGTAGAAGAATTCTTTAGAATTAGGTTGAATTAAGATAGACACTTCTATAAATTTTTTTTAACAATTAAGGAGTTTGAAAAAGGTTTTTGAATAACATGCTCTGAAAATGTTTCATAACACTGCTTTGAACAAATAACTGATTTAAAACTCGAAAAGCTCTGAAGATTTAAAATAAAAGAATAGGTTTAAAATAAAAGAATAAAAGAATTAGATGTTGATCTAATTCTATAAAATAGTTTTTGAAGCCTTTTCAAGGGTTGAAACTATCTTTTCAAGGTCTGATTTTTCAACTGAAGGATGTACTGGTATGGATATTACACTTGAAGCTGCTTCTTCTGCTTCTGGACATGATGCTTTGAATCCCATGTCCTGGTAGATCTTCTGCTGGTATATTGGTTTTGGGTAGTGTATACCTGTTCCAATTCCCTCTGCATTCAAGAATTCAATGAGATCATCCCTCTTGGACTTGTCAACGCGTATAGTGTACTGGTGGAAGACGTGCTTCACATTTTCAGGTACTGTGGGTGCTTTTATTCCATTTATTTCATTTATTTTTGATGTCAGGTACTTTGCATTTTCAATTCTCTTTTCATTGAATGTATCAAGCTTTTTAAGCTGAGCAAGACCTATTGCAGCGGCAACATCCGTCATTCTGAAGTTGTAACCAAGCATAACGTGGGTGTAACGCTGGCTTTCACCATGGGCCCTGATTGCACGTGCAGCATCTGCAGTAGCGTCATCATCAGTTGTTACCATTCCGCCCTCGCTTGTTGTCATGTTCTTGGTTGGGTAGAAGCTGAAGCAAGCTGCATTTCCCATTGATCCAACCATTTTACCCTTGTAAACTGCTCCATGGGCCTGTGCAGCGTCTTCTATGACTTTTAGATCATTCTCATCTGCTATTTCATGTATTGGATCCATGTCTGCAGGCTGACCGTAGAGATGTACAGGCATTATGGCTTTTGTTTTATCCGTTATGGCTTCTGCTATCTTTTCAGGGTCAATGTTGTAGGTTTCAGGGTTAACATCCACGAAAACTGGTTTTGCACCAACGTAGAGTACTGAGTTTGAGGTGGCTGCGAATGTGAATGGAGTGGTTATTACCTCATCTCCAGCTTTTATACCTAGAGCAAGGAGTGCTGTGTGGAGGGCTGTTGTTCCTGAGCTTGTTGCAACTGCATGTTTCACTCCAATGTACTCTGCAAATTTTTCTTCAAATTCTGCAACCTTAGGGCCCTGGGCAATGAACCCTGACTTTAAAACCTTAACAACTTCTTCTATTTCTTCATCACCGATGAGAGGTTTGGCAATTGGTATCACTATTTTCACCTTATTGTGTATCTTTTAAGTTAATTTAAAACCAAATTTTTTTTTATATAAACCTTAAAAATCATTTTACAACAGTCATTAACCTTAATAACATCAGATATACTTATGATGTGCAAATAACTATTGATAAAAAAATGTGGGTTTGAATCTGTCATTTGAACCTGTTTTCATATCTATCTGGAACTCCCAAGTTCTGGCATGGTTTCACCAGTCAAAGGTTATGATGAGATTTTATATAAATATTGGTAATTCTCAGTGAACTCATGCATGGATCAGTCATTCCACTGGAACACCCTACGAAGTTCAGATTTTTTATTCCAAAATAGGATGATTAACACTGCCACTGCAGCTATGAAAATGCCTATGGTTCCTGTAACAGCATCTGATTGTTGCACTGTAATTATTGAGGGCAGGTTTCCCAGCCCTGAATCAGTCGAGTTGTAAATAAGAGCCACAAACATGTTGTTTGCTATGTGAATCCCCATAGCTGTTTCTAGTCTGTTTTCACCCAGGACTATAATTCCCAACATTAAACCAATTACCAAGGTACCTGCAACCATCATAACACTCATTTGAAGGTCTGTTCCATTAAAAAAATGCACCAAAGCAAATAAAATAGATGTTGCAAGCAACGGAATAACCGGTTTTTTGGAGAGAAGCCCAACAGCCTGCATTAGGTACCCTCTGAAGAATATTTCCTCAAAGGAAGCCTGTAACGGAAATGCAATGACACTCAGAATGAGGAGTAATCCAAAGGTTTTTGGGTTGAAGGTTATCTGGTAGTCCTGAGCAGTTGTTAAAAGTGGGATAAAAGTCAGTGCTGCCATTAAAGCCGTCCAGATACCTGCACCCTTCAAAAGTTTCATCCAATCAAATTTTCCTGTGGTGTTTATGAGGGATGTGAATTTTTTCTTGTGCATGAACCTTACACACAGGTAGAAGAGTAAAAATGAGATCGCATAGGCAATGAACACTATGATAAGGAGGAACAACCCATTTGATACAAGGGAATTCAGATCAAATTGATAAAAAGTATTTGGGACCATGTAAATGAACGCTACCATTAAAACTGCTACCAATACCCCGGTGGCCAGTATCCCCCCACCCCAAGATATGATTATAGTTAAAAGGTATCTCCACCAGTTGTTTTTACCATTGGATCCATTGTCCAGAAACAGGTTGTGCATTTAATAATTCCTCCAATTTATAATTGAATACCGACATAATTTTGACATAAGCTAAAATTTGACACATAGTTAGATACCATGTTCAACATGTACAATGATTATTAAGATTCACTTAGAGTACTAATATTCAAGGTTAAATAATTAAATCTTATCACCGGTGGTTCAGGAAGATGGATGAAACGCGTATAAATGAAGAAACCATTCATGAAGGAAAAGTCACAATAAAAGTGCCTCATTTTGATAAAGTATCAGCTAAAGCCCCTGTATTTTATAATCCAGTTATGGAACTCAACAGGGATATTTCAATTGCAGCCATAACTGTTTTCAGTCAGGATGCTGATGGTATCAGTATCTGCGACTCCTTTGGAGGTACTGGAATACGGGGCATACGATACTCCAAGGAAATAGAAAAGGTTCGAAATGTTGTTATAACTGATTTAAACCCCCTTGCAGTTCAATTTGCAGAAAAAAATATTAAAAACAATGGAACAGAAAATGTAAATGTTTACAGGGAAGATGCAAATCTAATGCTGCGTAGATGCAAAGGCAAATTTGATGTTGTGGACATAGACCCATTTGGAACACCCTCACCTTACATAGAATCTGCTGCAGCAGTTTTAAGGGCAGGAGGCATGATATGTGCAACTGCAACCGATACTTCAGCACTTTGCGGTACCTACACCGAACCCTGTATCCGTAAATATGGTTCCATGCCCCTGAAAACTGATTACTGTCACGAGAACGGCATAAGGATACTTGCAGGTTTCATGGCAAGGACCTTCGCCAAGTACAAGAAGTTCATTGAGGTCAAGTTCTCCCACAGCACAGAACACTACATGAGGATCTACGCAACAGTTGGTAAAGGTGCTAAGAACACTGATGAATCACTTAAAAACCTTGGTTACATAGCACACTGTGATAAATGTCTTAAAAGAATTGTTTTCAATGGTTTGACCCCTCAAATTCCAGAGAAATGTCCTGAATGTGGAAGTAAGTTGAGGGTTGGAGGTCCACTATGGTGCGGTACCATTATCAACAGGGATTTCACAGGAAGCATGATTGAGTCCCTTGATGAACTGGATTTAAATAAAGAAGCTGAAGTTCTCAAACTCTTTGAAACATGTTACAGTGAAGCTCAAGCGCCTATAGGTTACTATGACATCCACAAGGTCTGTAAGAATCTGAAGATAAGTTCGCCACCACTCTTGGATGTTCTTGAAAGGATTGAAGATGAGGGTTACTTCGTTTCACGAACCCATTTCAGTCCAGTGGGGATAAAAACTGATGCAGATATTTCCGAGCTTAAAAGAATTGTTCTGGATGTTAAGGATTCTGTTGAAGGTTCAGATTAAATTGTGACCTGGAATTTACTTAATACACATATCATCATCTTATTTTTCCTTTTTTTGATTATTGAGTTCTGGAGTACTGGAATTTGGATTACTGGAATAAAATCTAAAATAAAAATAGAAGTCTAACAATTAAAAAAAACAAAATTTTAAAATATTAAAATTAAAAAGAACTGAAACTTTAGAAAAAAATGGGTTTTGAATGATTCAAATGAATGGGGATGAAATGGGGAGGGCATGGATCCTTAATATATCCATGATTCACCATTCATCTTTTCATCATTCGTAGTTCAGCATGTCGTGGGTGTAGTAGTACTGAAGTTCCGATGCATGCTGCAGTTCGAAGTTTCTGTAGGGATTGTTGAGGTACGGGAATATTTCACCTGAAAGTACGTAGTAATAAGCTGCAAATCTTCCGTACTGCTTCCAGCATACGTAGTAGTAAAGTGGGAAACCGCATCCCGGATTGATTATCGCACTTCCAGATCTTACAGTTCCGTGCCATACCATAGGTATGGGCCCCTCCTGACCGTGCGCTTTGGCTTCCCTCATGACCTCTGCCCATGCATCTTCGTAGTTGTCGAACTCCTTACCATTCACCATGATCTTCCATTCATCGTCTGGAACTCCAAAGAGGAAGTACTGCACAACCTGCCCCCAGTCTATAGTCGTTGAGGGTGATGATTCGAATGCCATTTCAATTATGTATGTTCCATTTTCGTTGTAACTCAAGTACCTTGAAGTTCCCTTGTAATGCACAACAAGAGCACACTTAGAACCTCTCTCAGTAGCATATTGAGCTAAAAGTTCTGAATGTTGATGCCCAGGGTACATATCTGGATTTGCAAGTTTTACAAATGCCAACCTTCCCAGAGGAGCAACATCTCCAGTTTCACTTGAAATATAAAGGTAACCCCCAAAGAATATAAGAATTACCAATAGAATTACGTACCATTTCATTACTTCACCTTGTAAAGTTTTATAAACCTCTTTAGGGTTATAAATTATCCTTCTTTTTATTATTCTTCTTTTTATAGTTGTTTTTTGGGTTTATTTTTTATTTCTATCCTTTGATGGAAGTTTTTACGTCTTTTTTATTCTGTTTTCTCTTTGTATGATTCCCATTATCCTTTTTGTTTCCTTTTAAAAAAAAATTCACAAATATGGTGAAATTTTTTTTATTTTTGTTTGATTTTCTATTTGTAGTTATGTTCATGGTTGGAGTGATCAAAAAACAAGCATCCTAATGTGCAACATAACTCATCATTGAAATGAGATGGGGTTATAAAAAGAGAATAAAATATTCTCTAAAATGAAGATTTTTCTTTTTAATTCATATATATTAAAGTTTGCTACTTATGATTAAAACATCCTATTTTATATGAAAATAATCTCATAATACACATATTAATTAAAAAAGAGGTGAAAAAAATGAATATTAGTGATATAGTATCTGATTCAGTTAGATACCCATCATCTAACTGGAAAAAAGTTGTTATATTAGGAATTTTATTCATAATAAGTTTTTTAATTATTCCAGTGTTTTTAGTAATGGGATATGTATTTAGAGTTCTAAAAGCATCTTTAGCCGGATTAGACGAACTTCCTGAATTCGATGAATGGGGAGAAATGTTCATAGACGGTATTAAAATCTTTGTGGTCGAATTTGTATACTTCATAATTCCTGCAATCGTGATACTTTTAGGTACATGGGGTGCAGTAACCTCAATGGTAGCAACACAAGGCGTTGGATCAATGGCCGCACCTACAGCATTACTAGGCCTATCCGGAGGAGCCTTAGTAGTTGGAATCATACTTGCAATCATATTCGGTTTAGTAGCAGTAATTGCAATAGCAAATATGGCTTATTACAATGGAGAACTTGGAGCAGCATTCAGATTCAGTGAGATATTAAGCATAATATCCAAAATTGGATGGGTAAATTACATAATTTGGTACATCGTTATGATGGTCATTGGATTCATTGGTGGAATTATTGCTTCCATTTTGAACATAATTCCATTAATAGGATTTGTGTTAGCACTTCTTGTGGTCTATCCATACTTGTACATGATCTTTGCAAGGTCGTTAGCACTGTTATTCACCTCCATAGAACCCGTGGAATAACTAAACCAATTTTTCTATTTTTTTCTATTTTTTAAGTATAAAATCTTTCATGAATTCTGGAAAAATTTTAGAAACTTTTAGAAAACATACATAATTTATTTTGAATATTTAATTATTATAACTCAAAAAGAGTTTAAAAAAAGGATTATACTATTTTTTAGATTCCATAACAAATTTTTCAAGGCTTAAAATTCAAAATCTATTTATGGTAATACCTTCATAAAAAATTTATAATAAAACAAGGAGGTAAAATAGAATGGACATTGGAAACGTTATGACAGACTCGCTTAAGTATCCCTCTTCAAATTGGAAGAAAATTCTTATACTTGGTTTTATGACCCTTTTCAGTTTTTTAATCATTCCATTATTCATAGCAATGGGATATTTATTAAGAGTCTTAAAAGCATCCTTAGCAGGTCTGGAAGAGCTTCCAGAGTTTGATGAATGGGTGGACATGATAGTGGATGGAATTAAAGTTCTCGTGGTGGGGATTGTTTACAGCTTGCCTGCAATAGTGATCATGATAGGTTCAATAATAACCATGTGGGCATCCATAAGCTCCATGACGGCAATGCAAAGTACGGGAATGTATCCATCAACAGCACTTGGAATGTTCACTGGAATCGGATTCGTTGGTTTTTTAGTTGCAATGCTTTACTTACTTATTATAACACCAGTACTCTACGTTGCAATTGCCAACATGGCCTACTACGAGGAACTGGGCGCTGCATTTAAATTCAGTGAAATACTTGGTTTAATATCCCAGATTGGGTGGGTTGACACCATAGTGTGGTACGTTGTTGTGATAGTGATTGGATTTGTTGTAGCATTTATAACAACTATACTAGGTATAATTCCAATTATTGGATCCATCATATCACTTTTAGTCGTGTACCCCTACTACAACATTTTCCTCTACAGAGCCGTAGCATGGCTCTACGCGTCAGCATTCCCTGAGGAGTAACAACTGATTTTATTTTTTATTTTTTTATTTCCATTTCTAAAGAAATTTTTTAAGAATCTTAAAAAAAGGAATCTAAAATCCAGTGATTTTAATAGAGGTTGGTAATAAATATCGGAGGAGGAATTAATTTAAACATTGAATAAGCTGATTGATACTTGTTCTGACTGAAAAAAGTTTGGAAAATAGAAAAAATAGAAAACAGGAAGTTTTCAGACTTTTAAACTGGTAAATCTACGTTTCATGTTCCAACAAGCCTCAAACCTGTTATGTCCACAGAGCTTGAATTCAAGGCTCTGAGATCTTCGGTTGAAAACTCCCTTATGTCGGAATGTCCTGCAAGCTGGGCAAGCATCTTGGTCTCTTCTGTAATTGATTTTATGTAATTTGCAACCCTCATGGCAGCAATATCAACGTCCAGCCGTTTTCTGAGGTTAGGGTCCTGTGTTGCAACACCAACCGGACATTTACCTGTGTAGCACATCCTGCAGGCACGGCAGCCCATCGCTATCATTGCACCGGTTCCTATGTACACTGCGTTGGCCCCCAGTGCCATTGCCTTGGCAACGTCAGCACCACTTCTTATTCCCCCGGTTATTATGAGATCCACGTCATCCTTCATACCAATCTCTTCAAGTCCTCTGACAGCTTGTACAAGGGCAGGAAGTGTTGGAACGCCAGTATGCTCAATAACAACCTCTGGAGCTGCACCTGTTCCTCCCTCCATTCCATCAACTGAGATTATATCAGCACCTGCCTCTGCAACGATCTTAACATCTTCATCAACCCTTCCAGGTCCAAGTTTGACTATGATTGGAACCTTCCAGTCCGTTACCTCACGGAGAAGCTCTATGTGTTTGGCAAGGTCTCCATCCCTGGTGGAGTCAAGGAATCTTGCAGGGCTCAGTGCATCTGTTCCAAGGGGTATTCCACGGATCTTTGCAACCTCGGGGCTGACCTTTTCAGCCAGGAGATGGCCGCCCATACCTGGTTTTGCACCCTGACCTATCTTCACTTCAATGGCATCTGCACTGCGGAGGTAATCTGCTGAAACCCCAAATCTACCGGATGAGTACTGTACAACCAGATTATCAGCAAAATCTCGCTCCTCTGGAAGCATTCCTCCCTCTCCAGTGTTACTGCATGAACCTACAAGGGTTGATCCCTTTGCAAGTGCCAGTTTACACTCCTTACTGAGGGCTCCAAATGACATACCTGCTATGAGGACAGGTGTTTCCATTACAAGGGGATTTTCAGCGTTCCGAGTGCCCAAAACCACCTTTGTATTGCATGATTCCCGGTACTTGTCAACCGGAGCTATTGAGGCCTGTGCAGGCAGTATGACTATGTCATCGAAACTTGGAAGCCGTTTTTCGGTACCGAATCCACGGAGTACGTACTTCCCTGCCTTGGAAGTGTACCTTATATCTGCTATCGTCCTTGGATCCCATATACTTCCTCCTTTTGTTGGTAAAAGTACTGGGCAGGCTGCTGTACATGATCCGCACATTATACAACGGGTTTTGTCGATCTCTGCATGGTCGTCGATGATCTTTATGGCGTCGGTTGGGCAGACTATCTCACAGTTTCCACAGAACACACAGAGTCCCTCTGTGTTGGATGCAAGATCCCCTGAAGGGGACAGTTCCTTGGTTGAATTTCCAGAGATTCTGCCTTCCATCTCAAAGCCTCTCTGAAGGCCTGTTGCAAAGTCCTTTATATCCACAACTTCAAGACATCCTGCTTTACATGATTCAACACATGCTGGTTGTCCACCGTTCACTGTGCACTGCTGTTCACATTTAATCATTTCGTTCTCTGTGCAGTTTATACTGCCTATTGGACACATAAGCATGCAGAGTCTGCAGCCAATGCATCTGTCCTGATCTATCTTTACGATTCCATTTTCTCGGTATATAGCATCCCTAAAGCATCCCTTGATACATGAAGGATTCAAACACTGCTGGCAAACTACTGCATGGTACCCATTTGTCATTTCATGTAGGAATAAAGTGTTTTCACCGGTTGCCTTGGTGCATGCATCAATACAATCGTTACATCCATCACAATCTGTTGGTTTTGTTAATAGTATCTGTTTCATTGTATCAACACCTACTCATCGTCCTGTTTACCGTAAAATGGTCTGAGATCTTTGGGTTCTATTTTCTTAAAATCCATGATATCCGTATTTATATCGTAGTTTTTGAACAGTTCCAGCAGCTTCTCCTTGTCATCAGATTCAAGGGGCTTCACTTCTGCATTTGTACCGGTTTCAAAGTTTCCTGCAACGTATATCGTGCCGCCTATCATCCAGTCACCGGTATCAAGTCCAGCATCACCTGTAACTATGATATCACCACTCAGCATGTAGAGGCCTGCAAGATCACCGATGTTACCCTCCACGATTATGGTTCCTCCCTTGTTGAGCTGGCCAACAGCGTTCCCTGCATTTCCATAAACCATTATAGTTCCTTTGCAGACTCCAAAGCCAACACCTTCCTCTGCGGATCCATTGATTATAATTTCACCAGAGGTCATGTTGTCTCCAACGTACCTGCCAACGTTTCCCTGAACTTCAATGCGAGCTCCATCGTTAAGAGCCCCTAAAAAGTCCCCTGCATCACCATTCACGATTATGTCTGCATCTTCACCTAAACCCACTGCTATAGAATCTAATTTTCCATGATTTTCCAAAAAAAGTTTTTCTTCAGGTTTTAAAGCCTTTTTTATCTCAAGATTCAACTCATGAGTTGACAAACCCTCTGCACTTACGGTACCTTTAGATTGCAAGTTTTAACACCACCTATTTTTTTACATCTTAATCTGAAATCCCATATGAAATCATTCCAAATCTGATTTAACGCTGGTTGAATTGAGGTTTAAATTCGTTTTATAAGAAGCTTGCTATTTATATAACTTTGAACTTATACAATTCTATATTGAAGTGAGACAGGGGGTGTTTGGTTTGAAAACATTGATAACGAATTTAAATGGGCATTGCCTTTTCGATGCTTCAAGAAAAACACAGACAGAAGGAATTATAATTTTACATGAAGGAAAGTACAGGAAAACCGATCTTGAAGATTTTCTCAAGGGTGGAGACATAAAAATAGAAACAGAAGATCCATACGAGGCCTGCATGAAAATTGAAGACATTATCAGGGGCACAAAAAAGCATGGAAAAGTATTTGTGGCATGTAACGGCAGAGGTTTGGGTCCTTTTTTAAATTTCGTGGCCAACAAGGTTGGTGTTGATGGAGTGTTCACCTGTTATAAAAATAAAATCGTAAGGTTGCCAATTCTGAAGCTGGATCTCTCGGATACAAGGATGAGAATACTTAAGATTCTCTATCTTAACGATTTGACAGCCCGCGAAATTGGTGAAGAAGTAAAAATATCCCGTGCGATGGTTTATAAACATTTGAAAAGTCTTATGGATCTGGGTTTGGTTAAAAAATCCAACTCCCTGGAAAAATATTCCATAACCAATGCAGGTAAACTCTCAATTTCATAGATATTTGATAAATAATCTCATATTTGATAAATGGATATTTAATAAGATATTTAATAATATTTAACCTCATATAAAATAGAAGTCTTCAAACTCTCTGTGTAGATTACGAAAATGCGAGTTGATGAGAACCCCACTTATAAAAAAGCAAAATAAATATATGTGAACTGGAATATTCCATTTATCATGAGATACTCATAAAAATAGTGTTAGATGAAGTTTTTTTGTTGATCGGTTGTTTGTCTTAAAAATAGATTAACCTTAAAAATAGATTAAAAATAGATAAAAATTAGGTTGAAGAGTTTATTCAACAGGGTATTCAATACGAAGTTTATAACTTGCCCTTTCACTTAAAAGAACTGTTCCCGGAACGAAGTAGTCCTCAAACTTCTTAACTTTCCTTACGACACATGGATCTATTTTAAGGTTTTTCGTGTAGGAGCTACACTCTTCATCATCTATCATTCCCTTTTTAACAAGTTCTATGTATCTCATCCTTATGGTTTCCTCGTTTAACAATTCCATTTTAACCCCCATATAATACAGTGCCAAAACTTATATTTAAATTGTTTGCATAAAATTATAAAAATTGTATAACTATTTATAGAATAAATGTTTAAAAAATAAACATTGTTCAGTAAAATGGTGAAAGGTATGAAAAGTATTGATGAAAAAGAGAAGACAACAGACATAGACGAAATCGATAAAAAAATCCTTGATTTGTTCAATGAAGATGGCAGAATGTCCTACCGAAAAATAGCCAAACGTTTGGATATCTCCATAGGTACCGTGCACAACAGGATAGAAAAACTCACAAACACGGGTATTATCAAAAAATTCGCACCTGTCATCGACCACAGCAAACTGGGCTACAACCTCACAACCATAATAGGAGTTCGTGTTAAAGGTGGTATGCTAAAAAACTGGGAAGACAAAACAGCCTTCCATAAGAACGTGCTCTGCATGTACGATGTAACTGGAGAGTTTGACGCCATCCTGGTAACACGCTTTAAAGATACAACAGAACTGGATGAATTTATAAAAGCTCTCCTTAAAGAACCAGATGTCCAGAGAACATACACACAAACAGTTCTGAACATAGTCAAAGAAGACATCAGTTCGAGTAAAATGATCTAGATTGCTGGAACTTCTACTTTTAAAGGCTACCACCACAAATGTAAATAATGGTTTCAGTATGGATTTCAACCCAAGATTATTGTTAATATTAAAAAATAAGGTTAAAATTTTATTAATATTAAAATATACGCAATATCAATCTATTTAAAACAAACCGTGCTTTTAGGGTGAGTTTCACTAACGATCCCTGCTCTGAAATTGGATTATGTTTCAATGATGAAAGAGGATTTGAACTTCAAATAATTCAAATTATATTTAATTATTTTTTATTTTATTAGTGAATCAATTAATATTATTGAATCAATTAAAAACATTTTTTCAAAGGAATTTAGACCGAATGGATTAATAACAGGGATTTACATAATTCTACTGAGGAAATCTACTGAAGAAATTTTTTCCATATCCTCAATAGGGGGTTCTTTTATGGATCCAACCATGAATATTTGTTTGGAGGTCTTGAATTGATTTCCATTGTATACTCAGATGATTACAAGAATCATTCAACAGGAAATCATCCTGAAAACAACACGCGGATAACCTCCATTATGGATGCGTTTTATGAACAGATAAAAACCAGGACTACACCTGAAATTCCAGTTTTAAAACCTGAACCTGCGTCTAAAAAGGATTTATTTAGGGTTCACCCAGAAGAACACGTTGAAATAATTCGTTCCTTCTGCAGGGAAGGTGGAGGTTACCTTGACTTCGATACCTTCGCATCCCCTGAAACCTACAGAACAGCTAAGCTTGCGGCTGGAGGTGCGATAACTGCATCAAAGCTTGTTTTAGACGGACATGACTGTTCTTATTCAATTGCAAGACCCCCCGGACACCATGCAACGAAAGACAGTGCCATGGGTTTCTGTTTCTTCAACAACATGGCTGTGGCAATTGAGCACCTCAGGGAGGTTTATGGTGTAGAGAAGTTTTTCATATTTGACTTCGATGTTCACTACGGTAATGGGACAGCTGAAATATTCTACAACGACCCTGATGTTCTTTACATCTCCATTCATCAGGACCCTAGAACGATTTTTCCGGGAAGGGGTTTTGTGGAAGAAATTGGAGCAGGTGAGGGGGAAGGTTGTAACCTGAACATTCCAATGCCTCCAAGATCAGGGACATGTGATTACATCTACATACTCGATAGAATTCTGGAACCTGCAGCAGCTGAATTTGGTGCTGATCTCCATTTTCTGGATGTTGGATTCGACTGCCACTTGGAGGATCCCCTCTCAAATATGGGTATTGACGATGCATTTTTTCCGTGGATTGGAGTTAAAATGAGGGATATTGCAGACTCCATGGTCCTGGTACTTGAGGGGGGTTACAACCTTGAGGTTCTCAGAAGGTGTAATGTGAAACTAATAAATGTGTTGAATACTGAAGTAAGTACTGAGGAACTTAGTGATATGAAGGATATGAAAAGTTATCTTTACAAGGAAAGGGAAGATGTGGATCCCAAAACAAAGACCTTGTTTAAAGACATTCAAGATACATTTTCACCATTTTTTGAATTTTGAGGCGATTTTATGGAAAAATTCAGAACTGAACAGACACAGGCACTTTTAGAGGAAGCTGGAAAATCCAGAACCCCTGCAGTGAAATTTAAAAGCCCAAAAGAAGGCAAGATCAATTCAGAATTGTTTGGAAAAACACTGAATCAACTGATTGAATCAGAAGAATTCATATACACCAGCAGACCCTCTCACGTACTCAACGAAGAGGATGCTCAGAGATTCTGCAGTAAGATAATTGATGTTAGAAAGAATTTAGATGATATGCTTGCTGATTTTGGGGTTATTGAAAGAGAAGACCAGGAAGATGAGATCAAAAAGCTTTCAGAGAACTTTTTGATCATCACCACCAAAAGCAACTTCAAAAAAGCCCTTACAAAGCTTGGTGTGGATGCCCAGCACATAATCGTTGCAGGTGTGCCTCTCCAGGCCGAGGATATGAAGCTCATAAATCCTAAGATACCTGATGCAGCACTTAAATCTGTTGGAAAGAAGATTGAACATGTTAAAAATGATATAAAACGAAAAACCGAGCAGTTCAATCCCAGTGAGATTCTGGTTGTTGTTGAAATGGACAAAACCGGAGAGGTACTTGGGAAGAGGGCCCATGAAATCTACGGTGCGAGGGCCATAACCATTGAAAATCTAAAGGATGTGACTGCAGAGGAGTTCCGGGCAAAGCTGTCCCAATGACAGAGGAATTTTTGATAGAGTAAAAATTGAATTGAAGTAAAAATAGGGGAATCTGGGATAATTTCAAAGAATGGATACAGCTTAGAGTAAGTTTATTTAAATTCCAATTTTTAAGTAATTTTTTTAAAAGAATTTATAACCTTATTTTATAGCCTTATTTATATACAAGTTAAGTTAATTATATCACAAGCCAAGTGGATGGGATGGATTTATTTAAATTTTTTATAAATTATAAATGAATTAGATAGAATAAATGAATCAAATAAAGATTCCATACGTTAATGCTACTATGAATATTATCCAAAATTGAATATCATGAAAAAACTATCATTTAGGGGTGAAAAAATTGGATTCATGTTTTCCAGATACTCAGGATAAGATACCCTCAATTCCTGTGTACCTTACAAGAGTTGGAGTTACTGGGGTAAAAAAACTTTTAAAAATTGAAAGGGATGATAAAAGACCAATAGTTCTTTTACCAACCTTCGATGCATTCGTTGACCTTCCAAGCACACAGAGGGGTATCCACATGTCAAGGAACCCTGAAGCCATAAGTGCAGTTCTTGAAAAGTCACTGGAAGGAAGTGCAGTGGAAGTTGAATCTCTCTGTGCTGAAATGGTGAGCTGCCTCCTTAAAAAGCATAAGTATGCCAAGAGGGCTGAGGTGAGCATGAAGAGTGAGTTCATGATCATGAAGAGATCTCCAGTCACCAAGATCAAGACCCAGGAAATGACCAAGATCATGGCAGACTCCGTTGGTTACAGGGATGAAAAGGGAGTTAAAATAAGGAAGATGATTGGTGCAGAAGTTGTTGGAATGACTGTGTGTCCCTGTGCACAGGAATCAACCAAAGAATCTGCAAAAACAAAGCTTCTTGAGTTTTTGGATGAGGAAACAACCCAGAAAGTTCTTGAAACAGTTTCATTTGCATCGCACAACCAGCGCGGTCGAGGAATGATCATGATCGAGGTTCCTGAGAATCAGAACGTGCGTGCAGAGGAAATAATACGGATCATTGAGGATTCAATGAGTTCTCCTGTCTGTGAACTCCTTAAAAGGGATGATGAAAACGCAGTTGTGGAACATGCCCATAAAAATCCTCAGTTCGTTGAGGACTGCGTTAGGAACATGGTCCAGAAGATCGTTTCTGAGTTTTCGTATCTTCCTGATGATGCTATGGTAACAGTTAGACAGGTTAACGAGGAAAGTATACACAGACACAATGCTTTTGCGGAAAAAGTTGCCACTATGGGGGAATTAAAAGAGGAAATAGAGCGTATGGAGGCTAACGGATTTGACACGTACACACGAGGTTGCAGGTAGGATAATGTATGAACTTGAGGCCTTCGACAAATCAAGGCCCTCAATAGACAGTCCACAAATACTCATTGTAAGAGGTATGTCAAAAAAGAGAGTGGATCATCAGGAAATGCCCTCTTTACTCTCAGATCTTATGAAAAAGCTGGGAGCCAGAAGGGTTGACATCATTTCAGAGGAAGGTGGAGACATTATAGGGGCAATGGACGAGGGCATCCGGGCCTGTGTGGATGTTAATGCAGAAACTGATGTCCAGGGGATCATGAGGATGAAGGAATCCTTCGAGGGCATGAACTGCCACGTGGAATATGGGATGGGAGTTCTTGGTAAAATTGCTCTCTTCATAATACTCTGGAAGGATAAAAGTGGAATGGGCCCCATGTTCGTTGAACTGGTTGTATCCAACAGGGCAGCTTAAATCCGTGCATCCCCTAATTTTTGAAGCAAAAAATATTTTCAACTCCAATGAATCGTTCATTGAAGAAATTTAAATTCAATTTTTATCTTTTTTAGAGAGAACATGATTATTCACGTGACTCATAAAGTAATGGATCATGAAATAACAATTGGACCAATGACAGATCTCCTGAATAAATTAAATGGATGATATTAATGCCCAAATTACTAAAAAAAGACATAATATCCCTTTTAAATGCCGAATGTAATGATGTGCTATCTTTGATGGTGGATGTAAATTCCAAAAGGATCCATGAAACCATCACCTACTCTAAAAATGTTTTCTTACCCCTCACAGATATTTGCAGGAACGAATGTGGATACTGCACCTTTAAAAGAAAACCTGAAGATCCAGAGGCGATGATTCTCATGAAACCTTCAGAGGTGATGAAGGACTTGATACTTGCAGATGGATATGCCTGTAGGGAAGCTCTTTTTGCATTTGGGGAACATGCCGATGAAACAGTACAGGTTGCCAGGGCACTTGAAGATCTGGGTTTTGGGAGTATGTTGGAATATCTCTACTTCCTTTGTGATGAGACCCTTAAAAAAACGAATCTTTTACCCCACAGCAACCCTGGAATTCTTAAAAAAAGTGAACTCAAGTATTTGAGGGAAGTCAACGCATCCATGGGGCTCATGCTTGAGACAACAAGCCAGCGTGTTATGGAAACAGTTGCACACAAGAAGAGTCCGGGTAAGGAGCCTAAACTGCGTATTGAAACCATTGAAAATGCAGGTAAACTCAAAATACCCTTCACAACAGGACTTCTGATAGGCATAGGAGAAACCATAGAAGAACGTGCTGAATCCCTCCTTGAGATAAGGAGGCTTCACGATAAATATGGACATATACAGGAAATAATCGTGCAGAACTTCAAACCAAAACCAGGAATACCCATGCAGGACTTTAAAGAACCTTCATTGTTAGAGATGGTGAAGATGGTGGCTGTGACAAAGCTCCTTTTCCCTGATGTGAGTGTTCAGGTACCGCCTAACCTCAACTGGGACACTGCCCAGATCTTCCTAATGGCAGGTGCAGATGACTGGGGAGGAGTTTCACCTGTAAGCAAGGACTACGTGAACCCAGAAGCACCATGGCCAGAACTCGATGAACTTAAAAACATTACAGAGGAACTAGGATTCCAATTGGAGGAGCGACTTCCAGTTTATCCAGAATTTATCTCAGAAGAATTTTTAAGTCCAAGGATACTTGAAAAGATAGAAAAGGATTCCTTGAAAAAATAAAAGATAGTTTTAAAGAGGCACTGAAAGAAAAAGTTAGGGACGATCTGAATCTATCAGATCATGAATTTAACTTTACAATGAATTCTGTGCCCTTATCTCCATTGCAGTTATCGACCTTCAATTCACCATCCATCTGTCCAACCAGTGTTCTTACAAGCTGTAATCCAAGGGTGTCTGCAGTCTCCACGTCCAAATTTTCAGGTAAACCCACACCGTTGTCAGAAATTTTCATTAAAAAGCCTTGATCCTCTGAATTATCAAGTGCATCTATTTTTATCAGGATTTCACCAGGCATATCCCCAGGAAAAGCATGTTTGAAACTGTTTGAAACAATTTCATTAACTATGAGCCCAGAGGACACTGCACTGTCAATATCCAAGAATAAATCATCAGCAACCACCATTATTTTTATCCGTTCTTGATCAACTCCATTGGAACGTGAAATATCCTCCACAAGACTCTTCACATACTCTGAGAAGTTCACTGCTTCCATGTTTGGGGATTCGTACAGTTTTTCATGGACAAGTGCTATGGATTTAATGTGGTTCTGGCTGTCCCTGAACTTTTCTATTATCTGATCACGGATGTACTCTGATTGTAGACCCGTGAGGCTTGATATCATTTGCATGTTCTTTCTAACACGGTTATGAACATCCTTTAGAAGTGCTTCCTTCTCCTGGAGTGACGCCCTTGTTTCATTCTCAATACTCATCTGCCTTTCAAGTTCTGTCCCAAGTTTTTCAATCCTATTCTCAAAGTCAGAACGTTCCGATTCAATTTGTTCCTGGAAATCCTTCTGGGTTCTTTCAAGGCTTAACCTTAACTCCTTGTTATGATCTGTTTCAGATTTTATGGCTTCATCTAACTGGTTAAGCTCTGTATTTTTTTCAGCCAATTCTTTTTCAAGTGATTCCTTCGTTTTTTCAAATTCCAGGGTTTTTGTATGAATTTCTTTTTCAAAAACTGATTTTTCCTTTTCAAATGAATTTTGAGCTTTTTTATTTTCTTCCAATTGTTTTTCAAGGGTATTTTTTATATTCAGGAGATCGTTAGATATATTTTTAACACTATCCTCAAGTTCATCCCTTTTTTTCTCTAAGGATCTTTCATGATCCTTCGTCTTTAGTATTTCATCATTCAGATCTTCTATTTTGGAGTTTAAAGATTCCTTCATGGCTTCAAATTCATATGTTTTATCCTTGATTTCAACTTCAAGGTTACAGAGTACTCCGTTCATTTCTTCCTCGATCTTCTTCTGACGGGTTACATCATGACCCACAAACTGAAATTCATCTATTTCCCCGTTTAGATTGAAAACTGCCTTTGTAACCCACTGCCACCACTGAACATCCCCTTCAGGCATTATAATAGGGCTTTCAAATAGTTTAACCGGATTTTCAGCATCGAAGGAGTTCATGTAATCCTTCATCCGTTCCTTGTCCTCTTCTTTCAGTGAAAATACAAAGCTTCCCTTGGTTTCATCACCGAAGTATGTCTTGTAAACCTCATTGGAAAAGGTGAGCTTCCCATTTGTATCCAAACGGCATATGGGTTCTGTTTGATCGGTTAATATGGATCTGTACAACGCTTCATCGTGTTCAAGCTCTTCTTCATGGATTTTAGCATCTGTAACATCTCTGATAAGAACTGAAATCCCATTTAAATATGGATATGTATTTATTTCAAAAAATCGAACATATTCCCCATCAATAATAAATTTTTTAACCATAAAACCTTTTTTATTCGTTTCAAGGGTTTTTTGATATAAATTTTGGACATCAACCCCATCGATATCTTTTAAAAGAGAGGATATGGGTTTTCCAACTGCATTTTTATAAGATATTCCTGTGAAGTCATGGGATGCATCATTCCAGTGCGTGCAGTTCAAATCATTGTCAAGTGCAAAAAATATGGGACCTATACCACGTAATAGTTGCTCATAATCGTTATTAATTTTCTTTAAAGAGCCTTCAGTTGTTTTATATTCTGTTAAATCCTTGAACTGTACAAGGTACATCTTTGAAGAGATATCCTCAATTTCATCGATTTCAAGAGGTTTTATAGATATTTCAAAACATATAAAATTAGATTTCGTTGTTTTAAAAGATTTATAATCTTTAAAATCTTTAAAATCAAATTTAATTTCATAAACAATCGATTCATCATTTAAAAGCTTTTCTTTTTTACCAGGAGGTATTTTAAAGTCTTTGAAGAGATTGAATTCGCTTAAATTGGATAGATCAGAAGTTCCAAAGAGATCCAATGCAGCGGGGTTTGCATCCACAGGAACGCCATCAGAGTTGCATATCCCCATTCCAATGGTTGAATGGTGGTATATGCTTTTGAACCATTTTTCACTTTCTTGAATGGATTTTTCAGCCTCAACCTTTTCTGTTATGTCCTGAAAAACAAGGGTTGCACCTACAAATTCACCCGCATCATCTTTAATGGGAGATATACTGTATTCTATGGGTATTTCTGATCCATCCTGCCCATTTAAAGTGGAATTACTGGACATGCCTGATTTTTTTATAAGTTCCTGAAGGGGTGTCTCCTGACCCTCAGCCATGTCAAGGTTTAAAATTTTCATAAAATCCTTTAAAGAAACTTTACCCAGTTTAAATCCTGTAAAAAACTCTGCACACTTGTTCATGAAGGTTATGTTTCCTTCAGCATCAGTTACTACAACTGCTCCCATTGAGTTTTCAAGTTTTTTATCCAGCCATTCACCATTTTCCTTTAATTTTAGTACTATTCCGTGTTTGTGAAGGGCGTTGCCAATGCTTTCATGAAGTTCTTTCTCTTCAAAGGGTTTTATTAAGAATCCGTATGGTTCTGTGACTTCAGCACGCTCCAATGTACTTTTATCGCTGTAAGCTGTCAGGTATATAACTGGAACATCAATGTTATCCCTTATTTCTTTAACGGCATCTATACCGTCACCTTCACCCTTTAAAACTATGTCCATTAAAATGAGATCTGGTTTTATCTCTTCAGCCTTTTTTACAGCTTCCCTCCGGGAAAAAGCAAAAGTAGGTACATCGTAGCCCCAAAATTTTAGTTTTCTTTGGAGTTCCATTGCAGTTAATCCTTCATCCTCAACCACCAATATCCTTTCACCGGCCATATCAACACCCCAACGATCTTAACACCTCAAAACATGTAATAGAAGCTATAATATTTTTATTATTAACCATATAAAAGGTATTCGATTATACCGTGCGACCTCAAACAGGAAATAGAAAAGGTTTACTGTGAAATGTTAAAAATTTAGTTAAAAATAAAAATAGAGGGTTCATGACCCTTTTTACATATCATTGAATGTTTCACAATTCATAAGGTCATCAATTTCACGTCTCAATGGAGGATATGGTTTTTCATCAGGATAACCCAATGGAATAAGTGCAACTGGCTGTATATGCTCTGGAACATCCAATGTTTTCCTAACAAGTTCTTCATCAAATGCTCCAACCCAGCATGTGCCAAGTCCCAGTGCATGAGCTGCAAGAAGCATGTTTTGAGCTGCACATGCTGCATCCTGAATGCAGTAAAGGTCACTACCCCTTTCTTCATATATATTAGCCGATCTCTGTTTATCTGCACATAAAACCAGTACTACTGGTGCTTTTGCTATAAAATCCCTCATGTAAGCTGCAACTGCAAGTTTTTCCTTGGTCTTTTCATCCCTTACCACCACAACCTCCCAGCTCTGAATGTTTCCTGCAGATGGTGCCCATATGCCAGCTTCAACAATTTTAAGGATTAAATCCCTTTCAACATCCTTTTTTTTAAACTTCCTTATGCTTCTTCTTCCAGAAATTGCTTCAAAAACATCCATCTTCACGAAACCCCCTGTTTTTTAGGCCAATACAGATGCATGAATTTAAACCATGAAACTCGATACGAGATTTCACGTTGAAAGTTTTTAATTACCATTCCAATTTAAATCACAATTTAATCATTTAACCTTGGGATCTTAAATTTTTATCCAATCGTTCTATCCAATCCTTGCATCAATGACAACGTGATAAACACCAGGGGAGTAGGGTTTTATGATCCTTTCATTGAGCACCTGCACTTCACGTTCACCTGCTGCCTCTTTTATACGATCAACAGGCCTTTTGAACTTTATACAGTCAGGTACAGACTCATGGTAATGGATGACTCCCCCATCCTTGAGTATGTCCATTGCAACCGGCAGATACTCATTGGTATTTCCAATGTACCCCATTAAAACCCTGTCTGCAATTCTACGGGGTGCGGCTTCCCTGCAGTCTCCAAGGATAGGCTTAACAACGTCTTCAACCCTGTTCAGAACTGTGTTCTGGCATAGGTAGTTGTAAGAAACAGGATTTATCTCAACTGAATAAATTTTAGATGGTTTTGAGTGCACTGCCATGGGTATTGAGAAGTATCCAATTCCTGCAAACATGTCCACAATCGTCTCACCATCTTCAGGCATAGTGGACATTCTTTTGCGTTCCCCAGTGTTTCCCTTGGACCACATAACTTTTGAAACATCCATCTTAAAGAGACAGTGATTTTCCTTGTGAATGGTCTCTGTGCCATCACCAAACAAAACCTTAACTTCAGGTTCTCTTTTCAAACCTTTTATATGACCTAATTTAACCACGCGTTTCACTCCAGGTATTTCCAGAAGTTCTTGGGGGTTTTCAACATCCTGCTTCACAACCAGAATGTCACCGATTACTTTACCCTTCATAGATTTATTTACACCTGAGGATAATAAATAAGTTGTTCAGAGAAATGAATGAAACCTTTAAAAGAGTTTTTTGGATAAAAAAACCTAATATTTAGCATTAAATATCATTTAAAGTTTAAACAAAGTTAAAATATAATTAAAATAAGAATCATCAGAAAATAAACTCGGGCAATATATTTAATAATCAAAATAATGTATTTAATAATAAATAATACGTTTCCAATTATTTTCAACAATTTTATTAAAAATAATTGAATTTTATTAAAAATAAGTTGATCTAATGATTAAGATTGAAATTCAATAAAAGTCACACATCATTCGTTACCTGAAGAAGAATAAATAATAGTAATTTAAACTCCATATTGTGTGATAAATGAGAATTTCCCACCAAAAATGAATCCATGCTATGGATAAACTGGATCACTGCAAAATACATGGAAAAAGCATTTTAAAGGCCATTATAAATTAAAAAAAGTTTAATTCAACAAAACCATATTAATTGGGATGAACAACATACAAATAACAATATTTATTTTATTCAAATCACTAAATATTCGCAAGACTTACAAAATATTATTGTAAGGTGGCTAATATGTTTACACCCGTCCAAAAAGAGATCCTACAAATCTTGATCGACCTTTACAAAAAATCAAATTACCGTCCTGTTAAAGGGGAAGAAATTGCCTCGGTTATGAACCGTAACCCTGGAACCATAAGAAATCAAATGCAATATTTGAGGAGTTTACACATAGTAGAGGGCATTTCAGGCCCTAAAGGAGGATACAAACCAACTTTAGAAGCTTATCAAACTTTAAACATCAACGTAGCAGACGAAGAAGCAACCGTCCCCATATTTAAAAAAGGAAAAAAGGTAGAGGATGTAACAGTTACTAAAATAGAATTCGGCAGCATACCCCACCCAGCAGGATGTGAAGCTGCAATAAATATTATGGGCAATATAAAGCAGTTCAATCTTGGAGAAGAACTTAGAGTAGGTCCAACTCCCGTCAATAAGCTTGTGATCAATGGCAAAATTGTTGGAAGGGATGACACTGATAACATTTTACTGCTGGATGTTGGAGACCTGCAAAGTATTCCCAATAGATCCGTTCTAGAAATTGCCAGTCAAAATCTCATAACACTGGACCCCAGTATGGATATAAAGGAAGCAGCATGGATACTATCCAACAATGGAATAGATGGAGCACCTGTAATGAAAGGCTCGGACATCCTTGGAATCTTAACACTGACTGACATTACACGGGCAATTGCCAATAAAGAAGAAGATCTCAGAATAACGAAGTTGATGTCTAAATACATAAAAACTGTGAAACACGATGTTAAGCTTCCAAAGGTCATTGAAACCCTGAATAAAAACAAAATTGGGAGACTCATCGTTGTTGATGAAAAGGGAACCCCCATTGGAATTGTAACAAAAACTGACATCATAAACAGGATGGCAGGTCTGTATTTACATTGATTAAAGAACAGTTGAGTAAGAATATGGCAATATCTTTATGATACGTTTAGAGTAACTAGAATACGAAACAAAATCTTTTCCAATTATTGAATGGAGAACCTTAATTCAAATTCCATGCTTATAGTTATGGGATGCTAGAAGCAGCCGAAACTTAAATCATGCCATTTTTTTTCTAATATTAAGATTAACCTTTTATGATTAACCTTATTTTTTAATTTTCTCAATCAAAAACACATGCGATGTTGTTTTACATTTTCTCTCAGAGTCAATTTATCAACTTCTCAGGTTTTTTAACTCCTAAAATGATTCAGGATTAGGAATAAATAATGATTTAATTAGAGTATCTCTCCCACTTATGCCCCTTCCTCATTCAGCAAAGGGTTTATAGCCCAAAAAATAAGGGGAATAAATTTCATTGATTTCCATAGTCTCAATAAAAGTTTTCACCCCCTCAAAAGTATAAGAGAAGATTTATTATATTGTAATATAATAATATTATCCAATAAAAAAAAATTTGAAATTAAGTGGGTGGTTAGAATGCCAGAAGAAATTGAAAAAGAAATACAAGAACAAATAAAAGGAAAAATCCAAACCGAAATTCAAAAAGAAATACAAGAACAAATAAAAGGAAAAATCCCCGCTGAAGTTGAAAAAGAAATACAAGAACAAATAAAAGGAAAAATCCAAACCGAAATTCAAAAAGAAATACAAGAACAAATAAAAGGAAAAATCCAAACCGAAATTCAAAAAGAAATACAAGAACAAATAAAAGGAAAAAAATAATCCCATGATAAATTCCCCTTATTTTTTTGAAATTTCAACTGGGGATCCTGCATAAAATTGCGGATTTAAATAAATTCAACCCAAGTTAAGTCTAGTTTTGCGAGGTTTTTCGATTAGGAATCCATTAACTTTTTACAAAGGTTTTTTTTAATGTACAAATCTATTTAAAATTATTTTCGTGTTTAATACGGTTAAAATTAGTATTTTATTTCCAATCCATTTTTATATCTCTCAATTTGATTTATATTTCCTAAAATTTGCTAATTTAACAGCCTTCGTATTGTAAAATAGTGCACTTCATTAATTTTCGGCATTACATGTGGGAAATATGTTTAATTTTGTCTGTAAATCTCAGGAATTTATTGGTTAAAATACAAAGGTTATAGCATTTAAGTCTTAATTTGAGTGATAACAATCTTTTTTCAACAATTACCACATTAATAATCAATACAATTCAAATCATAACCGTAGCACTATATTTGCAGTTTCTTATTAATTTACAAAGGAAGGACCCCACTGTGAAAAAACCATTAAAACCCCTATTTACATGAAAAAAACTTTCAAAGGCTTAATTATTCACAATAAACCAATTAAAAATCAAATAACCCTTTTGATAGATGTGCTAATCACTGCATAACGGATATAAACCTTTCGAAACGGTTCTTTTAACATAAATTTATATAGCATATAATGGGAGAATCAATTATATCCAATATATCATGAATGTTCATGGAGAATTTGGTTGATTGTCCCCAAAACACAGAAGCTAATCCATTACAATGGAAGTTAGTCACTGAAAGATCATGATAGATTGATCATATGAAAAAACCCTATTATCAACATCCATGTTATATTTGGATAGTACGCAGAGTACTACATAGAAAATTAAAATTGAATTCTATTAAAAGGAGGTCAAATATATGGCATCGTCGTTTAAATCGCCTGCAGATACAGCAAAGGCCTGTGTCGGAATAGCAGAATTAAAAGATAAAGCCCCTTTGAGTAACTTGATTCTTTTAAGCTTTTTAGCTGGGCGTATATTGCTTTTGGAGGACTCCTGGCTGAAGTTGCTACAGGTGGTATGGCAGCTGCGGGTTATCCTGTGGGAATGGTAAAACTGCTCTTTGGTGCAGTGTTCCCAGTCGGTCTGATGCTGGTAGTTATAGCCGGTTCTGAACTGTTTACTGGTAACTGTATGTACATGCCCTTTGGAATTCTTCAAAAAAGGGCCAGTTGGATGGGACTCATCCGAAACTGGGTAGGAAGCTGGATTTTTAACCTTGTGGGTGCTCTATTTGTGGCATATTTCCTGGCTGTAGCCACAGGTATACTGACAGCCCCGCCATGGGAAGCAACAGCACTTACAATTGCTAAAACCAAAGCACTTGGTGGTGCAACTTTCGTAGCAGCAGGAAAAACTGTTCATTCATTAACATGGAGCCAGGTGTTCTGGAGGGCTATTGGATGTAACTGGCTTGTTTGTCTTGCAGTGTACCTAGCCATCGCTTCAGATGATATCATTGGTAAAATATTAGGAATATGGTTCCCAATAATGGCTTTCGTAACCATGGGCTTTGAGCACGTTGTTGCAAATATGTTCTTCATACCTGTTGGAATATTCATTGGTGGAGTAAGCTGGACACAGTTCTTCATGAACAACATGATACCAGCAACCTTAGGTAACATCGTTGGTGGAGCAATCTTCGTAGCATGTATCTACTGGTGGACATATCTTAGAGGAACCGAATCGACAGATTAACCCCAATAAGTGGTTTAAACTAAACCACTTCCCCAATTTTTTTCGTAAATATGATTGATAACACTCTCATAAGATCATTGAAGATAAATATGCATTGAAGGATAAAAAATATTACTTAAGAATATTTTAACCCGTTGTCCAAGCGAAAAGCAGGGATAATCAATTATAATCAAGATCATTCACGTTTTTTAGAAGATTATTTTCTAGCATATAAGGAGGTAAAAAAAATGGAAATTCAATACGTTCCGACCACATGTCCCTACTGTGGATGCGGATGTGGATTCAACTTGGTAAATGTGGACGGTAAACTCGTAGGTGTGGAACCATGGAAAAGAAACCCAGTAAATGAAGGAAAACTGTGCCCAAAGGGTAACTTTTCATATGAGTTTGTACATCGAGAAGATAGACTAACTACACCTTTAATTAAGAAAGGTGGTGAATTTGTAGAAGCAACTTGGGATGAAGCTCTTGATCTAGTTGCATCCAAATTAACAGAAATGAAAGAAAAAAACCCTGAACAACTGGCATTCCTATCCTCAGCCAGATGTACCAACGAAGACAATTACACATTCCAAAAGTTTGTTAGAACTGTTATTGGAACCAACAATGTAGACCACTGCGCAAGACTCTGTCACGGGCCATCAGTAGCAGGGCTGGCCCAGACCTTTGGATCCGGAGCCATGACCAACTCCCTGGAAAGCTGTGCACATTCTGATGTGGTGTTCCTGATTGGAACCAACACCCTCGAACAACACCCATTGATGTGGAGAAGAGCATTACAAGCCAAAGCAAAAGGCGCAAAAATAATGGTGGCAGATCCAAGGTTCACACCATCTGCCAAACAAGCTGACTTGTACATACCATTCAAATCCGGTACCGACGTGGCATTACTTAACTCCATGATGAACGTGATCATTGCCGAAGGACTGGAAGATAAAGAGTTCGTTGAAAACCGTACCACTGGCTACGAAGAACTAAAAGAAATGGTCAAAAAGTATCCTCCAGAAGAAGCAGAAAAAATAACAGGAGTTCCTGCTGATCTCATCCGAGAAGCAGCATTGATGTACGCCAAAGCAGATAACGCTTCCCTACTGTTCTCCATGGGTATCACACAACACACCGTTGGAACTGAAAACGTTATGTCCACTTCCAACCTGGCCATGCTCACAGGTAACATTGGCCGACCTGGTACTGGAGTAAACCCACTGCGAGGTCAAAACAACGTGCAAGGAGCATGTGACATGGGAGCACTCCCGGTTAGTTTCCCTGGATATCAAGCCGTTGCCAATGAAGAACTTGTAGAGAAAATGACATGTTCCTGGGGATGCAGTGACCTATCATGTAAACCAGGTCTTACAGTAGTGGAAATAATGCACGCAGCCCACGCTGGTGATATTAAAGGTATGTACATTATGGGTGAAAACCCCATGATATCCGACCCTGACCTACAACACGTGGGAGAAGCCCTAAACAATCTGGACTTCCTAGTGGTGCAGGACATCTTTTTAACTGAAACCGCAGAACTGGCTGATGTAGTGTTACCTGCATATTCATGGGCTGAAAAAGACGGAACCTTCACCAGCACTGAAAGACGTGTGCAGTACATCAGAAAAGCTGTGGAAGGACCTGGTGAATCAAGGGACGATTGGGCTATAACTTCTGACATCGCCACCAGAATGGGATCAGATCTCTTTAAATTCAACAGTGCACAGGAGATCTTTGAAGAAATACGATCAGTCACCCCACAGTACGCTGGTATGAACAAAGAAAGGCTGGAAAAACCAGAAGCACTTCACTGGCCTTGCCCTGATGAAGAACATCCAGGAACTCCCATACTACACGCAGAGAAATTTTCAACCCCTGATGGTCTTGGAGTATTCAAAGCCATTGAGTTCAAAGCACCAGCTGAAAACCCAGACGAAGAGTACCCATTCATACTCACCACTGGACGTTTGCTCTTCCACTGGCACACTGGAAGTATGACCCGAAGATCAGAAACCTTGAACCGTGAAGTTTCAACTGGTTTCGTTGAAATTAACACTGAAGACGCAGCTAAACTGGGCATTAAGAATAAAGAGATGGTCAAAGTTAAAACCCGACGTGGTGAAATTGAAGTTCCTGCCAAAGTCACTAATGACATCATACAGGGAACAGTGTTCATACCATTCCACTTTGCTGAATGTGCTGCAAACATGCTCACCAGTGGTGATGCATTGGATCCATACGCAAAGATGCCTGAACTGAAAGTTTCCGCTGCAAGCATTGAAAAACTGGAGTGATCACAATGGTTCAAATAGGAGATATGTACTATGCATGGGGTTCAGACGATGAAATAGCTGCCAACGGTGAATGTGGTGGGGCAGTAACCACCATATTAAAGTTCCTTTTAGAAGAAGGCATAGTGGACGCAGTACTTGCCGTTAAAAAAGGTTCAGATTTATATGACGCCGTACCAACCCTAATCACAAACCCTGACGAAATCATAGAAACAACAGGATCCCTCCACTGCGGAACACTGAACATGGCCAAAGTAGTTGGAACATACCTCAACGGTGCAAAGGACATGAAGATAGCCGTTACCACCAAACCCTGCGATGCCATGACTCTGGTAGAATTAATAAAAAGGGAAGAGGTGGATGGAGACAACGTTCTTATGGTAGGGGTTAACTGCGGAGGAACCATGCCTCCTGTTAAAGCTCGACAGATGATCGAAAAATTCTATGAAACTGACCCAGATGAAGTGTTAAAAGAAGAAATTGCCAAAGGAAAACTGATCATCGAAACCAAAGACCATGAAGAACAGGAAATAAGTATCGACGAACTGGAAGACGCTGGATACGGTCGAAGAACCAACTGCCGAAGATGTGAAATCAACATCCCACGTATGGCTGATCTAGCACTGGGTAACTGGGGCGTGATCGGGCCACTGGCTGGTAAAGCCACCTTTGTAGAAGTATTCTCAGAAAAGGGTGCGGATGTCCTTGGTAAAGCCATAGAATCCGGAGCTCTTAACACCCAGGAACCAATACCCAAAGGTGTTGAAATTCGGGCAAACATCGACAAGATAATGGCAAAATTAGCAGGTAAATGGCAAGCCAAAGATTTCGATGAAAGCAGAGGTGAAATATTCACCACCATCGCCCAGTACATGGACGAATTCGATAAATGTATCAAGTGCTTCGGTTGCAGGGAATCTTGTCCAATCTGTTACTGTGAAAATTGCTGTCTAGAGGCAGATAAAGGTCCAGACTGGCTGAGTAAAGATCTTCCACCATCACCACTTTTCCATATGGAAAGGTTGATTCACATGGTGGAATCCTGTACCAACTGTGGACAGTGCGAAGAAGTGTGCCCTGCTGAAATACCCCTGGCAAAAATCTGGCATGAGATTAACCTCAAACTCCAGGAAACCTATGGTTTCACTAGGGGAATGGATGATAAAAAGCCACCTCTTTCTTACTTCCCAATGCCAGGTAAATAAAACGTGAAATATTAAAAATGAGAAGTGGGGATTCTCACTTCCTACAATTTTCATGTTTTTATTAAAAATTAAAGATATGATAAAAAAAATACATGGAGACGATATTATGGGATGGGAACCGAAAATTCTGGTTTTCTGTTGTAACTGGTGTTCATACGGTGGGGCCGACACAGCAGGTACTGCAAGAATTCAGTATCCTCCTAACGTACGTATAATTAGGGTGATGTGCTCAGGCAGAATAAATCCACTGTTTGTCCTAAAGGCATTTGACGAGGGAGCAGACGGAGTGATGGTTGCAGGATGTCACTTTGGAGATTGTCACTACGACAGGGGAAATTATGCATGTGACCGCAGAATAACAGCCCTGAAAACTGTTATGAAGACTGTTGGCATTGAAGAAGGAAGATTCAACTTAGATTGGATATCTGCATCGGAAGGGGAAAAATTTGCCAACGCAATGAAGAGTATTAGTGATCAGGTGAAGGAACTCGGTCCTTTCTCTTGGAGAAAAAATAAGGCGGAGATCGGGTGATTTAGATGGTTGAAGTAAACGATATGTATTATGCATGGTCTCCGGACGATGAGATAGCTGAAAGTGGAGAATGCGGCGGAGCTGTGACATCTATAATGAAATTCTTACTTGAAGAAGGTCTTGTAGATGCAGTGTTAGCGGTTAAAAAAGGAGCAGACCTCTACGACGCCGTACCAACCCTAATCACAAACCCTGACGAAATCATAGAAACAGCAGGATCCCTCCACTGCGGAACACTGAACATAGCAAAAACACTCAATAAGTACCTAAACGGCGCAAAAGACATGAAGATAGCCGTTACCACCAAACCCTGCGACGCCATGACCATTGTAGAGCTCATGAAAAGAAAGCAGATAGACAGGGACAACATTGTGATGATTGGAGTTAACTGTGGTGGAACCCTACCACCAGTTCAGGCTCGTGAAATGATAGAAAAATTCTATGAAATTGACCCTGACACCGTTGTAAAAGAGGAGATCGCCAAGGGAAATTTAATCATAGAAACCTCAGACGACCAAGAAAAAGAGATAGGCATAGATGTGCTTGAAGAAGAGGGATACGGCCGAAGAACCAACTGCCGAAGATGTGAAAACAACATACCTGTAATGTCAGACCTTGCTATGGGTAACTGGGGAGTTATAGGCCCTATGGCTGGAAAAGCAACATTTGTAGAAGTATTCTCAGAAAAAGGTGCAGAAGTTTTAGATAAAGCCTTGGCAGCTGGAGCTTTAAAGGTACAGGATCCAGTACCAAAAGGTATAGAGATACGTGCAAATATTGATAAAGCCATGGTAAATCTGGCAAACAAATGGCAGGACAGGAATTTCGGAGAAGAAAGTGGTGAACTGATCTCCCTTGACCAGTACATGGATGAATTTGACAAGTGCATAAAATGTTATGGCTGCAGAGAAGCATGCCCCCTCTGTTTCTGTGTAAAATGTTCTATTGAGTCAGAATCTAATCATTGGGTAGGAAAAGGAGAAATTCCACCATCACCAATGTTCCACTTCGTAAGAATGATTCACATGGTGGATTCCTGCACCAACTGTGGACAGTGCGAAGAAGTGTGCCCTGCACAAATTCCACTTGCAAAAATATTCCATAAGATAAATGTCCAACTGCAAGAAACATTTAAATACCATACAGGATACGACGTTGAACAAAAACCTCCCCTTTCTATAATAGATAAAGAGCCAAGTGAGGAGTAGATACCGGTTACTAGATTAAAAGACGTGCGATTCTGTAGATTCAATGATACAGAGGCACGATAACTTTAGTAGATCACGATTGGTTTAAAGATATATCCATTGCTCACCTCTTGTACGGAACAATCTTCGTGCTAATTGTGGTCTATTGGAGTTTTAGGTGATAAAATGATGCTTGATGAAGTATTAAAGGCCAATAAAAATTTTGTTAAAGACATTGAACCTAAAAAAATGAGTCACATGCCTCAAAAGAAATTAGCAATTGTAACATGTATGGATACCCGGCTCACAGGATTTTTAGAACCTGCCATGGGTATTGGAAGAGGCGATGCTAAAATAATAAAAAATGCCGGTAACACCATAGTAGACAGGGACGTTATAAGATCCCTTGCAGCAGCAGTGTATGCCCTTGGTGTAGAAGAGATCATGGTGGTTGGACACTACGATTGTGGGATGGCAAATGTTGATCCAGAGAAGATCAATGCTGCCATGATGGATCGTGGAGTGAGTCCTAAAACAGTTGAAGATCTTGATCTTAAGGAGTGGATAGGGGCCATCGATAACGAGGAAGAAAATGTGGTTCAAAATGTTAAAAAAATAAGGGGATCACCATTCATTCCATCTGATGTACCTGTACATGGCTTAATAATAGATCCCTACCAGGGAACATTGGAGGTACTGGTAGAAGATAAATGATTTTCTATTTTCTTCTTTTTTCCATATCCTTAATTTAAGAATTGTTAATTCAATGAATTGAATCTTAATTAATTATTAAATTCCAATTAACTTGTCATCTATGCAAAAAAAATAATTCATTACTTTTTTTTAGCTTCCTCAGTCAGAGTTGTACCAGTCTTTGTAATAATTTTGCATTTGACCCCTCTAAAGAATAAAACGAAAGATTAATATTAAAAACAAATCATACTGAAATAAAATAACATAAAGGAATTCAAAACGAACCATATTCAAATAAATGACATGTGGAGGAATTCAAATGAGCAAAGTAAACAGACAGGAGATTCTTAGTATTTTGGATGGATACGATAAGGACGATATAACTATTGCGACCTTAGGAAGTCATACATCCTTGCACATACTGAAAGGGGCGAAAAGGGAAGGATTTAAAACTGCTGTGGTCTGTGAAAAAGGAAGGGAAGTACCATATCAGAGATTCGACGTTGCAGATGAATACATAATTGTTGATGAGTTCAAGGACATAGTTAACGAAGACGTGCAGCAGAAACTCAGGGATATGAACAGTATAGTGGTTCCTCACGGTTCATTCGTTGCATATGCAGGATTGGACAATGTTGAGGATAAATTCAAGGTCCCAATGTTTGGTAACCGAGACGTGCTAAGATGGGAAGCAGAAAGAGACCTCGAAAGAAAACTCATAACCGAATCAGGTATCAGGATGCCCTACAAATATAAGGATCCTGCTGATATTGACAGGGCCGTTATGGTTAAGTTCCCTGGGGCAAGGGGAGGTCGTGGATACTTCGTTGCATCTTCCACCGAGGAGTACAACAAAAAGATCGATTCAATGCTTGAAAGGAAATGGATAGAAGAAGAAGACATTGCAAAGGCTCATATAGAAGAATATGTTTCAGGATGTAACTTCTGTGTGCACTACTTCTACTCTGTGTTAAAAGATGAGGTAGAAGTTCTGGGAATGGACAGCCGTTTTGAGTCAAATATAGATGGATTATGCAGAATACCTGCCAAGGACCAGCTTGAAGTGGGACTGGACCCATCATACGTTGTCACAGGAAACCATCCAGTTGTCATGAGGGAATCATTACTCCCACAGGTCTTTGAAATCGGTGACAATCTTGTTGAAACTGCAAAAGAACTCGTGAAACCTGGAATGAACGGTCCGTTCTGTCTGCAGAGCATGTGCACCGACAACCTGGAGATAGTTGTTTTTGAGATGAGTGCAAGAACCGATGGTGGAACCAACACCTTCATGGATGGTTCACCCTACAGTTACCTACTCTTCGGAGAACCTATGAGTATGGGTCGCAGAATAGCTCGTGAAATTAAAAATGGAATTGAAGAAGACAGGTTAGACGTTTTAATAACCTGATGAGTTTATTTCAATTTAATTCCTTATTTTTTTATTTTAAACTTAAGGCTTTGCTTTGGCTTTAAAACTGTATTTTGCTAATATAAATATTGTCCTAAAGTTTTTGATGGGTTTTTGTTGGATGTTTAAAGTTTTACATAGTATAAACATCTTCAAAATATTCAATTGAATTCAAAAAAAATAAAATGAAAACCTTTATAGATTTTAAAAGCTAAACTATCGAACAAGAAAGGTTTTACTTCACCTAAATTAGTAAACCCTTGAAGAAATGAAAAAAAGTAAAACTAGTAATATTTATATAGAATGAATTTATAAAATAGGGATAGACAATTCTTACTTAAAAACTATTTTTATTTGCCGTATTTTTTTCGAGGTGTATTTAATGAACGATAAAAATCAATTAATAGGCACTACAACTGTTGGTTTGACCTGTAAAGATGGAGTTGTTTTCGCTACAGAAAGAAGAGCCACCATGGGCAATTTAGTAGCACACAAGGTCGCTGAGAAGATCTTCAGGATAGACGACCACATAGGCGCAACAATTGCAGGGTCTGTTTCCCATGCACAGGTTTTAATGAAGTACATAAGTGCAGAAGTAGCACTTTACAGACTCAGAAACGGTGCAAGAATAAGCGTTGATTCTGCAGCAACACTGACATCAAACATATTACATTCAAACCCGCTCTACGTCCAGACCCTCCTTGGAGGAGTTGATGCTAAGGGCCCAGCAATTTACTCACTGGATCCCGCAGGTGGAGTTGTAAAGGACATGGTAGTATCCACAGGTTCAGGTTCACCCTTCGCATACGGTGTGCTTGAAGACCGCTACAGCGAAGACCTCTACGTTGAAGAGGGAGTTGATGTGGCCATAAAAGCAATAAAATCTGCAATTGAAAGAGACACCTACTCTGGTAACGGAATGCTTGTTGCAACCATTACCGAGGAAGAAGGATTTAAGATGTTGCCTCCTGAAGAGGTGGAAAAGAAGATTAAAGAATTAAACTAATTTTGAGTTTAAACTTTTTAAACCTTTTTTATTAGACTAAATTTACATAAATTATTATAAATTGTTTATAAATCGTAAACGCAGCTGTTTTAACATCTAATTAATTTAAAGCTGTTTTCTATTTTTTAGAAGTGATTATATGGGTTCAGAGATTCAAGAAATTAAAAATACAATAGTACAAAGATTACCCAAAAGAGTACAAGTAGCAAAGGTAGAATTTGAAGGTCCGGAGGTTGTGATCTACACAAAAAATCCTGAGATCATCACAGAAAATGGTGACCTCATCAGGGACCTTGCAAAGGACATAAGGAAACGTATAATCATACGTTCTGACCGTTCCGTTCTTATGGAGCCTGAAAAGGCAATTCAGAAGATCCATGAGATAGTTCCTGATGATGCGAAAATAACCAACATCTCCTTTGACGATGTAACCTGCGAGGTAATAATAGAGGCCAGAAAACCTGGTCTTGTCATTGGTAAGTACGGATCAACATCCCGTGAAATAGTTAGAAACATTGGTTGGGCACCTAAAATTCTTAGAACCCCACCAATAACATCAGAAGTTATACAAAGGGTTAGAAGAACCCTCAGGAAGAACAGTAAAGAACGTAAAAAAATATTACAGGACCTTGGAAACAGGATCCACAGGGAACTGCCATCAGAGAATGAATGGACACGTTTAACGTCACTGGGCGGTTTTAGAGAGGTTGGAAGGTCTTCGCTCTTCCTGCAGACAACCCACAGTAAGATACTGCTTGACTGTGGTGTTAACGTTGCGGGTACAGATGATAAAAGTTCCTATCCCTACCTGAACGTTCCAGAATTTGTTTTAGACGATCTTGATGCAGTTATCATATCCCACGCCCACCTTGACCACTGCGGATTTTTACCCTACCTTTACCACTACGGATATGAAGGCCCTGTTTACTGTACAACACCAACAAGGGACTTAATGACTCTTTTACAGCTTGATCATATTGACATAGCTCACAGAGAAGATAATCCATTGCCATTCAATGTCAAACACGTTAAAAAGAGCATTAAACATACCATAACCCTTGACTACGGTGAAGTGACAGATATAGCTCCAGATATAAGGTTAACCCTCCACAACGCAGGCCACATACTCGGTTCTGCCATCACCCACATGCACATAGGAGATGGTCAGCACAACTTCGTTTACACCGGTGACTTCAAATATGAGAGAAGCAGGCTGCTTGAACCTGCAGTTAACAAGTTCCCACGTATAGAATCCCTGGTTATGGAAAGCACCTACGGTGGACACGACGATGTTCAACCAACACGCAACGATGCAGAGAAGGAACTCGTTAAGATCATCTACAAAACACTTGAACGTGGCGGAAAGGTTTTAATACCTGTTTTTGCTGTTGGACGTGCCCAGGAACTCATGATAGTTCTTGATGAGTACATCAGACATGGAATCATCGACGAGGTACCTATTTACATAGATGGAATGATATGGGAGGCAACTGCAATACACACAGCCCGTCCAGAGTACCTGAGCAAGGATCTGAGGGACCAGATATTCCACATGGGAAGGAACCCATTCATATCAGATGTTTTCAACAAGGTCAACGGTGGAAACGAAAGGCAGAACATTGTTGAAGGAGAACCATCAATAATTCTCTCAACATCAGGAATGCTAACAGGTGGAAATTCAGTTGAGTACTTCAAATGGCTCTGTGAAGACGAGAAAAACACCCTGGTCTTCGTGGGTTACCAGTCAGAGGGATCCCTTGGTAGAAGGATCCAGAAGGGCTGGAAGGAAATACCCCTTAAAGAAGAGGGTAAAACCAACGTTTACAACGTGAAGATGGAAATAAAAACCATTGAAGGTTTCAGTGGACACTCAGACCGGAGACAGTTGATGGAGTACGTTAGAAGGCTCTCACCAAAACCAGAGAAGATCATGATATGCCACGGTGACAACTACAAAACACTGGACCTCGCTTCAAGCATATACAGACAGTACAAAATCGAAACCAAAACTCCAATGAACCTTGAAACTGTCAGAATACAATGAATATGAATTCCTTAAAAAGATATTTTAGGGATCATATCCCTCTTTTTTTAGATGGAATCATTTTAATGGACTTAAGAGTTATTTTTCATGATTTAAATGATTTTAAATTAATTTTTTCTTTTAATAGTTATTTTGATTGAATTTATTACGATTAAAAATCGTTTATTCAGATTTGAATCAAAAATAACATCAGAACTTAACCTAAGAGCTTAAAATTCTTTATTAAGGTCTCCGTAAAATTTAATAAATCCTAAGGTCAAATAATAAAATGTGAAGTAAGAAATGTTATACACCTTTGAATACCTCAAATCAAGGTAAAAACAAAATTTGAGGGGGGTGGAGGTGATATGGGGTTGAGATAACTTTTAAAAAAAAGTATAGTCCCATTACGGTTTTTGGAAGATCCTACTTCGGCCACGAACAAACCTATGAACCCCATTACAGCAAACAAGACGTAAATGAAGAGCCCATAAAACAGCTGGAAGGAATTTTAAAACATCTAAAAAGCTCCGGAAACAATACAGATCTGAATCTAGGTATTGATCTATTGATAACCTTAATATCCCACAAAAAAAGGGATGTTGTTGCACATTTTCTTGGACAGTTGTTCGTTTTGGTACCTCAAAGGAAGATACAAAAACTGATTCTTGAAGAGCTGCAGAGCATGGATAATGATAAAGACGAGCAAGTCCGTAGATCTGCAATTGATTCGCTTGATGTAATTTCAGATGAACTAAACAAGATGGAAGCTTTGAACTTAATTTCCGAAGCTTTTGATGGAATTCCATATCTCATCAATGAAAATTTAAGCCATTTTAACCCCACATATACATATAAAACTCATTTTAAACCTATTAAAAGGTTTTTTAATAGAATAAAACTTCTTAAACCCGATACTAAATTTAGAGGACATGTGCTACGTTTCTATAACAGATGCAGTTACTCCTTATACCGAAACTTCCTCTACTCCCGCATGATAAAATCATTCCCGGAACTGGAGTACATTGAATACCTGTTCGATGATGTATTTGAAGAAAAACTTATTGAAGCCAGCACAGATCCCTATTCAAAGCTTTTAGAGTATGAATCTGGCAAAAAAAATGCTTTGAATGGATTATCCCTTATTTATGCCAACAGTTTCCATGAAAAGGGACATATTCGCAGGTTAAAAGCTTTTCTTGATGATGATGACTATGGTGTTAGACAGGATGGAGTTAATGCTTTAAGCTATGTTGCGAAGATATTAATTAGTTCCAATGAGAAAACATTCATAAAGAATTTAGAAGTTTCAATGAAATGTGCTCCTGAAAAGCAGAGGGGAACATGTGAAAATCCATTGTAAAAAACTACTAATTCATGGATCAATGACTAAAATTAATTTAATAGCTATTTTAAAATAAAATAACTAGAAATGTACATAAAATCCAATCAAGATCAGATACAAATATAACGTGGTGAACTTATGGTAACTTATTCAGAATCTGGGGTAGATATAAGTCTTGAAGAGGTGACAGTTTCTGCACTGACTTCAAAACTCAAAGAAACCCTTAAATTTAGGGACATAATAACAGAAAGCGGTCATTTTGCTGCACTTGTTAAACTTGGAGATAAGGGTATTGCAATGAGCACGGACGGTGTTGGCAGTAAGATACTTGTGGCTGAAATGATGAACGACTTCAGCACCGTTGGAATAGACTGCATTGCAATGGTTGTAAATGACATACTCTGTGTTGGAGCTGAACCCATAGCAATGGTGGATTACCTTGCAGTTGAAAAACCGGATCCTGAAGCTGCAGCCCAGATAGCTGAAGGCCTTCTTGAAGGATGCAAACAGGCAAAAGTTGCAATGATCGGTGGGGAAACTGCATCACTCCCGGAGATAATAAAGAACTTCGACCTTGCAGGAACTGGAATTGGAATCGTTGACCTTGACAGTGTTGTGACCGGTGAAAACATCCGAGAGGGTGATGTTTTAATTGGAATAGAAAGCAGCGGTATACACAGTAACGGACTCAGCCTTGCAAGAAGGGTATTCTTCGAGGAAGCTGGTCTGAAGGTTGATGACCCACTGCCAGATGATCCAGATACAACGGTTGGTGAAGAACTCCTGAGACCCACCTTGATATACGTTGACCCGGTGGTGGAACTTCTGAAGGCGGATGTTGATGTTCATGGCCTTGCACACATCACTGGAGGAGGATTCACAAACCTCAAACGCCTTAAGAAGGGTACAGGTTACGATATAAACACACTACCAGAACCCAAACCCCTTTTTAAATCTCTACAATCACTTGGAGTGCCCCTTGAGGAGATGTACAGGGTTTTTAATATGGGAATTGGTTTCGTTGTTATTGTAAATCCTGAGGATGCAGATACAACAGTAAAGATTATAGAAAAGTACAACAAAGCTTATAAAATAGGTTACGCTTTAGACGACCAGGAAGAGAAGGTTAAGGTAAAAACCTTCAAGGATACTATTATCCAGTTATAACTCAACGAAGGTGCATGCATGAAAATACAAATAGACGCGGAGAAGTCATTAATCATCGAAATTCTGAAGAGGATGGATGTGTCAGAAGAGGACGCAAAGATCGTTGCAGATGTCACTGCAGACGCAGATTTAAAAGGATTCACGTCCCATGGAATAGGACGGTTTCCACAGTACATAAAGGGACTGAAGGCCGGCACGATAAAAACGGATACAGAAATAGTTGTTGAAAGGGAGACTGTTTCAACAGCCCTTATAAATGGTAATCACAGGTTTGGACACGTTGTAGCTTCCAGAGGAATGGAACTTGCAATAGAAAAGGCTAAGGAAACAGGAATAGGTCTTGTTGGTATTCATGATTCCAACCACTTCGGTGCCACAGGTTACTACACAGACATGGCACTGATGGAGGACATGATCGGTGTTGCAATAGCCAACACAGAACCAGCTGTCGCTCCCCTGGGTGGAAAAGAACCAATAATAGGTACAAACCCAATAGCAATTGGAATGCCCTCAAACAAGAACTATGTGTCTGTTGATATGGCAACATCCGCATCTGCAAGGGGTAAACTTATTGAAGCAATGAGGAAGGGTGAACGTATACCCGAGAACGTTGCACTGGATGCAGATGGAAATCCAACCACAGATCCAGAAGCAGCACTTAAAGGATCGATACTTCCATTCGGAGCCCACAAAGGCTACGCACTTTCTTTCATGATCGAATTAATGGCAGGACCCCTTGTAGGGGCTTCCTTTGGTAAAGAAGTTACTGGAACAGCACATCCAGAAGAGATGTGCACAAAGGGAGATCTCATAGTTGCCATAGACCCAAGTAAATTTGGTGATGTTGAAACATTCAAAACAGAGGTTGACGATTTCATATCTGAGGTTAAGGCCCCTGGAAACATTTTCATACCTGGTGATATGGAAGTTCGTAACGTTAAAAGGTACAAAGAAGAAGGTGTATCTTTGGATGATAAACTCCTTTCACAGCTCAAGGAAATAGCAGATGAGGTATCACTTGATCTGGAGGAAATCATAGGTGGACAGTAGCCAAGCAGTTTACGAAGCCCTTAAAAAGGCAGGAATAGACTTCGTAGTCACCCTTCCCTGTGTGAACCTTGGAGAAGTTCTCAAGATGGTGGAATGCGACCCTGAAATCAAGCATGTTCCTGTTACAAGGGAAGAAGAAGGCTTTGGAATATGTGCCGGGGCTTTCATGGGTGGAAAGAAGCCTGCAATACTCATGCAGAACTCCGGACTGGGCAACTCTGTAAATGCCCTGGCTTCACTTTTTAAACTCTACCAGTTCCCTGTTCTCATGGTTATGAGTCACAGGGGAACCCTGGGTGAGAAAATATCAGCCCAGATACCCATGGGCAAGGCCACCCCGAAGGTTCTGGATGCACTCGACATACCTTACTTCAATCCTAAAACTCCTGAAGAAGCCCTGAAGGTTATTTCTGATGCATGGAGCCTCTCAGAAACTGGGGGCACACCAGTGGGAATTCTTCTGGACATTGGGTTCTGGTAGAAAGTTAAGAAAATTATTAAAATTTTGGAACCGTTAAAACAATTTAAATTCTTTTTTGATTTTTTTAAAAAAATAAAAGTCAATACTTGAATTGAAGAAGGTAAAACGTGGAAAAGAAAAAAGTTTTTAAAGTTTTAGTGCTTGTATTTGTTTATTGTAATATATTAATTATGAAAGGGATTATGATGATAATATTTCTTCCATTCCTATTGCTTCTTCCTGTTTATTATATATGTAAGGAAAGAAAAAAAAGTTACAAAGTATTTTTTCCCGTTATTTATGCCCTTTTTCTATTAGAAGGAATTTTACTGATTTTCTTCTATAAATTTGATTTCACCACTTTTAAAGACAATTTATGGCTTTTTTCCATTTGTGGAGCCCTTTTAATTATATCAATAATCATTTATGGTTCTTACCTACTTAATGGAAGATATAAAGAGTTTCCATGGAATTAAATAGCACTGATCTTTAACATAACAGTTAATTTTAAGTTTTTTGGTTTTGGAGAGCATTATCATTATATTTTTATAAACGAACTAACTAATTTTTAAAATAGCAAAAACAAGTTTTTCAAGTTTACTTTAATAAAAAACGTGCTTTTAAGTGATTAATTTTTTTATTCAGGATGTATTTTAAAACTTCAAAATTTTTTAAAACAATTGAAAAAAGCTAAATTTAAAAGATCTTTCGATTTCAAATTTATTCAAGGTTTATTTCAACAGCTCATTCTTTCCTGCAAACCTTGCACCCATATCAAATGCCCTTTCACAGTCCACTGGAAATACCTCTTTTCTCCTTTTGAGTTTGGCTTCTGGGTCGAAACGTGAGGAAACGTACCTGGAGTAATCATCGAACTGATAGGTATCCGTAACAAGTAGAGACTCTGCTTCTCCAATTATCCGTCCAGCAAGACGTTCTGCAACCTTGAAATGTTCAAGGTACCCCACCTCTTTCATCACCTTCTCAGTCACACCCATGGTGTAGATGAAACCAACAGGCATCCTTTTAGGGAATAAGGTTGATCCTTCAGAATCGTAAACCAGATATGGAAATATCAGTCTCTCGAAGAAGGATCGCATTTCTCCTGTGGCTGTTCCGAGATAAATGGGAGATCCGAGGATCAGGGCATCACTTTCGGTGATTCTATCAAGGATAGGTGTTAACTCGTCCTTGATGTTGCATCTGCCGTAGCTTTTTCCTCCCTTCAGTTTACAGGCAAAACAACTTTTACAGCCTTTATAATTCAAGTCGTATAAATGTATGAGTTCTGTTTCTGCCCCCCGTGATCTTGCACCTTCAAGGGCTTTTTCAAGGAGTATTGCGGTGTTCCATTTCTTTCTTGGACTTCCATTAAATGCCATGACCTTCATTCTCTCATCCCACTTTATATTAAAGCTTTTTCTCAAATCTTATAGATCCTTTTACCATCTTTCTCTATGGATCTTCTCCATTTCAAACTTGTCTTTGGGCTTTTCTAAGCCTTTAGGATATCCTATTGAGAGGATGTTTAGGGGAACAACGTTTTCTGGGATGTTGAGTATTTTCCTAACACCTTCAATTCGTTCTTTGACTGGATAAACACCCAACCAAACAGCTCCAAGTCCCATGGATTCTGCAGCCAGAAGAATGTTCTCTGAAGCAGCAGAACAGTCCTGTACCCAAAATTCAGGAGCATCGGGTACAGATTTCTCAGGCACCCCACAGACGACCACAGCTGCACCTGCACCAGGGAGCATTTTACCAAAGGGCATAACATCAGCCAGGGCTTTGAGTGTGGATTTCTTTTTGACAACTACAAAATCCCACGGCCTCATATCCACGGCACTTGGTGCAGCCATACCTGATTTTATCAAAATTTTGAGGTCTTCTTGGCTAACTGCTTTGTCGAGATAACTTCTAACACTTCTACGATTTTTTATAACCCTCAATGTTTCATTTTCCATTTAAAAAACCTCATAAAAATATGTCCCTTTTAAGCCATAGAATTTAAAGAATTTAAAGAAATAAAAAATAGAAATAAAAAAGGATTGTAGTTCCATTTAAATAACCAGATCCTTTCCTATTTCCCTTGCCCTTTTAAGGACATCTTCATTGCCCCTGATCTCACCGGGCTCATGGGTTCCCCCTGCAACAAGTGGATCCCTGACATTTCCAAAGAGACCGTACATATCTTTTACAGAGTTCAGGTAATCATTGAAAGCGTTTGCATCAGGGTTTCCCTGTGTGAATGCCAATGCAATCTCTTTTTTACCGTATTTTTCTTCAAATCCTGTCATGAAGAATGCGTAAAGTCTGTCTGTGAACAGTTTTGCCTGGGCTGACATCTGCCACATGTAAATTGGTGCTCCAAGTACGAATGCATCTGATTCCCTTATTTCCTTGTAAAGTGTCTGCATATCATCTTTTGTGGCACATTCACCACCATTGACTTTGCAGCGTTCACATGCCTGACAAGGTGTTATTTTAAGTGAGTTGAGGTTGAAAAGTTTGGTTTCTGCTCCATTATCTGAAGCTCCCTTCAGCATTTCATCAACAAGAATTTCTGTGTTTCCGCCCTCCCTTGGGCTTCCTACAAATCCTACTACTTTCATGTGTAAACCTCCAGTTTCAATCAACAAGATAGTTGTATGTACAAGCATATATAAGTGTTTTCATACGTATCGTTACAGGAAACAGAAGGGTTACAACTTAATTCAAAGCTGAAATTTAGGTTAACACATAAAACTAAATTTAAGGTAAACTATAAAAAATAAAACAACACTAAAAGAAATTTTTTATAACTTGCAGAATAAAAATGAAGTAAGATAATTACATTATTTCAATGAGATCTTTAATTAAGATAGCTAGTGATAACTAGTTAATTTTTATTAATAATAATTAATGAGATTAAGATTTAAAGCGAGGGATGTGCAAATGAAGAAGATAGATGCTATTAAACTTATCACAGATGAACTTGAGGATGAACTCGTTGTCTGCAATATAGGATTCCCATCAAGGGAACTTTACCATGTTAAAGACAAGGCCACCCATTTTTACATGCTGGGTTCAATGGGACTGGCATCCTCCATCGGACTTGGACTTGCACTGTCCACAGAACAGAAGGTAATTGTATTTGACGGTGATGGCTCTGTTCTCATGAACATGGGAAGCCTTGTAACCATTTACAACCAGAATCCAAAAAATATGGTGCTGGTGGTGCTTGACAATGAATGCTATGGTTCAACAGGTTCCCAGTGCACCTACGCATCATCCTTCGACATGTGGAAGATTGCAGAGAGCATAGGATTCAGGGAAGTGTTTTACTTCAAGGATGAAATCAATTTCAGGGAAGTTTTAGATGCAGAGGGACCTGTTTTTGTCCACGTCAAGGTTGAACCTGGAAATGCAAATGTTCCAATAATACCCATGGATGCATGTGCCATAAAGGAACGTTTCATGGCTGAAGTGAAACACTGAATTTTACATACCAATTAACATACTATCGAATCAATTTATTTTTCAAAGGTTTTGGAAACCTCTCTGAGGGTCCCCTTGATATCGATCATCTGGGGACAAATCCACTCACACTCACCGCACTGGGTGCAGTTTGAAGCCCGCTCCTTTTCAGTTAAGAGTCCGTAGTAGTTCATCCGGGCATTCTCAACATCACCATACATATGTGCACTGTTGAAGTACCTGAAGTTTCCTGGAATGTTCACACCATCTGGACAGGGCATGCAGTAACCACATTCAGTGCATAGCACCTTCATCCTTTGATGGTAAACCCTTCTAACTTCCCTTACAAGATCCAGCTCATCATCAGTGAGGGAATCTGGAAGCCCTGCTTCACCTATTTTTAAATTTTCTTCAAGCTGCTCAAAGGTGTTCATACCACTTAAAACCGTGCTTATACATTTTTTATCCCAGAGGAATCTCAAAGCCCATTCTGCAGGAGTTCTCCTTACTGGAGCTTCATCCCATATCTCTTGAACCTCCCTTGGTACTTCATTCACAAGGGCTCCTCCCCTCATGGGTTCCATCACGATAACTCCGATTCCCTGACTTGATGCATACCTTATACCATCTATACCTGCCTGATAGTTCTCATCAACCAGATTGTACTGAACCTGACACACATCCCAATTGTAGGAGTCGATTATCTCAAAGAAAAGATCGATCTCATCGTGAAACGAAAATCCAGTGTACTTTATTCTGCCGTCTGCAACCGCATCATCCAGGAACTCCAGAACACCCAGGGAGCTCAAATTCTCCCAGTAGTCCTTTTTGAGGGAGTGTAAAAGGTAGAAATCTATTTGATCCGTTTGAAGGCGTTTCATCTGTTCTTCAAGGTAGAAATCCATGTCCTCCCTTGTCTGGATCTTCCAGCTTGGGAGTTTGGTTGCAAGGTGAACCTTCTCCCTGTAACCGTCCTTGAGAACTTCTCCAAGCACCCTTTCACTTTCACCACTGTGGTAGGGATGTGCAGTGTCTATGTAATTAACTCCACAGTCCACTGCGTAGCGTACGAGCTCTTTTGTTTTTTCAAAATCGATTTTAGCGTCCTGACCATCCAAAGTGGGCAGGCGCATTGCACCAAATCCCAGTATAGATACCTTTTCACCTGTGGAACCTAATTCACGATACAACATGGTATAAAACCCCAAACAATCTCATAAATCTTTGAATTCTTTATTTAAACCTTTTTTCAATGTGCAAAATTAGAAGGGTAAATTTTTGATAATCGTATTGTAATATCCTAATGCTAGCAAAGAATTTTTTAAATAATTTCCAGTTTTAAAATGTAAAATAAAACTAAAAATAGGATTGAATAGAATTGAGCAGGATTGAATTTATTTTCTTCTCCTCTCAAACTCCTCGAAGAGTTCATCCAGTTCCACACCTTTGTAAACAAGAAGAAGCAGTGTGTGGAATATGAGGTCTGCAGATTCATAAACGAGGTTTTCATCATTTTTGGATGCAATTAAAACCTCTGCACATTCTTCACCTATCTTTTCAAGGATCTTATCCTCTGCACGTTTATCACTGTCCTGCATTATCTTGGATGTGTATGAATCAATTGGATTGTCACGTCTTTCCTCTAAAACCCGATAAACTTCCCTTATTATTTTGTCTTTCACTTTTTTATCTCCCTGAGCGGTCCTGTTATTGCTATCAGTGGGTGCTGTGCATCATCTATTATTTCTATATCCTTAAATGAGAATATACCATTTTTATCAGCTGTTTTTTCAAGCCCAAGCCTCATATCCTTATCGATCTTGATGACGTAGGAATCTATTTCCTTGTAACCAAGTTCTCGGGCTGCAACTGTCCTGTGATGACCATCCACAAGAACGTAACGCTTTCCAACCTTAACAACTATGGTTGGTTCTGCAAGACCTCTTTTAAGTTCGTAGGTTCTTCCCTGAAGTTCGTCGGCGTATATCTTATCCTGTGTGGGTCTCAGATTTTCGATGGGTACCTTCATACGCACGATCTTGGTTTTTATATTGTAAAGCTGTTCCAGGGTCTTTTTGAAGTAGTTAACCTTCATTGGAGTTGATCTCTCTATATGAGACCTTACAATATCGGTGTTGGTTAATATTCCAACCAGATTTTCATCTTTATCAACCACAGGTAGTCTGGATATTCCCATACGGAACATGACCCTTGCAGCATCGTTTATAGACATTTCCTGGTCAGACACAACAACATCCCTTGACATTATACCCTCAACATGTGGAACCCACTCCTTGAGGAGAAGGTCAAAGGCTGTTACCATTCCAATAACCTTTCCATCTGTTTTAACAGGAAAACCATCATGACCTGTTGCCTTCATTAACTTTATAACATCTTCATTTGGAGTGTCAGGAGTTACCGTTATAACATCTCGAGTCATATAATCCTTTACAAGGGCTGAACTTGTCATTTGAATCTTCCACCATCCATTTTTTTATTTCTGAAATCATTCAGTTGTTAAGAGTTATTGTTGAGTAATATAATCATCCAAGATTCTTTCATAAGATTTCATTTAAGATCTTTCACCAAATTCAAGAAAATTCAAGAAAGAATTCCAGAATCTACTTCTGCCATAGAACTTTTTTGTCGGATTCTACTTTAACGATTCTGTGGTATGGAATGTGAGTTCCTTCATTCAATATTAAGAATCCACCTTCCAAACTTTCTATTGAACTTCCGGAGATTGTTTTCAGGTTTCCACGTGCACCTCTGTGGACGTAAGTTATCCTAGTTTTCTCAACATCCATTTCAGGATGCCAGAGTATCATGTTCAGGATGTTCTTTGCCATCTTGAAAACCACAACCTTATCCCAATATCTTAATTAGTATCTTTATTAATTAATAGCTTAATCCACTTCCTCACTGATTCAACAATCATTCATTAGGGAATTTATTGATTAAGAAGATATTAAAATTTAGATATCAATTACCTTTACTCCTTCAATTCAGCTTCAATTAATTTATGAGTTTCACCAGGATCAGCTTTTCCCCTTGTAAGCCTCATAACCTGACCTATAAGGAAGTTCATCGCGTTTTTCTTACCTTCATGGTAATCTGAAACTGCTTCAGGGTTTTCATCTATGGCCTGTTTCACTGCAGCCACAACCACATCTTCCTCAACAACACCTAAAAGACCCAGTTCCTCTGCTATGGTGGAGGGCATCTTGGAATTTTTTGGCAGGTTCTCCATGATCTTCTTACCTGCTTTGGCAGTGACCTTCTTATTCTGCAGAAGCTGGAGCAAATCTATGATCTGCGCAGGCGTTATTTCACTTTCCTTGAAGCTCAGCTTGTTGTAGTAAACAACACGCTTGAGTTCATCCCTCATCCATAGTGCAGCGAACTCTGGATCCACGACCTTTGCAACTTCCTCAAAGGCATCTGCAAGATCGAGTTCTGAGGTTAAGACCTTTGCATGGTCCTTTTCAATTCCGTACTCTGCTACAAACCTTTCAGTTTTGATGTGGGATGGTTCTGGCATTGCTTCCCTTATTGCCTCAACTCTTTCCTCCTCTGCAAGCATTGGAGGTAGATCTGGATCAGGTATGTACCTGTAATCTTCTGCCTCTTCTTTAAGACGCATTGGAACAGTTATCATCTGTGATTCCAGGAAAGCCCTTGTTTCCTGTTTTATTTCTATTCCACGTTTCAGGAGATTTTTCTGACGTATCATCTCGAACTTCAGGGCCTTGTAAGCACCTTTTATTGAGTTTATGTTCTTGATCTCAGCCCTTTTACCTCCCTCAAGGGATATGTTAACATCTGCACGCATTGTACCCTCTCCACGGGCACTTCCACTGTATTCAAGAACCCTAATAAGTTCTCTGAGGAAAGTACGGGCTGCTTCAGGTGAGGTCATATCAGGTTCTGTAACGATCTCAATGAGAGGTATTCCTGACCTGTTGAAGTCCACAATTCCAAGATCTGGTTTGTACTGACCTGGATCCTCCTCAAGGTGAACCTCCCTTATCCTGACACCGTTCAAATCTCCCTCGTATCCTATGGGGATGGATGTACGCTGGTAACCTGAGGAGAGGTCAGGGTAATCGTAGTGCTTCCTCTGGAAGTAGGTGACATCCGGTGATATTTTACAGCCCAGCATGAGGGCTATCATTACAGCACCGTCAAGTGCATCCCTGTTTGGTGGGTAGGGTTTGGCCCCTGGCTGGTTCAGACAGACATGACATATGTTTGTATTTGCTGGGGCTTCCTGATAATTTGTATGACAGGTACAGAATAATTTGGAATCAGTTTCAAGCTGAACATGAATTTCCAGTCCGCATTTCATCTTAATGGTTATTCCTCCTTGAAAATCTGGTAATAAATATTATTTAATACACTTTGATCATTGATTTTTAATCCTTATTTTGCTCTGATTTATTATTGAGACACATATCAATATATCTTTTTATAAAAGGCTCGACTTTGGGATGGGGAATGGTTCCAGTTGTGAGCATGTCAAAATCTGTGAAGGTTCCCTCAAGGCTTCTACCAGCCCATCGAACTTCTTCCTCAACACGCCTACCGTAGCCTGTTCCAAACATCTTGAAAAGGGGAAATTTGGTTAATCCGTTGGCACCTGCAAGTATCAGGGAGCCTATGTTGGCAAGGTTATCTGTCCAGGTTCCTGTGATAATTTCAAGCTCTGGGAACCTTATCCTTGTGGCTGCAACAACACCTGCGTAGTAAAGGGATGCAGGCTGTGGAGAATTCTCGTAGGCTGTGTCCTTGTGGGGATTCAAGGAGTAAAATATGACCCTGTTGATTCCAAGGTCTTCTATCATTTCCCATAGGTATTCCAAGTCTCCTGGTGTTTCTCCAAGGCCTAATATTATTGTTACAGCCTTTTTAAAGCCCATGTCCCCTGCAAGTTCAAGCATGTGCCCTATGTCATCAAGTGACTTGCTTGGGCAGATCTTGTTGTGGAGTTCCGGGTTTGCAACCTCCACCGCACCTGTAACACCTGCAATCTCCTTTCCATAGGCTTCAAGTTCACTGGTTATGCCAATGTTGAGCCATACAGGTTT